>JBLIIB010000371.1:0-3167 GCA_047634795.1 Candidatus Azotimanducaceae bacterium | reverse complement strand
AAAACTTCAATCCAGCCGAAATAGCGGCTAGTTACGAGCGAGGTGGGGCGGCTTGTTTGAGCGTTTTGACGGAGGTCAGCTTTTTTCAGGGTGCAAATGAATATCTTAGGCAAGCGGTCCAACATTCGACACTGCCGGTCCTGCGCAAAGATTTTGTTATTGATGAGTACCAGGTATATGAATCCCGCTGTTTAGGTGCGGATTGTATTTTGCTTATCGCTGCGGTACTTGATATCGAAAAGATGCATCATCTTTATGAGCTTGCACGTTCGATGGGACTCGATGTCCTGGTCGAAGTTCATAATGGCGCTGAACTGGACAAAGCTCTTACTTTGAATCCCGGCATGATTGGGATTAATAACCGCGATTTAAAAACATTTGATGTTGATCTGGACACAACTATTTCACTGCTGAGTCGTATCAAGGAAGATACGCTAGTGGTGACAGAAAGCGGAATCCGCAACCATGCGGATGTGATGCGGATGAAAGATAACAACGTATATGCGTTTCTTGTGGGAGAAACATTTATGCGTGCGGGCGACCCCGGTTTGGCGTTGTCCGAATTGTTCTTTTGATTTTATGGCGGGTGATTGTGCTGCGAGCGTTTGGCTTACTATCGAGTTAGTCGTTCTATTTAGTCGTTCTATTTAGTCGTTTTATCTAGAAGTTCTATCAACCGGTAGGGACTGAATGATTAGCGAGTACCTGTTACCACCATGGTTTTGCCTGAGACTGAAACCAGCCCCTGCTCTTCGAGCGTTTTTAATACTCGGCCTGCCATTTCCCGGGAGCAGCCGACGATCCTGCCGAGTTCCTGGCGAGTAATTTTGATTTGCATGCCGTCGGGATGAGTCATCGCGTCCGGCTCTTTGCACAGATCCAGTAGTGCCCGGGCCACGCGACCTGTCACGTCCAGAAAGGCGAGGTCACCGACCTTCTTGGTTGTCTTGGCTAGCCTGTCGGCCATTTGATTGGCTAATTCGAAGAGTATGCCGGAGTCTTTTTGACTGATCTCGACGAACTTTTGATAGCCTAGCTCACCAACTTCGCATTCGGTTTTTGCTTTGATCCATGCTGAGCGTGTTCCTTCACCGAACATGCCCATCTCACCAAAGAAGTCGCCTTCATTGAGGTACGCTACGATGATTTCTCGTCCGTTTTCATCTTCGATGATCACGGTTACCGAACCTTGAGTGATGTAGTAGATTGAATCGCTTTTCTCGCCGGCAAAAATGATGGTGCTACCACGAGGGTAGCGGCGCTTGTGCGCTGCGGCGAGAAACTCTTCCATATTGCTGAAGGAAGGTGAATTAAGCGTTAAATGTACCATGGGAAATTAAAATTTTTTTGCTCAAAGATAGGTTACGTCCCGCAAGACGGCATTACAAGCTTGGGAAAGAATCGGCGTAGGCTTGTGTTATGCTTTTTTGCCCCAAAAAACAGACTGGCCGGATGATCATCAACACGATTTTGCTCCGCGTCATTAGAAAATAACTAAGAGACACAGTATCAATGAAAGCAAGTATTAGATGGATTGATGATGTTACGTTCCTGGCGGAATCGGGTAGTGGGCATACGGTTGTAATAGATGGACCCGAGTCGGAGGGAGGCCGTAATATCGGCGTTCGGCCCATGGAGATGATGCTAATGGGGATGGGTGGGTGCACCGCGTTTGATGTCATGAAAATACTGAGAAAGGCGCGTCAACCGGTAACTGACTGTGTTGCTCAGGTCGAAGCGCAGCGCGCTGATGATGTCCCCAGTGTTTTCACGGACATTCATATACACTTTGTCATCACTGGCCAGGGGGTAAAGGAATCGCAGGTGAAGCGTGCGATCGATTTGTCCGCAGAAAAGTACTGCTCGGCCTCGATTATGCTGGGTCGAGGTGGTGTCAATATTACTCATGACTATGAGATTGTGGAATGAATCGACCGGGAAAGACTAATGGCATGCGGCATGTCGCGATATTCGTGGACAAGTTTGCAGAATCCGAACACTTTTACACTGAACTGCTGGGGATGGAAGTTGAGTGGCGCCCTGACGGCGACAACGTCTATCTTTCGGGGGGTGGCGATAATCTGGCGTTACATCGAATTGAGGGGCCGGTTGAAGCGGGTAGATTGGATCACATTGGGTTTTTTATTAATCAAATTGAGCGGATTGATGAATGGTTTGAGTTCTTGAAGTCCAGTGATATAAAAATGCTCACTGAGCCAAGGACGCATAGGGACGGTGCCCGCAGTTTCTACTGCCTTGATCCTTCAGGTGTAAGAGTGCAGATCATTTATCACCCGCCTATTGCCAAATTTGACGAAGAGCGAGGTTTGTCCGCGAGTAACGATCGTTAAAGAACGGAATGTGGCGCGAGGTTTCAGGTTAAACTGCTATAGGCGGTGTGTTGTAACGCGTGGTTTAGTGAAGTGTCGCAGACGCAGCGGAACTGTCGTGATGATCTCTGTATCGTTTAAATCCAGTAGGTAGATCTAGTCATGGCTTTGCTTAAAAGGGTCATGATTTTTTTTGCAGGTCTGGGGAAATCAGCTCCGCCATGGTCAAGCGCGCTAGTGCGGTGATGATCTTCGTCTGCTTTCATCTTGATGAGAATTGACTTGGAGCGATCGTCTTTTTCAGGCAGACGCTCTATGTGTTCTTCCAGATGATTAACGACCTGTTCCTCAGTGGCTGCCACAAACCCGAGATTGATTCGGTCGCCGAGCATTCCTGAAACCATGCCGCTGGCGAAACTAAATGCGTAAAAAGCCGGGTTTAGATGACTTTTGCGCGTTTCTAGTTCTTTAAGTCTGGATTCGCACCATGCTAGGTGATCGGCTTCTTCTTCAGCAGCTTGTTCCATTACCTGTCGTGTCGTGGCGCTTTTACTGGTTAGCGCCTGTCCTCGGTACAACGCTTGGGCACATATTTCTCCGCAATGATTCACGCGCATGAGCTTACCGGAGAGTTTTCGTTCTCTCTCAGAGAGATCGCCTGCTGGCATTTGTTCCGATGGGTTCTGTCTTCGAGAAGGGGTGATGCCAATGAGCGTTCGAAGTGCCTGGTCAACTTCGGAGATGAAATTGTCGCCCAACTGTTGTTTGCGGGTTCGTTGTATACGGGACATGTGTTTACTGGGACTGAGTGGCGTTGACATGATAGTTTCCCTCAGC
>JBLIIB010000370.1:0-3177 GCA_047634795.1 Candidatus Azotimanducaceae bacterium | reverse complement strand
CGAACTTGAAGATGCGTTGAGCATCTCTGAGAAGGTCGACATCTAAACACTGGGCGAGCGGCTTTAGTCGTTCGCCCTCCCAGACCGGTCATGCATCAAAAACATTCCAATGGCGGCTGCGAGCCCACATTTTCCGATGCTGCGCAGACAACGAAGGTCTGGTTTAGTTTAAAAACTATGGGTAACCGGAAAATTTACAATTGTGGCGAAAGGACATTCCGCAACTTTCATCGCCCAGCGATAGCCGGAATTTTTCACTAATATTTAGCGCTTCTTCCGAAACTCTGTCGGCGGCACTCCTAACGCCCGTCGAAACATGTAGGCAAAGCTACTGGATGTGGAATAGCCTAAATCGTGTGCAACTTTCGTCACCGACGATCCCACTGAAAGAGCTGCAATCGCGGCCATTAGGCGGGCTTGGCGCAACCATAATTTTGGGGTTAGTCCAGTTTCTTGCTTGAACAGACGTTCGACCGTTTTACGGCTGGCGGGCGCTGTCGCTGACCAAGCTGCAATAGAGTCTATATCTGTCAGTGAGGCCATTGCTGCATTTGCCATTGGCACAATCCGGCTATCGGTTGGCATCGGTAATGTAAGTGGCATCTCGCGCGAGCGCAGCAGTTCTTCCATGAGAAGGTGAACCAATGCGTGGATCCGTGGTGTTTCATACAATTTGGGTGATGAAATCACTGACGCCTCCAGTATGAGTTCACGGAGCAGAGGGGATACATTCAGCGTTTTGCATCGTTCGTTATCGAGGCCCAGAGCGTCAGGACGGACATAGATTGTTCGCATTGCTGCCTGTTCCTGCAACACGATCCGATGGCGGGTGTCAGGTGGCACCCACAATGCCATAGATGGCGGCAGCAAAACAAATTGCGTTTGTGTCCTGAGCCGCATGACCCCGAATTCTGCGAATACCAATTGGGCTGCGAAATGCTTATGCCAGTCCACCACTGTTCCTGCGGGATAGTCGAGCGCCGCCCCCAAGAGCGTCGGCATGTTGGAAGCACTGAAGCCTTCAAGCGGATCAAACTGTTCATTGAGATCAGACATTGACGAATATTAGACGAAAATAGTCTTAATGTCGATTTCTGAAATTTCAAATCTTTGCGAGAGTTCGTTCATAAATTTTGGAGGAAGACATGATCACCCACACGAAAGACGCCCTCAAGGTCACATGGTCGGACGGCTCAGAACACAGTTTCCACCCGTTTTGGCTCCGAGAGCGGAGCTTCGACCCAAGCAATAAAGACCCGGCGACAGGCCATCGACTTGATGAGGTTGCTCTGATGCCGACCGACATAACCATTACGGATGCGTTGCTGAATGACGACATGATCCAGATCACCTTCGACGATGGCCACTCATGCACGTATGATCTGCCTGACCTGAAACACCAGGCCACACATCAACTCCCTGATGATCTGGCTGGCAACAAGACGTTATGGGATACCACGTTGGACCCATTACCCCGTCACGATGGCGCAGCGGTTCTGGAAGATGACGCAGCCTTGCTTGCAGCCATTGATGATATCGCTGAATTTGGCTTCGCCATAGTATCCGGTATTGGTAACGGTAAAGATGATCTGGCGAAAATCTGCGACAGGATAGGACCAATCCGGCCAACAAATTGGGGCACGATTGCCGATATCAAGAGCATGGCCAACGCTTATGATCTTTCCATGACTGGACGAGCCTTAGAGCCTCATGTCGACAACCCCTACCGGTTGCCTGGGCCTGGATACATCTTTCTGCACTGTCTGGAGAACTCCGCTGACGGGGGCGACAGCTTTCTGATTGACGGGTTCCAGATTGCAGAAAAGATCAAAGCAAACGATCCGGGCGCTTTCGAAATTCTCACCCAAACTTCGGTGACATTCCGGTATGCTGACGAAGATGCGATCCTTGAGCACCACGGCCCGCTCATAGAACTTGGGCCAACCGGCGAACTTCACCGTGTCAGATTTCATAACAGGGCGGATCAAGTGCCCGCCTTGGACCTCAAGGTGTTGAATACATACTATCGGGCGCGCAAAATAATGGCTGAAGAAGTCTGGTCCGAAGGCAACACTATTCGTTTCCGACTTCAGCCCGGCGACGTGTTGATCGTTGACAATTACCGCCTGTTTCATGGTCGAACGGAAGTGAACCTTGCGACCGGAAACCGCCATCTTCGGCAGTGCTATTTGGACCGCGATGCGATGTCCAGTCGTCAGAAGGTACTTGAGCGGACCGCTCAGGTTGCAAGCTGATATAAAGAGAGATTGCGAGTTATGACGTTTGAAACCTACACGATCTATCTGTTGGCGCTGGCGGTGTTTTTCATTACACCGCCAGACAACAGCCAACTGCTGATGATTTCAAACTCCATGCGCTTTGGCGTGAGGCGGAGTGTGGCAACTGTTGCGGGTGACCTTACTGCCAACATTCTCCAGATGATTGCAGCAGCTTTCGGACTGGCAGCTTTGATCACTACTTCACCTATGGCCTTCATGGTCATCAAATGGCTGGGGGTCTTATACCTTGTAGGACTTGGCGTTCGATTGATCTTTCATACTGCGAAAGCAGAGGTCGAACAAGGGAACGCACGAGGCCAAGCCGGTCATCTCTTCACTCAAGGATTTCTAAATTCTAGCGCTAATCCCTACGCTATTGTTTTCTTTGCAGCGCTCTTTCCACAATTCATTGATCCGTCGGTTGAGATATGGCCTCAGTTGATTGTTCTGGGCGTGACGTATTTGATCGTGGACGGGACAATACTCGTTTTCTGGGGGCTGCTTTCAGAACGGGTTATAGCGAAGGTAGGTGGTTTGTCTTCAGGGCGGATCAATGCGACTTGCGGTGTTATGATGATAGGTGCGGCAATAATCTTGGGGCTTAGCAATCTTGAAGTCCGTTAGGGGTATCCGAATTCCGCAAAATATTTTATTTCGACCGCACCACCGCGAACGTAAAAAAATGTACCCCTTTTGGGGGGCTACCATTGAGACCTGAAGTTACCTACCCGCTGATTTTCAGAGCGCCAACTAAAGCTCACGTAACCGGCAATACAGGTTCCTATGCGCGGAAGCGGGCTTTGGTGTTCGAGCTGTGAATGACCGGAAAGTCCGCGATGTGTGAGCTCGAACATGACGCGGCGAAAGGTCGGTTTGAAATCCACCGAGATTGTAACTT
>JBLIIB010000369.1:0-3238 GCA_047634795.1 Candidatus Azotimanducaceae bacterium | reverse complement strand
CTAGAAGCGATTCTGGTCGAAAAAGGATTGCTCGATCACGCCACTGTCGATGATGTGATCGCAAGATATAGCGAGCGTTGCGGACCTATGAACGGGGCAACGCTGGTGGCGCGCGCCTGGTGTGATGCTGAATTTAAGTCCCGGTTACTCTTTGATGCCACCGCCATAGTCGAGGAATACGGCTTTGAAGGGGGGCAGGTTGAACGGCTCGTCGTGGTTGAGAATACCGATAAGATCCACAATGCGGTGGTCTGCACGCTGTGTTCCTGTTACCCGTGGGCAGTTCTGGGCTTGCCGCCTGCATGGTACAAGGACCCTGCCTATCGTTCCCGTATCGTGATGGAACCGCGCGAGGTGTTGGCTGAAATGGGAACGCGTTTGTCAGACGATGTGGACATTAGGATCTGGGATTCCAGCGCTGAAATTCGCTATATGGTGCTGCCGCAACAACCCAAGGGCACCCAAGCTTTGTCCGAAGAGCAATTGAAAGCACTGGTGACCCGAGACGCGATGATAGGCGTGGAACGCTTGGCATCTCCTGCGGAAGGCGCTTAATCTTATGTCTGTTGATAACGGTATGCCTCTTGATGGCACTGCCGCGCCGCCCCAAGCCAATGGCGAAATTGTTTTCGAGGAGCTCTGGCAGGCAAGGGTGTTTGGTATGTCGAGAGCACTGTGCGAAAAGGGTTTATATGATTGGGATGAATTTCGGCAGTATTTGATTGCGGAGATAGGCGGGCCCAACGGAGATTTGACGCCGTATTTTGAGCATTTCTTAACTGCGCTTGCCCGGCTGGTCGATGACAAGTCCACTTGTGATGCTAGTGAGTTGATGGAACGATTCGAGGAAATTCAGTCTCTTCCTCACGGTCATGATCATTAATCGCAATGCGACTCGCGACCTCAGTTGTCTTCGACGGCAACCAGATTAAGTTGTCGTTCCAGGTGTTCAAATGGGAGAGGGCCCAGGTCAATGAACTGTTGGAGCATTGAGGTTTTACAAATCGATGAGGTTGTTGATTCACACGCGCGAAGTATCTCCCGGAACTTGATGCGACCGATAAATGCTGCCAAATAGAACCCAGGTTTTTCTCTGATTTGTGAGACGACGCCTCTAAGGCGCGCCCTGCTATAAGGCGTATTTTCTGCCAGATAATCGAGCGCCGTTTTCTGAACCCACCGGTTTTTTCCCATCTGTAAATCCACCCATGCGGCTGACCCCTGCAGCCTTGAAAACCACTGGCATGATTGAGTTTCTTCAGCTTCGCTGATGATATCCACAAAGGTGTTTGCCCAACCCTCTCGGTAGCCCGGTAAGTCCAGAAGATGCTTGATTGAGTTTTTAGAGACAGAGGAGAACGCCTGCAGCCCCGGGTAACCATAGTAGGCTGCCAGACAGGTCATTTCGAAATCCGGTAGGTCTTTCACGCGGGTCAGATTAACCTTCAGTGAAAGCACGCCATCGCGTGGGGATCGCTCGTATACAAAAGCTGGCGCTGTGCTGTCTTCATGCCCCTCTATCTGAAGCGTCGAGGGTGCACGCTGTTCAAGATGCGGACGCCACTCGGTCTGCAGTAACAACATCGCTTGGGATAAATCGTCCAGATAGCGCTGTCGTCCGTCAACAGAATCCTCTGGATAGGTTATGTCGCTGCGAAAGGTTGCTAGATGATCCTGGAACGTAGGCTCGGTACTTTGGGCGAGAATCATTGCGTCGATTCGCTCGAGCTCTTCAGTGACCCGGGTCGTGAACCATTGTTCAGGCCGTTTCAGAGAACTCAATTGCTGTACGCGGTCGCCGTAGCTGACGCCGGGTATGTTTGATTCTTCTAGACGGAGCAAATAGTCCAGCAATTCGCCTTCTTGTCGAAGCGATTGACTGATTCTTCTCGAATCAACCCCTTGGTTAAATCTGTCGGTCTGTTGTCTCAGGAATGCCAACCGTTGTGGTGCTGGCAAATAGGGTAGCGTGGTGGAGACTTCGGTCAGTATCGCGCTTGCGATGGCGGTTTCGAATCTTGACTGATCACCGGGATTGGGCTTGGTGCGAGCCGTGGCGTTAGTTTTTGTTGTCGTGCAGCTCATCAGGACGACCAGGCTGAGCAGCGCTAGTACGGCCTTCACACAAGTGCCGCTTGCGTTCGTTCTGCTAACTGTAACATTGAGGGTGCAATGTGTTCCGCGAGCGAGAGTGCTTCAATAATTATCTCGTCTGGCTCACTCTTCATGGCCTTCGTGTTCACTCGAATATTCAAAACACTGGCCCGCATGCTTGCATGTATTAACAGTGCGGCGATTCCAACGTCAGTGATGAGGTTTTTATTGCCATGTTCTTCCAAATATTCGAGATCGCCCGTCATCTTTGCGCTGATGTGGATAAGTTCCGAAGGTACAGTCGCAGCCGCTGCAAGGGCGGACTCAAGATCACCCTTACCCTTGTAAGCGGCCATGACGGAATTAAATGCTGTCGCGTCTTTATCTCCGAGATCAATCAGGGTCGCTTGAGACGCGACTGCCCTATCTTTAATTCCATCACAAGCGTCGGTGAAATTAGCCACCATCGCAATCAGTGCGCAGGCCTGTGCGGCGGTTAGTGCGGCTGCAGCGCCGCCGCCTGGCGTAGACGTCCTAGCGGCCAATTGGTCAGTAAAATCTGAAACTTTTGTTTCGCCCAATTTTACTATTGTTGGTTTTATTGTTGATGGCCTCATTGTTGATGGCTTCCCTGGTGGAAATTTTGGTAAAGCCGTACCGTGTTTCTCATACACATCGCGACAGTCATCGGACCGACACGAGGGACAAAGGTTCGAACGTATTCCGCGACGTCGGGTTCAAAATTTTCGATAGAGGAGAAGTTGACGCAAACGGATTCTGATCGAATCTCGCTTTTCTTTACACGTTCGAATCGCTCGTTCGGCACACCAGTCACAACGTAGTCAGCTTCTGCGAGCGCCTGACTTCTGGTGATATCGGTCTCCTGTGGCATGCCGTTGATAAATTGCAGCGCACCGTTTTCATCGATTGACGTGACTATGGCGCCATCGTTAGACATCATCACACCGAGTGGTCGGCCGATGACTTCCGAGCGATTGAAGATCGTGACGAATTTACCCGCCAGCAGTTTTGGCTGCTCGCCTGCCCCAGGAAGATTTTTTTTGTCGATTTTTGTGCCGTAGTGGCCGCTATCGTCTAACAACTTAACAATAGCGAGTGGGGTGCAGGGCAGTAGAGCCTTCTT
>JBLIIB010000368.1:0-3327 GCA_047634795.1 Candidatus Azotimanducaceae bacterium | reverse complement strand
ATAAGCCGACCAACATCGTCATGCGCCGATCAATCGGGTTAATCGGGCGCCCTTCACCCTTGAGTCGGTGCACTGAATCGTCGCCATTAATCGCTACAATCAGTCGATCACCTTCTCGCTTGGCATCCGTTAAGTAGTCGACATGGCCTGCATGCAAAATATCAAAGCAACCATTGGTGAACACAATTTTTTCACCCCGCGTTTTGGCTATTTGTACCGCAACCACCAACTGATCAGGCGTCATTTTACCGCGGTTCTGCGGCTCATCCGGATCGACCTCAGCGCGAAGTTCCGGACCGGAAACGCTGGTCACACCAAAGTGGCTGACCACGATACCCGCCGCAATATTTGACAGCGCCACCGCATCATTCAGCGTCTGGCCCGCACTGAGCGCCGTTGCCAGTACTGCGATAACAGTATCTCCCGCACCGGACGTGTCA
Organism: Candidatus Azotimanducaceae bacterium; assembly: GCA_047634795.1. Taxonomy (GTDB): domain Bacteria; phylum Pseudomonadota; class Gammaproteobacteria; order Pseudomonadales; family Azotimanducaceae; genus UBA9659. Next base: position 2,887 of record JBLIIB010000368.1, on the reverse strand, counting down.
TAGACCTCGCGTGTTCGCGCGGGGAAGTGGCTTTCCGTGTCTTTTTGAATCAACGTCATACCTTCCGACGCCCGGGTGACGAGCATCGATTCAAAATTATAGGCCGTCATGAGCGCCCGGCACTTCCTGAGCATTTCGGATTCATCCAGCCACCCGCCCACGGCATGCCGTAATTCCAGCATATTTGGCTTGATTAGAGTTGAGCCGCGATACCGCTCGTAGGATTTGAACTTCGGGTCGACCAGCACCGGCTTATTAAGGCTCCGTGCGTGTTCAATTAACACTTCGGGCTCATTCAGTGTGCCTTTGTCGTAGTCTGAAACGATGACAGCATCAAAGTGGGTGACCGCCTGCATCTGTTCCAACACGGACGCCGAGGGAACTTCAAATATCTCTTCAAAATCTGCGCGTAACATCTGTTGGTTTCGGGAAACAAGGCGCACCTTTGTAATCGTCGGCTTGTCTTCAACTTTAATAAAACGGCAGTCGATACCGGATGACTGCAATTTGGCATAGAGAATATCCGACATCTCGTCATCCCCAGTCGCTGCAATCAGCGAGGATGCCGCCCCAAGTGTCGCAACATTTAACGCAACGTTGGCAGCGCCACCAGGTCGATCTTCAATATCAGTCACGTCCATCACAGGAATGGGCGCCTCAGCAGATACACGGGTTGTTTCACCATGCCAGTATCTGTCCAGCATCGCGTCACCCACCGTGAGAATGCTGGCGTTGTCAAACCTCGGAATTTTCATAACACGCCTTTAAATTTACTATGTCATTCTAACATAGTGATCCATTCAACCCTGACATCAAAGCTGCTAATGTGGCGCAGGTGAATAGCCCTGCTTCCGAGTTCAACGAATTAATCAAACCCCGGTACTGGCCCATCTGGGTTGGTATCGCTTTGTTTAAATCAGTAAGCCGACTACCTTTAAGCGCTCGTTGGCGAGTAGGCCGCTGGCTCGGTGCAACAGGCTACTATTTTGCTAGGCGCCGCCGTCACATTGTAGAAACCAATATCTCACTTTGTTACCCCCAAAAATCAGCTCTAGATCAAAGGGCATTGGTACGCGACAACTTTAGGTCCAGCGGTATCAGCCTGGTCGAGACGGCCTATGTGTGGTTTTCAACGCCGCAGCGGCTGGCCGAAAGTCAGGCGATCGTCGACATCGAAGGGCTTGACTACCTTCAATCTGCAATAGCCGAGGGCAAAGGCGTTTTACTACTGGGAATGCACCTGTCCACGCTCGATTTTTGCGGGGCCTTGCTCGGCCAGGTTCAGCCATTCGACGTGATGTATCGCCGTAACAAAAACAAACTCCTCGAACACATCATGACAAAAGGCCGCGAACAACACTTTGATTCAACCATCGAACGTCGTGAAGTACGCCAGGTGATACGACGCCTCAGACAAGGCGCTGCTGTTTGGTATGGTCCGGATCAGGACTACGGCCGAAAGCACTCGGTCTTCGCACCTTTTTTTGGGCGGGAAGCTGCCACCATTACCGCAACCGCGAGGATTGTTCGAATGACAAACGCCGCTGTCATCACATATTCACATTTTCGAAATCTGGAGACTGGGCGATATCGCATTGTCCTAAGTGAACCCCTGCGTGACTTCCCGGTAGAAGACGACGTCAGTAACGCTAAGCTGGTGAATCAATTGGTTGAGGCAGCTATCAATGAAGCGCCGGAACAATATTGGTGGCTGCATAGGCGGTTTAAAACCACCCCTGAGGGCACTCCTCCGCCCTACTGATGCGCGCAGACTTCATCCATTGCGCTAACTATATGCCTTGCAACCACAGCCACATCAAAATGAGATTTCGCTCGCTCCCTCGCATTGTGACCCATAGCTGATCTAAGGGCCGGCGATGCACGTAATTTCCCAATCGCATCAACCCATTCATCGTCACTCTGGACGAGATATCCGGTCTCTCCCTGCACCACCAAATCTTCGTTAGCGCCAACCCTGGAGCTGACGACAGGTAAACCCGCGGCCATGTATTGAATCACTTTCAACGCGCACTTCCCACGCGTCCAAGGGTCATCGGTCATTGGTGCAATACCCACATCCGCGCGCCGAAGGAGCTCCACCTCACTCGCTTCGCTCCAATCGATCGGGTTGACCCGAAGATAGCGTGTCTCAAGGGAAAAATTAGCAATAATATTAAAGACCACATCAGGGTAGGCCTCGCCTATAGCATCCAGCGCCGACAAGTGTTGATGTAGGTATTTTGAGGTCGAACGACTGCCAATCCAAACCATCGTTAGTTGATGCTTTGATGATGGCTCAGCGTCCTCAGGTTGATGGTCTTCGCTATAGCGATTCACGTCCACGCAGGTTGGCGTTAACTGCACATTGGAATGATAGGCGCTCGCCGCCTCCTGAAGATAACTGTTACCTGCAAACACCTGATCGGCCGCTCGTACTGTTTGCGCAAATTTGGCCGCTCGGGTCAATGAGGGTTGGCCAGAAGACTTCAGGAAGACCGCGTCGTCAAAATCAAAAAAAATCCGTTTCGCGCGGATGTTCAGCAATCGAATAAACCAACGGCTGAAGAGTTTTCGCTGGATGAACACCGCATCATACGAGGCTGCGTTCTTAAGAATACGAACCTGATCCATGAACGCAGACTCATAACCGCAATCAACGGTGTCTCCGCGCGCGCGCAGTAAACTCACCACCGGCGCCGATCGGTATCGGGTTGCAGGGTCTCCCTCAGATTTGGAGAGAAACAGAAATTTCATGTCACCGGCTTTTCCGCGACCACAATAATTTGCCGTGCAAAGTCGATACCTATCGTGCGAAAAACCGGATACATCAGATAACGACGAATCAGCTTCTTGAACACCGAGTCGTGGTAAAGCCGGTACATGGCTC
>JBLIIB010000367.1:0-3348 GCA_047634795.1 Candidatus Azotimanducaceae bacterium | reverse complement strand
AGGTCAAACTCCTGATGGAGGAAAACGGCGAAATCACCGAAGCAGACTTTGAGGACAACAACGACCTGGAAGGCTAAGGAAACTCTGAATGATGGGGTATTAAGGTCGGGCCGCGCAGGTCGGGCCACGCAGGTCGGGCCGCGCAGGCCAACATCCCTCGCTGTCTGCATTCCTGACATTCGCCCAAATCTTGATGGGTCTTCACCCATTTAGTCCGCAGGTGGTTTAAAGTCCCCTTTCGTACCCAACCTGCTTCTGATTGCCATGTTTCAAACCATACCCACGGGACGTCCAGAGACGCCACTGCTCGACAAAATTGAAGATCCGTCGGATTTCAGAGGCTGGGATGAATCCACACTGATCACGCTGGCAGAGGAACTTCGGCATTTTTTGCTCTACAGCGTTGGGCAGACCGGCGGCCATTTTGGCGCAGGTCTAGGTGTCGTTGAGCTAACCGTTGCCCTTCATTACGTTTTTAAAACACCCATCGATCATCTTATTTGGGACGTCGGGCACCAGACCTATCCCCATAAAATCCTGACCGGTCGACGAGAACAAATGCACACGCTCAGGCAAAGTGGCGGCATAGCACCTTTCCCCAGCAGAACCGAAAGCGACTACGACGTCTTTGGCACGGGACATTCTTCTACATCAATGAGTGCAGCGTTGGGGCTCGCGCTGGCAGCGGATATAGAAGGAGTGAAACGACAAACCGTTGTCGTCATCGGCGATGGCGCCATGACCGCTGGAATGGCATTCGAGGCGCTTAATCATATTGCTGCCTGCCAGGCTGACCTGCTGGTCATACTGAACGACAACGCCATGTCGATATCGAAGAATGTGGGCGGTCTCGCAAATTATTTTGCGCAAAACATTTCAGCAGGTGAACCGGACCAACGCCTGAAGAATGATGGCAAGAATGATGGCACACGCACCCCGGGCAGTATTTTCTCTGACTTAGGGTTTGAGTACACAGGACCCATCGATGGGCACGATCTTTCAGTGTTGATTCCGACGCTGCAATCACTGGCGTCAAAATCCGGGCCAAGGCTCCTTCACGTCAATACCATCAAGGGCAAAGGGTATGGTCCCGCAGAAGCATCACCCGTCGCGAGCCATTCACTGACAAAATTGGAAAAGACAAGCCAGCCCGATACCCCAAAAAAACCGACTTATTCAGCCCTGTTTGGTCACTGGCTTTGTGAAAAAGCTGGATCAGATCATCGCCTGGTCGCCATCACGCCAGCGATGAAAGAAGGTTCAGGCATGACGCGTTTTGCGTCCGATTTTCCAGACAGATTCCATGATGTGGCGATCGCTGAACAACACGCTGTCACGCTGGCGGCCGGCCTTGCCGCCGGCGGTGCAAAACCCGTCGTCGCGATCTATTCAACATTTCTTCAGCGTGCCTACGATCAACTGATTCATGATGTGGCGATCCAAAATCTTGACGTGCTGTTCGCCATTGATCGATCAGGACTTCTAGAAGATGGCCCAACTCATTCCGGCGTATTCGACCTGTCTTTTTTGCGCGCAATTCCCAACCTCACTATATTGGCACCTGCGAATCGCGACATGATGACCGCCATGCTGGATGATGCTTACCACCACGATGGACCGGCACTCGTCCGATACCCGAGAGGAGAAGCTGAGGAGAACACCGCGCCAACGCCAGCACTTGAATTTGGTCGAGGATCAGTGATTCATAAAGGCAGCAGCGTCGCCATTTTAAGTTTTGGCTCGTGCCTCTTTGAAGCGCTCACGGTAGGCGAAGCGCATTCGTTCACGGTGGCGGATATGCGTTTTGTTAAACCGCTGGATATGGCACTCATCGACGAACTTGCGGCGTCACACTCACTTATCGTCACATTGGAAGAGAACGCTGTGATGGGCGGCGCCGGCTCGGCTATCAACGAATCTTTGAATCAACTTAATCGCCAAACACCTTGCATCAACATTGGCGTCCCCGATGAGTTTATCGACCACGATGATCCGAGCGAAATGAAAAAGAAAGCGGGTCTCTTGGCGGAACAAATAGAAGTGAGGATCAGAGAGGCGTTGACGCTCTTGGATTAGAGGAGCCTTTAGCGGGTTAGGGAGCCTTTAGCGGGCAAGCAGCCTTTAGGAGAGTAAAGACCCTTTAGCAGTGTAAGGAGCATTCGGTGAGCTAAAGCGCCTTTGAAGAATCGCCAGGGCTCTTGCTATATTTCGCTGCGAGAAACGACGCTGACGCCTTAATGCGCACTTTGCCAAAGCCAAAGTGCTAGGATTTAGTAAACAAATGGCCCAGTTTACCGGCCTTGGTCGCCAGATAGTGCGCGTTATGATCATTCTGCCCGGTTTCGATGGGAATCCGTTCGGTGATTTCCAGACCTAACTTGGTCAACGCTTGAACCTTAACGGGGTTGTTAGTCATCAATCTGATCCGGCTGACCTGAAAATGCAGGAACATGGTTTTGCAGATTGTGTAATCGCGAAGGTCTGCATCAAAGCCCAAGCGTTCATTGGCTTCGACAGTATCCGCACCTTTGTCCTGAAGCGCATACGCACGAATTTTGTTGATCAAACCAATACCACGACCTTCCTGTCGCAGATACAGAATCATTCCAGCGCCGTTTTCTGAAATCGCTCGCATCGCATGTTCCAATTGCGAACCACAGTCACAACGCATACTGAACAGACAGTCTCCGGTCAGGCATTCGGAGTGAATGCGGCACAACACCGAATCTTCTTCAGAGACTTCCCCGAATACCACTGCAACATGTTCTTGGCCGGTTTCAGAGTCTTCGAAGCCGTGCAGCGAAAACTCTCCAAACGGTGTGGGTAAGTGGCAAGAAGCAACAAAAGTGGCAGCCAATGGAGGCTCCAGCTCGGAAAACGGGCTGCTAGTGTATCAGCTGCTTTTTCAATAGGAAATGACTCAAAGTTTGCTCGTCAGTATCATCAGTCTGCCATTTTCATTGATATCAACGTGCTGAAGAAACGACATACCCAAGAGAATTTGTCGTGGATAGGCACCGTCAATCACCACCGCAGCCACGTTGCTACGGCTGATGCCGCCGACGCTCACCCGCTTGAGCAAAACGCGGGTTGCCGTCTCTGTGCCTCCGGCGGTCGACACGTTGGTTTTAACCCCGTCATAAAGGGCAATATCGAGGGATTTCGCCATAACACTATTCAAAGCAATGACATTGGCTCCGGTATCCACCAGGTAAGTGACCGGCCGGCCATTGATCGTGCCTGCCGTGATGTACTGACGGTTATCCGTCATATTGATCATCACCCGGCTTTTTTCTGCTGTCGCAAAGGACGAATCGATGTGCGTACTCAAATAGAGTGTTCGCTGCT
>JBLIIB010000366.1:0-3361 GCA_047634795.1 Candidatus Azotimanducaceae bacterium | reverse complement strand
ATGAGATCATGGATGTCTATGCCTTTAGAATCATTGTTGATTCCGCCGACAACTGCTATCGATCACTGGGCGCGGTACACAACTTGTATAAGCCCTTAGTAGGACGGTTCAAGGATTACGTCGCCATACCTAAACCGAACGGCTACCAGTCCCTGCACACGACATTGTTTGGTATGCACGGTATCCCGATCGAAATTCAAATACGGACCCGTGAGATGGAAACCTTGGCTAACAACGGTATCGCGGGGCACTATTTATACAAGTCCAACGATGAGACCGGCTCTCACGAACGCGCTCGCGAATGGATGAAAGATCTGCTGGAACTGCAACAGAGCGCCGGCAATTCACTCGAATTCATCGAAAACGTAAAAATAGACCTCTTCCCGGACGAGGTGTATGTGTTTTCACCCGTAGGTGAAATTTTTGACTTTCCACAGGGTGCAACCCCCGTCGATTTTGCCTATGCGGTACATACCGATATCGGCAACACCTGCGTGGCCTGTCGTATTGATCGCAGACTCGCGCCGCTATCTGCGACGTTGGAATCTGGTCAAACCGTAGAAATCATAAGGTCTCCAGGCGCAACACCCAATCCAAGCTGGCTCAGCTTTGTCATGACAGGTAAAGCACGAAGCAGTATCCGTAATGAGCTCAAGCACCAGCAGAAAAGTGAATCCACAGAACTGGGGCTTCGCCTCTTAACAACAATTCTCGATCAACACGAACTGGAGGTGCGCAACATCAATGCTGCGGCGCTGGCCACCGTGCTTGAAGAGAGAAAGCTGGGATGCTTTGACGACCTGCTAGCAGAAATTGGCCTGGGCAATCAAATGGCCAGCGTGATCGCAAGGCGCTTGATAGGTAAGCCGGATGATCTTGAAACGACAGAAGATAGCGATCCGCTGGCGATCAAGGGAACGGAAGGACTGGTTGTGCAGTACGCGAAGTGTTGTCGCCCCATACCGGGTGATCCGATTATTGGGCACATTTCAGCCGGCCGCGGCATTGTGGTTCACACAGACAATTGCAAGAACATGGCAGACCTTCTGGAAAACCCAGAGGAGCTGATGGAGGTTCGCTGGGAGGCGAAAGTTGACCAGGAATTTTCCGTAGAACTCAGGCTTGAGTTGGAACACGATCGCGCCGTGATCGCGACGGTCGCCTCAACCGTCACCTCGGCCAACGCAAACATAGAGCGTATTACCATGATGGAGAAAGACGCCCACCTTGGCATTGTGAATTTGGTCATATCTGTGCGGGACCGCGTTCATCTCGCCAATGTGATCAAGCGCCTCAGAACCATTAAGGGCATTCGCAGAATTGTCCGAGTTAGAAACAGATGAAAAACACCATTAGTACATCCAATGCGCCCGCCGCAATCGGCACCTACTCTCAGGCCGTGATTCACGGCAATACCCTTTATATTAGCGGGCAAATTGCTCTTGTGCCCGACACTATGACACTGGTGAGCGAGAACATCGATGAGCAGATCGAGCAGGTTTTCGACAACTTGTCCGCCATTGCGATTGCGGCCGATACGCAGCTCGACGATGCAATCAAGTTCACCGTCTATTTGACTGATCTGGGTGACTTCGCCCGCGTCAACGAAGTGATGGCCGCACGACTGACAGAGCCGTACCCCGCTCGCGTCGCCGTAGAAGTATCCGCACTGCCAAAAGCAGCGCGTGTAGAAATCGACGCCATCATTGCAAGTTAGGTCTGACTTATCGTGACAACCCAGTTGTCCTCCATTTCCGTCAGTACGCTTAAAGGCGTAGGACCTGCACTCACCAAAAAGCTTGAAAAGCTCGGCATCACATCTGTACAGGATGTGCTGTTCCATCTACCATTTCGCTATGAAGATCGTACCCAGGTCACAAAAATCGGTGGGGTCAAACCGGGTTCAAGTTTCGTTCTGGAAGGCGAATTGGTCGCCTGCGATGTCACGTTCGGAAGACGAAGGAGTCTGCTTGCCTATCTCCAGGACAATACCGGAAAGATTGGCCTGCGCTTTTATCACTTTTCCAAAGCGCAACATCAGAACCTTAAAAGTGCAGGCTCAATTCGATGTTACGGAGAAGTCAGAGCCGGCGCTTCCGGCTTCGAGATCTATCATCCGGAGTATTCGCGTCTGGAAACCGCGGACGCAATGGAAGAACAACTCACGCCCATTTATCCCGCCACCGAGGGAATTAGCCAGGCTCGCTACCGCGCCATGTCAGAGCAGGCACTTCGATTAATGGACAAAGCACCACCGGTTGATCTAATGCCGGAACGTTTTGACCTTTCCCTGATAGATGCCATTCGTTACCTGCACAATCCGCCACCGGAAGCCGATCTCGATCAACTCAGCGCTGGAGAACATCCCGCGCAATCGAGATTGGCGTTCGAGGAGCTAACAGCCCACCAAGTTAGTTTGAGAATTGTGAGGGCAGAGATTCAGAAGTTGAAAGCGCCCGCCATGAAGCCTCCAGGAAAAATTTGCCTTGAGCTTGAACAGGGTTTCCAGTTTGATTTAACCCGCGCACAAAAACGTGTTGCGCAGGAGGTCGGCGAAGACCTTTCTAAAACCCAACCATCATTACGGCTTATTCAGGGAGATGTCGGCTCCGGTAAAACCGTCATTGCCGCGCTAGCTGCGGCGCAGGGTTTCGAAAATAATTTACAAACCGCGTTGATGGCGCCTACAGAATTATTGGCAGAGCAACATTTCATCAACGTCTCGTCCTGGCTAAACCCCCTTGGTGTCAAAACCGAATGGTTATCAGGCAGAGTCACCGGCAAGAAGCGGCAGAAGGCGCTTGCAGCTATCGTTCAGGGCGACGCTGACGTGATTATCGGCACTCACGCACTGTTTCAGAAGGAGGTGGTTTTTGACAACTTGGGGCTTGTGATTGTTGATGAACAACATCGGTTTGGCGTTCACCAGAGACTCGCGCTCCGGGACAAGGGCGCATCCGTCTTCGAATCTCCGCATCAGATCGTCATGACAGCAACCCCCATTCCCAGAACACTTTCGATGAGCATGTATGCCGATATGGACGTCAGCGTTATCGACGAATTACCACCCGGCCGAACCCCTGTGACAACCACCGTGATGTCCGACGAACGCAGGGAAGCTGTTGTGACAAGAGTCGCAGAAGCCTGCAGTGACGGCCGCCAAGCTTATTGGGTTTGTACATTGATCGAAGAGTCGGAAGCTTTGGAGTGCCAGGCAGCGGAAGTTACCACAGCGGAACTCACCACACTGATACCCGATGCGAAGGTCGGATTGGTTCACGGGCGAATGCCGCCGGCGCAAAAAAGTGACATCATGAATGCGTTCAAACGGGGCGAATTGAACCTGTTGGTCGCAACCACG
>JBLIIB010000365.1:0-3436 GCA_047634795.1 Candidatus Azotimanducaceae bacterium | reverse complement strand
CATACGGTCGCGATCAAGACTTGGAACTTTTCCTTGTCTACAAATTCATCCGAGATACGGCACCGCTCAATAATTTCGTCAATGGCGGGCAGGAATCTTTGTTCAAGTTCTTCTAGTGTCATCTTTGGGCTAGGTGGCCTTTCCAGCTGGGCATCAGAATTCTAAACTACCTCCCATGGTTAAGACACCGCACAGTGAACTCACCCGTAAAATAATTCATGTCGATATGGATTGTTTCTATGCCGCGGTCGAAATGCGCGATGACCCTAGTCTTCGCGACATTCCATTAGCTGTAGGCGGCGATGCTGATCGTCGCGGCGTGATTTCCACCTGTAACTACATCGCCCGGAAATATGGTATTCACTCAGCCATGGCAACGGCCTATGCAAAGCGCCTTTGCCCTGATCTAAAAGTTGTCCCTGGAAGGATGTCTCACTACAAGGAAGTCTCGGTACAAATTCGAGAGATCTTCAAGCGCTACACGGATCTGATCGAGCCGCTCAGTCTTGATGAGGCGTATCTGGATGTGACCGGTTCTTCTGACTGCCAGGGAAGCGCCACTCTAATCGCGGAAGAAATTCGCGAAGCCATCTACCACGAACTCAACCTGACAGCCTCGGCGGGTATCGCGCCAAATAAATTCATTGCCAAGATATGCAGTGATGAAAACAAGCCTAACGGTCAATATGTTGTGACACCCAATGATGTTGATGAATTTTGCAAACAACTCCCGCTTGGCAAAATCCCGGGCGTTGGCAAGGTCACCGTTGACCGACTCACCAAGTTGGGTTTAACCACCTGCAATGATATTCGCGAACTAGGAGAAGCAGAATCAGTGCGAAAGTTGGGTTCACTGGGCGCCCTGCTTTACAAACGGGCGTTCGGCATCGACAACAGACCACTGACAACATCAAGGGTTCGCAAAAGTGTCAGTGTTGAACGCACCTTTCCTGTCGATCTGCTGAATCAGGAGCAAGCTTTGGAGTCCCTCGACAAATTACACGAAGAGCTGGTGAGACGTTTAGAGCCGCATAGCGGGAGGCAAATGCGGAACCAGCAGGTGAAACTGAAATTTGCAGACTTCACCCAAACGACGATAGAGAGAGCTTCAGTGGCTCTTGATAAAAGGTTGTATCGAGATCTTTTGCCACTCGCATGGGATCGTGGCAATGGTCAGGGTATTCGACTACTCGGATTGGGTGTGTCTTTTCGTGATGAGGATATCGTTGCGGAAGAGTTGCAACTGACCCTTTTCTAGCAGTGTCTCGAAGCTCTTTTCAAACTTTTTCAAAGAGAAGAGCCGATTTTTGCCTATTTTCTTGAGGCCGCCGTTCCGACCATCCCCCATTTCTGACTCTATACATCATCAGGCTTTGGAGTATGATTGCGCCTTTTTTACGCACCGATATGACGATTCCCATGCGAAAAACCAAAATCATCTGCACGATTGGACCTGCTACCGACTCTTATGCCATGTTGGAAAAAATGGCAAATGCCGGAATGGATGTCGTGAGGCTCAATATGTCCCACGGTACACACGAAGCGTCAGCCGCTGTCATTAAGTCCATCAAAACGCTCAACCGGAAACTTAGCTCGCCGGTAGCCGTGCTGCTTGACACACAGGGCCCAGAAATCCGTACCGGTGATCTGGCCGTCGATCTGGAGCTCAAAAATGGCTCCCGGATCACCATTAGCGTGCGTGATAGCGTCGATGTCGAGGAAAGCTCTTTCCATATCAACTATGCGGACCTCTTAAACACCGTAGATGTGGGTGACCGAATCACTGTCGACAATGGCATCATCAATCTCGAAGTGCTGGCCAAAAACGAAAATGGCACAATGGACTGCAAAGTTATCGATGGTGGGATTTTAAAGAGTAAGCGTCACGTCAACCTCCCGGGTATACGCGTTAATTTGCCTGCCATCACAAAAAAAGACCGGGCAGACATACTGTTCGGTATGGAAGAGATGGTGGATTTTATTGCGCTCTCTTTTGTTCGCGAGGCAGAGGACGTCAGAGAATTGAAAGCCCTGCTCGGAGATAAAGCCGGCAAGATCAAGATCATCGCAAAAATTGAAGACCAGTCCGGAGTAGAAAACCTGGATGAGATTTTGGAAGAAGTCGACGGCATTATGGTGGCCCGAGGCGATCTTGGTGTTGAAATCAACGTAGCGGAACTGCCCAATGTACAAAGGCGCATCGTCCGACGCTGTGCTGAGCGAGGCAAACGCGTCATTGTTGCGACGCATTTACTCGAATCGATGATCGAAAATCCGATACCTACACGGGCAGAAGTCACCGATGTCGCCAACGCAATCTACGAGGAAGTCGATGCGGTCATGCTCTCTGGTGAAACCACCGTGGGCAAACATCCGGTTCGCTGTGTTGAGCAACTGGTAGAGATTGCGGAAGCAACCGAGTCTATTGAAGGTTTGGGCTTTACCGCCAAGCTGGATACCGATATCGACAAGCAAAGCCTTGCGCAAACAGCGGTTCAACTCGCCGAGTCCCTTAACGCCGCGGGCATTGTCGTCATTACCCGTAGAGGCTTTATGGCGGACTATGTCACGAACTGCCATCCACAGAAGACGCGCATCTATGCGTTTACGAACGACTCACAAACGCGCAGACGTCTCATTTTGAATCGGAATCTTACCCCCTACAGAACGGCGTTTAGCTCAGATCCTGAAAAGACGCTACAAACAGCCTTTGATGTTCTGTCGCAAAGAGCCGGGCTTTCAACCGGGGACAAGGTGGTTGTGATTTCCGATGTCCTGGCAGGATCCGGCATCGAAGCGATCCAGATTCGAAAATTGCCTTAGTGCCTCTCGTTAATAGAGCAGCTTCTGCCAGAACGCTTTTAAAAGAGGACGCTTTGTGAGCACACTTTTACCGGGGGAAAGGTTACTAGAACGTAATGTTTACTCCATTAAAGTCATTAGTCGAATAGGATCGTTTTCACTTCTGAGTAGTCCGCAGCAAAGTGAGCCACAACGTAGTCACTGAGATAAGCAGGCAACTCATCGAAATCCCGTTTGTTGTCGATAGGGAGAATCATTTCTTTGATTCCTGCCCTCCTCGCGGCAATCACCTTCTCTTTCACTCCTCCAATTGGTAGTACCTTACCGGTGAGGGTCATCTCTCCCGTCATGGCGATATTGCGCTTAATTGACTGCCCAAGAGCGAGCGATAAGAGTGACGACGCCATTGTTATGCCCGCGCTTGGTCCATCTTTCGGCGTTGCGCCCTCCGGCACATGCAGGTGGATCATCGCGTTGTCGAAGAAATGCTTATCTGCGCCCAGCGCTATCAGGTGAGACGCGACATAACTATAGGCAATCTGTGCCGACTCTTTCATGACATCACCGAGCTGCCCGGTTTGTTTGAAGCCGCGACTCCCGTCGTGCACCTGAGACGATTCTATGGCGAGCGTTG
>JBLIIB010000364.1:0-3460 GCA_047634795.1 Candidatus Azotimanducaceae bacterium | reverse complement strand
GCATTTCGCGCTCCATGGTGGTTAATAGCAGCGAAATTAGCAGGGATGAATTGGCAGCGAAAGGTGGTATCCGGCCAAGAAAGAGTCATATTAGGACGACATTTTCAGTCTATAGGCAGTCTATAGTCACTGTATTGACGCACGTGCCTAACTGTCTTCCCGGCCGGATTCGACGAGCTTTAAGTATTTCTCAGGGGCTTAAAGCAACGCCTCACCTGATCAACGAATGCTTCGGGTTGCTCAAAAGCAGCGAAATGGCCTCCTTTGTCCAGCACTTCAAAATGAATCAGGTTGCTAAAACGCTTAGACGCCCATCGCTCTGAAGTCTTGAAGATCTCTTTAGGGAAAATCGAGCAACCCACCGGCAACGTGATGGGCGCAGCGCCGGTGTTGCCAAAACTTTCCCAGTAGATTCTGGCCGATGAAGCCGCAGCGTTCGGGAGCCAGTACATCATGACGTTATCAAGAAGCTCATCACGGCTGACGATGTTCTCGGGGTGCCCGTCACAATCCATCCATTGATAATACTTTTCGATAATCCAGGCCGCCTGCCCCATAGGTGAGTCCGCAAGACCGTAACCCAGTGTTTGGGGGCGTGTGCTTTGTTGCTTGGAATATCCAGAGTCATGCTCTTGATAGAACTGCATGTCTTTGAGCGCATTGTGTTCGAGTTCACTCAGGTCATCCATTTGTTCGGGGTCGGGTGGAGCTATGGGCATATTCATGTGAATGCCACAGCAATGTCCGAGATTCTGAACACCAATTTCAGATGTCACAATAGAGCCCCAATCGCCGCCCTGGGCGACGTAGCTTGAGTAACCCAATCGCACCATGAGCTTGTCCCATGCCGCGGCGATTTTGGCGATGTTCCATCCGGTCTCGGTAGGTTTGCCAGAAAATCCAAAGCCCGGCAGGGTGGGGATGACCAGATCGAATGCATCGGCATCAATACCTCCGTGATCACGCGGTGTTGTCAGCGGTTTGATGACTTTCTGAAACTCGATGATAGAACCTGGCCAGCCATGGGTTAGCAGTAGTGGTAAGGCATTGGGTTGGCCGGACTTGATATGTAAAAAGTGAATATCGAGCCCATCAATTTCTGTGATAAATCCTGGCCACTGATTGATGAGAGCTTCGCGCTCTCGCCAGTTGTAGTCGTTTAGCCAGTATTCCTGCAATTCCTGCATATAAGCGAGTGGAATGCCCTGGGTCCAGTCGCTCGGAGTTTCTTTATCTGGCCAGCGCGTGAGGTTGAGTTTCTGATTGAGTAAATCTAGATCTGCGTCACTGGCAGAAATCTTAAATGGCGTAATGTCCGACATAACATTGACCTATCTGAAATGAGCTATTGATTGGGATGAATGATGACTTTACCGATGGCTTTTCGCCCCAGCATTTTCATCATCGCCTTGCCCGTATCCTTGAGCTTAAACGTTTCCCCTGAGGTGGGATTGATTTTTCCAGAGGTAATCAATTCCATCAGCGTAGTGAGGACTGACTTGGCAACGGAAGGGTTTTCCGTAATGTGGCCTCCCCAGTTGACGCCTATAACGGAACACCGTTTCAACAAGACGAGGTTAATGGGAAATTTTGGAATGTCGCCCGCAGCGAAACCAACGACTAGGAAACGTCCGCCCGGGCCTAAGGATCTCAGCGCTGGTTCTGCATATTCGCCGCCAACCGGATCGTAAACAATATCCAGCTTTGCTCCCTGGAGCGCAACCTTCAGATCTTCGCGCCAATTTTTGTTGTTGTAGTTGACGACGGCGTCAGCGCCGGCTTCAAGGCAGGCGTCACGTTTCTTTTTTGTGGACGCTGCAGCAATGACCCGAGCGCCCATCGCCTTTGCAACATCAATCGCAGCGACACCCACACCACCACTGCCGCCCAGTACTAGCACGGTTTCCTTTTCGGTCACGTTGCCGCAATTTACGAGGCCATGATAGGCGGTGCAGTAGTTCACCAGAAAACTTGCAGCATTATCAAAATTTAAAGAATCAGGAATGAGTGTGCATTGAGATTCTTCCAGCGCGAGATACTCCGACAGGCCACCATTCATCGGGCGAGCGAGAACACGCTGGCCGGTTCTTAAATGTTTGACGTTCTCTCCGGTAAACTCGATAACACCGGCGACCTCGTTACCCGGAACAAACGGGAGACGTGGTTTTATTTGATAAAGCCCTGAGACCGTTAGCGCGTCAACGTAGCCAAGACCTGTTGCCTCGACACGTAGCAGAACCTGTTCTGCATTGGGTACCGGTTGCTCTTGCTCTTGGACTTTTAGATTTTCTGGGCTGTCGTAGGATTCGCAGACTATCGCTCGCATAATTTAGGGCTTGAGTGAATCAGGAACCTCTCATATTAAGTGAATTCAGATGGGGCTGCTACACGGGTAAACACGATAAGGATCAATTATGATTTGTGATCAACGCCTCGGAGATGATGCCTTTGGAAGTTTACTCTTGCAAACGGTGCCAGCGTTCGACGAGCCAGCCGGTTTTGCCCCGATATTAGAGAACGCAGTACGTTTGGCGCCTTGGCTCAGCACTCGTTCTGATGAGATCGAGCAAGCTAGAGGTTTGTCATCGGACGTTGTTGACGCACTGCGGGCGGCGGGTGTGTTTCAAATGAACATGCCGCTATTTTGGTGTGGGCCAGAACTTATTTCGACTGAACAGGTTCGGGCCATTGAGGCGCAGTCTTTGGGTGATGCCTCGCTCGGTTGGTGTGTGATGGTTGGTTGTGACTCGGGACTCTATTGTGGCTATCTCGACGACGAGGTTGCGCGCCATCTTTATCCCCATCCCGACGTTATCCAAGCCCGAGGGTTTATCCGGCAGGGCGGGCTGATGAAGTTGAAGAGGGTTACTCCGTATCGGGCGATTGGAATTGTTGCAGCGGGCCTAGTCACGACGATCTGATTGCTGCGGGTTGCACGGTTTGCCGAGATGGCGAAGCGGTTATTGGCCCCGGGGAATTAACTGAATGGCGATTGGTTCTGGCGCTGCAATCACATTGAAAAATCAAGGATACCTGGCACACGACAGACCTTTGAGGTACCGGAAGCGATGACTATACGACACTGGAGGATTCGCTCATTGTTCCTCGAGTGTACAGCTTTTCCTTTTATCCCCCTTAGGCAGGGTTTGCTGTGGACGCAACCAGGCACGTTACTTCGTAAAATGTCAGGCCGCTCGTTAGGGCTCGCCCGGAGAACTATTGACGATGCAGTGGCAATTCTGCGAGCAAAAACAGGTCGTCTCGGTCAGCAAAACACTGCGGGTCATCCAAGAATCCAGAGTGCTGTTGCAGGGACGGAGATGCAACTCGTGCGTGCTAGGTCATACGTTTTTCAGGCGTTGGAGTGCCAGTGGCAGTGATTAGAAGGCGCTGAGAAGCCAACATCAAGAGAACGCGCTAATGGATGTCCAGACTAAATGTCTCTCTGGCTTCTAGAAGC
>JBLIIB010000363.1:0-3536 GCA_047634795.1 Candidatus Azotimanducaceae bacterium | reverse complement strand
AAAGATCATCGCAATACCACCATGTCTTCGGTGGTGGGTGGGATCATAGCAAGCTCGTCTTGGGCGATCCTATTTAAGCGCGTGTAATCCGCCCAGGCGCTTTGCTCGAGAAGGAGTTTTTCATATTCGTGCGCGAAGTCGTCATGGCTTTTTTCAAGCTGCTGTAGATCTCGATACATGTTTCTCGTTTGGTGCGACGAATACGCAACGCCCAAGGACGAGAACACCAGAAATCCGGTGAGCAAGGAAAGCATCAGCGGCGCGGGCTTTAAGTACCAGGTGATGAGTTGTCTAATCAGTTCCATCAGAGCTTCTCCGCTATTCTCATAACAGAACTCCGCGAGCGGCGATTTTCGTTCACTTCCTGATCGCTGGGCTTCACTCTACCCAGCAATTTGAAATCTCGATGAATATCAGCATCGCGAATCGGCAACCTAGATGGCAACTCTTCACCCTGTGCCATTTTTTTGAAAAAGCGTTTTACAATCCTGTCTTCGAGAGAATGAAAACTAATCACAACGAGCCTGCCACCGGAACACAGCAGCTCAACAACGTCATCAAGCAGCTGCTCAAGCTCCTGTAACTCATGGTTAACCTGAATTCTTATCGCCTGAAAGGACCGCGTTGCCGGGTGCTTATGCTTCTCTCTAAACGGCACGGCCTGCTCAATCAGCGCCGCTAGTTCAGCTGTAGTTAGAATCGGTGTGTCAGCCCTTGTCTCGACAATACTTCGCGCAATTCGCTTCGCGAATCGCTCTTCACCATAGCGCTTTAGAACATCGACGATGTCTTGCTCTGGCGCGTACGCTAACCACTCGGCAGCCGTTTCTCCGGAAGTCTGGTCCATTCTCATGTCCAGTGGACCGGATTGCATGAATGAAAATCCCCGCACGCCATTATCTAATTGAGGTGATGAGACGCCCAAATCCAGGAGCACACCGCTAAGTGGCGGCAATCCGTTTTTGCTCACGATATTCTTAAGGTCGGAAAAAGGACCGTGCTCAATCACGACGCGATGGTCGCCACCGAAGCGATTATTTGCATCGTCAATAGCATCCTGGTCACGATCCAATACAACCAATCTTCCCTTGTCGCTCAGACGGTCAACAATGGCTTGGCTGTGTCCCCCGCGACCATAGGTACAATCGACATAGGTGCCCGCGTCATCAATTAATAGCGCATCTACAGCCTCTTCTAGCAGGACCGTTTTATGGGGGTTTGTTGTCATCAGGGCCTACAGCGAAAAGTCTTGCATCTGATCTGGCAGTTCCAGACCGGACGGATCGTCAATCCAGGAATCTCGGCGTTCTACCCAAGTCGATTCGTTCCAGAGCTCCAGCTTTTTGCCTTGCCCAAGCAGCACACCTTTTTTGTCCAAGCCGGCATACTCTCTAAGAGGCGGCGTAAGCAGAATACGACCGCTGCCGTCCATTTGAATATCAGTTGCGTGACCTATTAAGAGACGCTGAACTCGTCGGGCAAAGAGATTAAAGCTGGGAAGTGCATCAAGCTTTCGTTCAATCTCGTCCCAGTCTGGCTGCGGATAGATCAAAAGGCTCTTTTCATCAGTGTCGATGGTGACCACCATCTCGCCGTTACAGTGATGGATGAGTTTGTCCCGAAAGCGCGCAGGAATAGCGATGCGACCTTTCGCATCAATATTCACGTTGTTTACGCCTCTGAACATGCTTTCATCTCATCCCATTAACTGCAAAATGGGAGCTCACGCATCACAAACGGCAACGTCTTTATCCGGAATTCCCGGTTTAACGTTAAGAATGGCTCCGATCAACAACTTTGTGCTACTCGGATCACCGTTCCCGCCCAACGTGAGGTCACCAACTTGATGACTCTTACGGAAGAGCGCCCCACAATATGACACCTTTACCCACCTTTGTTCATGGTGAACGATAAAAAGGGGGGCTAACCATGTCAAGCGATAACAGGCGAAATAGTCCTTAGAACACAAGGACTTACGAAGGGTCTATAAAGTAGACGAACAAAGGAATTACTTTCGACTTGAATAACAGTCAAGTAACGCGTGAAGTTAATGTTGTTTGTTAACTGGGCGTTTTAAGAACAAATCGGAATAGAAATCTTTTAAAATCAAAGATTCGGGTATAAAAACTTCGACCCGAGAGGATAAAAGTGGGAGCCGGCCGATAAGCCGGGTTCTGTCGAGGACAATCATTCATCTGTGATGCCTGTCACCAGACACCTATAGCGACCTACCCGAACCCCATCGCGGGTCACGATACGCGGGTTCCTATTTGGTCTTGCTCCAGGTGGGGTTTACACTGCCACGCTCGTTACCGACCGCGCGGTGCGCTCTTACCGCACCATTTCACCCTTACCTCACGCCCGACTCCAAAAGAAGTCATTAATGAGGCGGTATATTTTCTGCTGCACTTTCCATAGGCTTGCGCCTTCCAGGCGTTACCTGGCACCCTACCCTGCGGAGCCCGGACTTTCCTCCCTGACCAAAGTCAGAGCGATTGCCTGGCCGACTCCCGCGCGAAGACTAACTTTTGCGGCGACAGTTTTAAACCTGAATTATCACTATTTTGCGAAATGAGTGGAACTAGTCTGCTTGCGCCTTGATCACCATCGCCCGGTCATACAATGTTTTCCGCGTATGATCCGTCAATCCAGCCGCAACCGCTGCAGCACGCGCAGGTGGCAATTCGGCGAGCAAGGCACGTAAGAGACGATCCGCATCAAATGACGTATCGGATTGGGCCCCGGCTAGAACCAGAACAAATTCTCCTTTGCTGGGTATTTCACCCGCGTTGAGCATACGGACAAGCTCACCTAAAGGCCGAGACACGATCTGCTCGTAGGTTTTAGTCAGTTCCCGGCAGATACAGAGCAATCGATCATCACCAAACACTTCTGCCAGAGTTTTAACCGATGCTTCAATTCGATGCGGTGCTTCAAACAACACCATTGTCCTGGGCTCACCCAATAACGCTTTCAATTGTTCACGCCTGGCCGTCGCTTTCGAAGAGAGAAACCCCTCGAACACGAACTTGTCAGTAGGCAACCCAGAAACACTGAGCGCTGTTGTGACTGAACTTGGACCTGGAATGGGAACGACCTCAATTCCGGCCTCCATACAGGCATTCACTAAGAGGTAACCTGGATCAGAGATCAAAGGCGTACCCGCATCAGACACCAGAGCGACGTTTTCACCGGCCAACACGCGCTGAACAATCTTCGCCATGGATTGACGCTCGCTATGATCATCTAGCCGCATCATTGGCGTCGCCACTCCAAGATGTTTCAACAACTGCCCTGTATGACGGGTATCTTCAGCCGCAATGAGCGCAACATCTCCCAGAACGGTAATCGCCCGCGACGAGATATCACCCAAATTACCGATCGGTGTGGCAACAACATATAAGCGAGTCAATAGATCAACCATTTGATAGTAGATGCCCTACAAGCAATTGCGCTTTATGTGATGAGTTGGGCAGATTACGCATCATAACTTGTGGGATAATCCCGGTACACGTTACTTATGAAAAAGTGCCGAC
>JBLIIB010000362.1:0-3581 GCA_047634795.1 Candidatus Azotimanducaceae bacterium | reverse complement strand
TTGGCATGACAGCAAGGCACACTTCATCTTCCCCGGGTTGCCGGTCGCGCGCCCATCGATGACTGCCTGGGACAACGCGGGTTGCGCCATTAGTCGCCGTGAAGTCTGTCAAAGCACAGTTAGCGCTCACCAGTATTTCCTGACATTCAGACTGTTGTACGCGCCCCCAGGAAGCTGCATCGGTATGGAACATCTGGTTGCCCTGATCTTTACCTAGCACCATGAGCTCCGCATTGCTTAAGCGAATGTCATTAGATACTCCGGATTCAACCAGCATCGAATTAGCCAGCGCCATAAACGCGGGCTGCATCAGTACATCAACCATACGAGCGGACTTGCTGAACAATCCATGTAATCGCTGCGTTTTGGTGCCGTAGAACTCGTCCTGATATCCAATTTCATCTGCACCCCAATTGGCGCTTGACAGATGGTGATTAAAGTCGCCAACCAATTCATCGCAAAGTGGTTCAGGCAGTACATTTCGCGCAATGCAGGCACCGTGTTCATTCACTGCACGCAAAAGCTCATCGCCGTCTTTACTGTCAATGTGCTCCAAGTCAGGCATATCGCCCCCTATTTCAAAACTCTAGGGAAGCTCTTATTAATAGAATATTTACGTGTGGACGCCCGGTCCGGGCCGCGAAGGTCAGGACAACGCTGGGCGCACGTGTGTAGGTGAGGCCAAATGGAGCAGTGGCATCGGTGGCCCCACGAAAATAGACATTAATCAGAAGTTCTCTAGCGAAACTGCCGTTATTCAAACGACACCCCTAAACAATCAATATAGAGGGTTAAATGCCGCTTATAAAGAGAGCCTTAGCAAACAGGTAGATGAACGGTGCCGTGAAACTGCAGGCCCTGAGATAGGATGAGGCACGACAAGCACCAGGACAGGAACAGGCTTGATCGAGCTGGGCGAGTCAACGCCGAGGCATAAAAAAAGCCCCGCAGGTGCAGGGCCTTAAGATTTGATTTCTTTAACTAGCTAACCTTTTATCAGCTAGCTAAACGACGACCTCGGATGCCCATGCCAAGCAAACCCATTAACAGCAAAGCGATAGTGCCCGGAGCTGACACTGGCGCGGGGATAAACGCATCGGCCGTGATGTTGACGTTATAAGCATTAGCGTCGCCATGATCTTCCAGCAGGATCTGCAAAAAGTGAGTGCCGGCGGTCAGGTCACCAAGGTTTAAAACATATTCACCAATACCGGTGTTTCCTGGACCTCTCGCACCGAACAGATACTGACCGTTCAACCAAGCAAAAATGCCGTTATCCACACCCAATGAGGCAACCACGTTAGTCGCACCCAGAGTATCAAACTGATACATCACCGCAACTTCTGTGCCCGGCGTCCACGTGTTCGGAATCGATGCTTCATAGGTCCATTCCGCGGTTGTATTCGCCGTATTGAGCGGCTCGCATCTGCCTTGCCCAGCCCTCCGTCATGCCGGTTTCGATAATACAGCGGCAATACGCGGGGACACACGGCCTGCACGCTGTGTAAAAATTACCGACACTCTCCTTCTGGCAAACTTTATTGAGCGGTAAATCCACCATCAACACTCAATACTGAACCCTGACAAAGGCTCGAATCACTCGAGGCAAAGAAATAGATGGAACCTGCCACCTCCTCCGCAGTCCCCATTCGTCCAATAGGCATAGTACCGCGTAGCATATCTTGAGCTTCGGCCTTGTCTGGCATCAGATCCGTCCAGCGCTCCATCATGCCCGTCGCGATAACGCCAGGGCACACGCAATTAATACGGACGCCGGTTGACGCCAATTCAATAGCCATGTCGCGAGTGAAGACCACCAATCCGCCTTTTGCGCTACCGTAAGCAGTAGATAGAGGGAAACCTACGAGGCCATTTAGTGACGAAACATTAATAACGCTGCCACTGCCCGCTTCGACCATTTTCGGCACAAAGTGTTTACACATCAGCCACGGCCCCTTCAGGTCGGTGTCCAATATACGATCCCATTCTTCAACGGTCGTATCATCATAGGCACGATTTAGTTCAGAACCTGCGTTGTTCACCAGGACATCGACACCTGACCACCACTCGAAAGCCGCCTTGGCAGATGCCTGAACATCTGATTCACTCCCAACGTTACACTTCACAGCACGCACGACATCACCCAATTCCTCTGCCAGAGCAGACGCCGCCTCAAAATCAATATCTACGATAAGTACTTGTGCTCCTTCGGCCACAAATCGGCGTACGGTGGCTGCACCGATACCACTGGAACCTCCAGTGACAACACATCTCAAACCCTGAAGTCTCATTTCATTTCTCCGTTACTTTTTTCTTCGGTATCCTAGCACGCATGTTTTCTGTCGGTCATAAGTCCCCGCTAGCGAAAAGATCGCTTGCTTTAGCCTGATTCGCCCCATATGATCCGCACCGCTGTCATCACAGCCACGTCATCTTGATTTGACGGCCCTCGAAATGCACGTGCCGCTTGAACAACAACTCTCTATGTCGTCCAACACCAGCCTTGATCTGGTCCTCACACTTAGAAAATCGCGCGAATAACTTTGCGCTGGAAAACTTATGACATTTGAACAACTCGGCCTTTCCGAACCACTGCAGAAAGCAGTGAGCCAGAGCGGCTACACAGAACCAACAGCCATCCAGACCGCCACGATAGAAACCGTATTGCTCGGCAAAGATCTGATGGCAACCGCCCAGACTGGCACAGGAAAGACCGCAGCCTTTACGCTACCCATCCTTCACAAACTGGATGCATCGGAAAGAACCGGCAGACACCCTCGCGCACTGATTGTCACACCAACGCGAGAGCTTGCGGCCCAGGTAGAGGAAAGCGTCAGAAAATATGGCGCAAATCTCGATCTGCGCTCACTTGCTGTTTTTGGCGGCGTTAAGATCGGACCGCAAATAAAACAACTGCGACAAGGCATCGATGTACTCGTGGCCACACCGGGTAGATTGCTTGACCTAAGACAGCAAGGTGGTGTTGATCTAAAATACGTTGAAGTGCTGGTGTTAGACGAAGCGGATCGCATGCTTGATATGGGATTCATCCCAGACATCAAACGTATTCTTTCTCACCTACCAAAGCAGAAACAAACCCTGATGTTTTCTGCTACTTTTTCTGCACCGATCCGCGAATTGGCTCACCAGTTTTTGGACAATCCGGTTGAAGTCGACGTTACACCCAAAAACGCGGCAGCTAAAACCGTGAAACAAATCGTGCACCCTGTAGATAAAAGGCAAAAGTCGGCACTGGTGCAACATTTGTATCAGGAAGATAATTGGAGTCAGGCGCTCGTTTTCACACGGACTAAACACGGCGCCAACAAACTCACTAAGGATCTGGCAAAAGCAGGCATCAAAGCTGCTGCCATCCACGGCAATAAAAGTCAGGCTCAACGAACGCGTGCGCTTCTTGAATTTAAGCAAGGCAAGATCGCGTTATTGATTGCAACCGACATTGCTTCTCGCGGGCTAGATATTTCAGAATTACCATTGGTCGTGAATTTTGATCTACCCAATGTACCGGAAGATTACGTCCACCGAATCGGCAGAACCGGACGTGCGGGTCAGAATGGTTT
>JBLIIB010000361.1:0-3586 GCA_047634795.1 Candidatus Azotimanducaceae bacterium | reverse complement strand
TGTTGCGCTGCAATCAGATCTAGTTTCATTTGTGCCAGAATTGCAGCGCCGCGGTCGCCAGCTCTATCGATAAATGCGGCTTCGACCTGTTTTGCGCGTTCTTTAAACACGGCGCGTTCTTCTTCGCTCAGGCGAACAATTTTGTAATCAGGATTTGTTTCCCGGATTCTTGCCAACCCAATTGCATCAAGATCAACAGCAACATCAAGAATATAGTCCAACGCCGCTTGCGAAGCGTTCTGGACGAGGGTTTTGTCCTCGTCGCCCAGCCCGTCGTAAAAGTCGGCATTGGCCATCACCGCGGTGGTGTACTGACCATGACCCGTATAGGTCATGACCTTGGTCAGGTCATCCAGACCATAAGCCTCGATCCAGATCGTTGGATTTTCTTGACCGTCGACCATGTTGGTTTTCAGAGCCCCGATAAGTTCACCCCATGCCATAGCAATGGGCGAAGCACCGAAGGCCGTGTAGGTTTCCAACAACAAAGGTGATGTCATTGTCCGGATTTTCATACCGTCCAGATCTTCTGGTGAGCGGAATTCTTCCATCGTGGTGACGACTTGCTCGCCTTCCGGGAACACTGCCAGCAATTCCAGACCCTGTTCGCGATAAATGCCGTGGAACATTTCGTTCACAGCCACGCCTTCCTTAAAGAAGGTGCGCACTTCTTGCGGGTCAGTTGGCTGGATGTAGGGGACCAGAAATGCCTCGGCTTCCGGTATCAATGCGCCGGTAAACCCCGGTGATTGGTCAATAAACTGGAGCAATCCGGCCTGTGCCTGCTCCATAGCATCGGCTGATTCACCCAGCGACCCGACCGGATAAATCTGGATCGTGTGGTCCGAATTGGCCTCGATTTCTTCTTTAAATCTGGTTGCGAACAATCCTTGTGGATCCGTCAGCCCCTCTTCCATCGCATAACGCCAGTTGTCTGCCTGTACGGTAGTGGCTGAGACCACTGCTACGGTTGCCGCGGCGCAAATTAGCACACTTAACTTTGGTTTATAGGTCATCGGTTTCTCCCAGATATTTCATGCCAATGCATGACGTATCGAGGAGTGTCCAATATTGTACTGTAAGTCAAAGCCTATATTGTCATGCTACAATTTGAACATCAATAGGCAAGTTGGGGCAATGGTTCTCGCGGCTGCTTTAAAAGACCTGCTAACATGCGCAATGCTTGGCGGAATCGCTTATCGTCCTGAATGCTGGCGACAGATATTCGAACTGCGTTCTGTGGAGTCGACTTCGGGGCCAAAAATGGCATTTCGGGAGACACAGCAATTTTTAGTTGCCGGGCATGGGCAACCAGACTGGCCGAGTCCCATTCGGCCGGTAGCTTAAGCCAAAGATGCAAAGCCGAAGGGTGACCACGCCAATCAAACCCCGCAAGTTCAGTTTGTGCAATCTCGTAGCGGTCTCGCAGTTTGTTGCGTTGCCACAGGGCAAGTTCCTCTGCGGTACCGTCCAGCACCCAGCGCGTGGCAATCTCGCCCATCAGTGGAGTTGCCATCCAGCCGAAAACAATCATGCGGCCGGTCAAAGCAGGAAAAAGATGTTCCGGCGCAACCAGATAACCTGCGCGCAAACCTGAAACCGTGCACTTCGTAAATGTCGTCAGATATATTGAAAGTTCAGGAACAATCGCGGAAACCGGTGGCGGGCGATCCGCAGCGACAGGACCAAAGGCGTCGTTCTCGACAATGAAAAATTCATACTTTCGGACAATGTCCGCCAACTGTCTGCGGCGGCTTTCTGGCATCATATGAACGTTCGGATTTGTCAATGATGGCAGTAAATACAACACTTTAGGCCTTAACTCAACGCAGGCCTTTTCAAGCGCATCCGGTACGATACCGAACTCGTCAACATCAAGCCCCACGAGTTGCAATCCAAGATAGGCGCAGGTCGACACCAAAAGATGATGTGTAATAGCATCGCACAGAACAATATCGCCCGGGCGTGTCAGTGCGGAAAGGGCCGTCGATGTGCCGTGCGTAACACCGTTGGTCATCATGATATTTTCTGGTCTCGCCGTCAGGCCGCACAGCGACAACCACTTGGCTCCGGCGCGCCGGTGAGACTCGAACCCGACATTCGGGCGGCATGACAGAAACATCTGCGAATTAAGATCACGGGGCAATTCGGTGAGAAGGTTTTGCATCCGGGCAACGTGCAACTTGCTGTAGGCTGGCCTCGCGATCGACAGATCAAACAGGTTTTTTGGCTCTGATTCTAGATTGTAAGGTTGATGCTCGGGTCTCTTGTGATCCGCTACATAACTGCCACGTCCAATCTGCCCATCAATCAGATTTTGCCGTTTTAGCGCGTCGTAGGCTTTGCTGATCGTGTTTACGCTTAGATTAAGATTTTCAGCCATGCTGCGATGTGTCGGAAGGCGCTGCCCAGCTTTTAGCGTGCCGTCTTCGATCGCCGCCGAAAGGGCAGCAGCCAGACTCAAGTGCAATGGGTGATGCAGGGATGTTCTATCAGGTATCCAATTTGTCATGCTACAATGTTAACATTCCCATGACTTTGAGCAATCAATAAATTTGCGGAAAGTTAGAGCGCCGCCATTGGAAACAGGTCTCTGAAGGCGAACTATTTATCAGAAGAATGATTGTGCGTGAAACACAAAACATGACTATCAGCCTGCCCTCTACCAACGTGGAGCGTCAAATATTAAGCGGACGCCCCCCAGAGCGACGTATTGTTCCTATGGACCCGCCTCAGGCCCGCGAGATAGGCCTCATGCGGTTCAAAAAGTGCGAAGGTATCTGTTTCATCCCGGACGATCACGTTGATTCTCGGCGCTATACCTTTTTTATGGCAAGATCGGTTCTGAGGGAGTGCGGCGGGACGCGAAACAGTCCAGTGGACTGTTTTCCCGCCAAACGGAACGGGGTGCTGCCATGCTGATCCGTCTTCACAAGCAAGCGACGACCACGCCGAAGGTACGTGCCGCGATCAGGGTGCGCCGCGAGCCTGCTTCAGTTTTGGCGGAGCGGTTCGGCAAGACGGGGCAAACGATCTACAAGTGGCGGCATCGCGACACTGTGCTTGACCCTAGCCACACTGCGCACCGGTTGCAGAAGACACTGGCTCCGGCACATTAAGCTGTCGCCACCGCGCAGCGCAAGACACTGCTCGTATCGTTGGATGACCTGCTGGCGGTGGTTCGAGAGTTCCTTAACCCGGATGTCTCGCGTTCAGGACTGGATCGCTGTTTGCGCAGGCACAGCGTGGGCAAACTGCGCGACCTCAAGGCCAAGGACGCCCGCCCGGAACACAGCGGCTTCAAGGCTTATGAGCCCGGATACATCCACATCGATGTGAAATATTTGCCTCACCATCTCGGTGAATGAAGGCATTCACCTGCTAGGCAATGAATGGCCGACGAACCCTCGCGCCGGTATCTGTGGGAGTATCTGTTTGTCGCGATTGATAGAGCCACTCTGGTCTTGTCACGGTTACGTTCCGGTCTCCCAACTCGTTTATGCGGCCTTTCGCTCAAATGCCAAGGGGCTTTTGCCGCCTAGCGACGAGTGGCGACGACGCGGATTATAGAAGCCGTTGATATACT
>JBLIIB010000360.1:0-3694 GCA_047634795.1 Candidatus Azotimanducaceae bacterium | reverse complement strand
GTCAGGGCCAGAGGTTCACAGAACCCGCCGGGATGCTGGCTGATCCGCCTCAGCACACGGCGTATCGAAAGTTGGTTCAACGGGCCTTTACGCCCAAAGCGGTCGAGGCGCTTCGCCCTCAAGTGGTTGAACTCACCCATAAGCTTGTCGATGACATTTTAAGTGGTTCTGCCGAGTTTGATTTACACGACGATTTTGCCTTCCCATTGCCGGTGGTCATTATTGCCGGCATGTTAGGTGTTCCGTCATCGGATCTGGATGACTTTAAGCGCTGGTCCGATATGCAGGTTGAAATTATGGGGAGTGAAGACCCCATGCAGTACATGGAGGAGCAGGGTCGCTTTCAGGAGTACATGAGTCGCCATATGCTGACGCGAAGGGGGCAAATTGAAAGTGGCGAAAAGGTCCCTGAAGATTTGCTGACCATGGTCGCGGGTGCAAGAGATGTTGCTGGACAATACATCCCGGACAGTGATGCGCTCTCCATGCTTAACCAATTACTGGTGGGCGGCAATGAAACGACAACCTCCCTCATCACCAATATGATGTGGCGGCTTCTTGAAGCGCCGGAGCGATGGCAAGCGATTGTCGATGACCCCGCGCTGATTGATTCTGCCATAGAAGAGAGCCTTCGCTTTGATCCACCGGTGCTTGGGTTGTACAGAAACATTACTCGAGACGTAGATATGCACGGGGTCACGATTCCCGCCGGCAACAAGGTTTGGATTAACTATGCCGCAGCGAATCGTGACGCTGCTGTCTTCGAAAATCCCGATGAATTTGATCTGCGTCGAACCGGAAAACGTCATATGGCGTTTGGGCTAGGCGTGCACTTTTGCATTGGCGCGCCTACAGCGAGGCTCGAAGCCGAAGTGGCCTTGACGGTATTGAGAGATCGTCTGCCTGATTTGCGTTTGCTTGGCGACGGTGAGCGCATCGGTCCGTTTTTCCTCTGGGGCCGTCGAAAACTGCCGGTTCGTCGTGCCTAGGTTGAGAGCCGTATGACAACGACTGAGATGCCCCCCCCAGATTCTAGTAATGGTTCTAGTAATGGTTCTAGTATTGGTACCCGCAAGGTTACTCGTGCATCGCCAACGCTGATCGGTTGGGTGGTTCGTGATTTGGTTATCGGTCTTTCCGTAGTGCTTTTGCTATGGCTGGCAGGCGGATTGCAGCAACTGTTTTCGGTCTGGTGGACAGCGTTACCGATTGCAGTTATTTGCTTTATTGCGTGTTATGCCCTGTGCTATATCGTGCACGAATGGGGACACTATTTGGGTGCGAGATTCTCTGGTATCAAAATGCCGTTAGCACCCTATAGGGGTTTCATTCTCGGCCAGTTTCAAATTGATGATTACACCGTAAAACAATATCTTTGGTTGAGCTGGGGGGGTGATCTTGGCCACGTGATTGTGACAGTAGGCGCTTTGATACTGTATCTGGTACAACCCGGTTGGGTCAGTGGTGCTTTTCTGGTCGGTGGGATAGCCTTTTCAGTACAGGCGCTTGCGGTTGATCAGCCCATCATATGGAAGGTCACGAATGGCGCGGATATCGTAGAAACCGCAACCATTGGAACCGCGCCACAACTGATTCTGAAACGTACATGGCAAACCTGGCTACCGCTGGCAAGCCTGATCGTGCTTTGGCAGTGGTTCAGTTGAAACCGAGTTACTACAACGACTTGGGCGCCAGTCATTCGGGATGACTCAAACGACAGTCATCCGGGATCACTCAAACCACTGTCATCATCGGGGACAGATATGTAGGTCACTAAAAGTGACTGAATCGTAGTGATCAAATTCACCGTCGCTCAGAACAAACAATTAACTTAGGAGTATTGATCCATGGGATTGCATGAACAGTTTAGATTAGATGGCAAGGTTGCCGTCGTCACTGGTGGTGGCCGGGGCATTGGCAGGGGTATCGCGCTCGGTTTTGCTGACTGCGGTGCAGATGTTGTAGTGCTTGCGCGGCGTCAGGACGATGTTGATGCTGTGGCCGAAGAAATCAAATCACGAGGCGTGCGAGGTCTGGGGTTGTCGGCAGATGTGATGGACTGGGATTCCATTCCTGCGGCGCTTGACCGGGTTGTTGATGAATTTGGTGGCCTGGATATTATGGTAAACAACGCAGGCGGTAATCTCGATCGCAAGATGTACGCATTGCCTGACATCAGCCTCGATAAGTTTGATGAGCAACTGCAGCTGAATATGAAAACCAAATTTTGGGGTTCCCAGCAGGCGGCGAAACGGATGAATGATAGCGGCAGCATTATCAATATCATTTCCATTGCCGCGCATAGACCTTCCCCAGGTTTTGGTGTCTATTCTGCCGCCAATATGGGGATGATCAGCTTTACGCGAACGCTCGCGGTTGAACTGGCGCCAAGAGGCATCACGGTTAACTGCATTGCACCGGGCCTCGTAGTAACAGACATGCTGAAAGAGACTCTGAATCTGACTGACGAGCAGGCGCATGCTGCGCTCGACAGTACCATTCCTTTGGGACGAACCGGCACACCTGAAGATTGTGCTGCCGCGGCATTGTTGTTCGCTTCTCCCGCAGGTCGCTGGATCACAGGGCAGTATCTTGACGTGGCGGGTGGTCAGCCTACCTGAGCACAAACACACTATTTGATTACTAACAGAGTAGCTTTTGATTACTGGGCGATACGGCATCGCGATTAAGCTAAAGAGGAGATAAAAATGGATCTTGGATTAAAAGGCGCAAAAGCGGTCATCTCGGGCGGCAGCAAAGGCATTGGTCTTGAAGTGGCAAGAGAATTATTGAAAGAAGGCGTGCAGGTGTCTATCGCGGCCAGAACCAAAGCGACGGTCGATTCGGCGGTCGCTGAGCTAAGCAAATTAGGCGAGGTGCATGGCGATACCTGTGATGTGTCTGATTATGATGCGACGGTTGCCTGGATGCAGAAGGCGGCAGAGCAAATGGGCGGGATTGATATTGTTGTCCATAATGCGACTGCTAGCGGGTTGCCTGATGGAGGACCTTCGTCCTGGCAAAGTAATTTCGGGATTGATGTCATGGGAATGGTTGGCATGTCTGAGGGTGCGCTGCCATTTCTTGAGCAATCGGAGCGTGCATCGTTGATTCAAATCGCATCGATTACTGGGATTGAGCACCATGATGTGCCTATCAGCCCAAGCTATGGCGCGATGAAAGCCGCTTCCATCCGTCATATGGCGCAGCGCGCACAGCAATGGGGGTCCAAGGGTATTCGCGCCAATACGGTGGCGCCGGGGCCTATCTATATCGAAGGCGGTGCCTGGAATAACATCAAAGACAATGCAACCGCCTTGTATGAAAGAGATCGTGATTGGCATCCGAGTAAACGAATGGGGACGCCTGAGGAAGTCGCAAGGGTCGTTGCGTTCCTCGCGAGTCCTGCTGCCAGTTGGGTTAACGGCACGACGGTTAGGGTAGACGGCGCATTCACTCGAAGTGTTAATTTCTAAACCGCGGGCTTCCGCTATTGATTAAAGCCGTCTGATAAACTGCGGCGCTTTTTAGACTGTGGAGTTTCGTCATGCTAAGCCGATCTTTTACGCAAGAGCAGGTTATCTTTCGCGATGCTTACCGGAAGTTTCTGGCTCAGGAAATTGTGCCCAACATGGAAGCGTGGCGTGATCAGGGGCGAGTTGATCGGGAAGCATTTCTTGCTGCGGGCAAACAT
>JBLIIB010000359.1:0-3719 GCA_047634795.1 Candidatus Azotimanducaceae bacterium | reverse complement strand
TCGCCGATACTTTCCGTCGGCCCAAGTAACAGCAGGTGTATGCCAACACCCGTATCAAATACCGCTTCGAAGAGCTTTAGTTTTGAGCCGAAGTAACGTTTGATCAGTGCCTGGTCGACGCCCGCATTGCGGCAGATTTCACGCAAGCCCGCTCGCTCGTAACCCTTGTCAGTAAAAACACACCGCGCAGACTCGAGTATTTTTAATCTCGTTTCTTCGGCGTCTCGGCGTTTCGGTTCAGTCTTCATGGCGCAAGAGTAGTACAGATTTTCCTGAAAGTCAGCAGGTGTTGACTTACTGCCGGGCGAGCGTATTCTTTTCGAGGGGCTCGAGCACACCGTCGTGTAGAAATCACTCAAAGGGTTTACAGAAAACTGCATGAGGTACTATCGGGGAATTCAAGACAGTCGAAAAGACTGTAAAAAATAACGAAAAGAATCGTCATAAAAACAAGCAGGGGAACGATAGATGTACGAACATGTATTGAGTCCGATCGAGATCGGCGGCGTCACCATTCCAAATAGGGTTGTCCGAACTGCCCACGCCACGGGTATCGGCGGCGGGACCATGAGCGATGACCTAATTGAATACCACGCTGCCAGAGCGCGAGGAGGCGTTGGTCTCACGATCCTGGAAATTTTATCCGTGCATCTCTCAAGCCCCGCTACCCTGAATGTTTCCGACCCGGGTTTACCGGCGGGTTACCAAAAATTGATGGCTGCGTGTGAACCGCACGGCATGAAAATATTTCAGCAGATTTGGCATGGCGGCCATAACGGCTCGCCCGTTGACGGCAGCCCACCTTGGTCGGCATCAGATATCCCCAGCCCGCAGGTTGGCGTCGTTCCGCGGCCAATGACAAAATCGCAAATCGACGAAATCATCGAAGCCTATGCCAATACCGTCAAATTGTGCCGCGACAACGGATTGAATGGCATCGAAATACACGGCGCACATGGCTATTTGCCTCAACAGTTCCTTTCCCAGAACACTAACGTTCGCGATGACGAATACGGCGGAAGTCTTGAAAATCGGATGCGTTTTTTAATTGAAATCATGCAAGCCTGTTTTGATCTCGCCAAACGCGATGGCTTTGCGATTGGCGTCAGACTTGCTGCAGATGCAACCACTGGCGGCATTGGATCGGAAGAAAACATTGCTGTCGTCGAAGCCTTAAAAGCCAAGGGTCTGGCAGACTTCGTGAATGTTTCTCTCGGGAGCTACCACAGCTTTCCAAAATTGATTGGCGGAATGCATGAGCCTGCCGGATATGAGCTGGAATCTGCAGTTCCCGTGACGCAAAGCGCTGATGTACCCACCATTGTCACCGGTCGCTTCAGAACTATGGAAGAAGTAGACCAGGTAATACGCACCGGGCAGTCCGATATGGTGGGCATGACCCGAGCCACAATCGCTGACCCGGACCTCGTTAACAAAACCAGAGCCGGCGATGAGAATCGCGTTCGACCGTGCATTGCTTGCAACCAGGGTTGTGTTGGGCAGTTGCTCGGCCCTGAACGCAAGGTGGGTTGTGCCGTCAATGCGGGCGCAGGATTTGAGCGAACGCTCGGTGATGACAAATTGATTCCAGCGCCGGTTGCCAAACTGGTCCTCGTTATTGGCGGTGGTCCTGCGGGAATGGAAGCTGCTCGAGTGGCCGCCAAGCGCGGTCACAATGTGACACTCGCAGAAGCCATGCCAGATTTAGGGGGCACTTTAACGCTAGCGGCCCGCGCGCCGACTCGACAACAGTTTGGCGATTTTGTCCACTGGCAGTCAGCTGAACTCTTTGCTGAAGGAGTCGATGTAAAACTTTCAACCTATCTCACACCCGAGGATATCGATGCATTCAATGCTGACGAGATCATCGTAGCAACCGGCGCTGAACCCAGAATGGATGGCATTCAAATGTCTCATCCAGGCGAGCCAATAGAAGGCATCCACCTACCCCATGTTATCTCCAGCAATGAGCTTTTTGAAGAAACCGAAGCCAACGGGACTCACGCGCTTATCGTGGATGATGTTGGCCATTATGAAGGTCTCGCGGCAGCAGAACATCTGGCGAACCAGGGACTTAAAGTCACGCTCGTCACACGCTTGCCAACGCTCGCCCCTGGGGTGCGAACAGCACTGATGACCGATCCCGCTTTGGAGCGTCTCGGAAACAAGGACTTCACCTATCACGTTGGAACAAGAGTACTCAAAACCGACGGTCAATCAGCCTCGTTGCAAGCAGTAACGGGCGGCGAAAGCTGGTCGGTAAACGCAGACAAGCTAGTGTTTATATCGCTCAACCGACCGCGTAATGAGCTCTCGAACAGCCTTGCATCTCATGGTGTTGATTGCCACATCATCGGCGACGCAAACTCTCCGAGGTTTCTGGTTAAGGCTGTCGCTGAAGGTAATGCCGCTGGACGATCGGTTTAAAACCCGGAGGTAAAAACGATGTTATTTTCTGAAAGGTCCTTGATGATCCAATTGCTGTCGCGAAACCCTGCCTCCTACGAGAAAAGGACACACACCCTGCACTGCTCACAAAGCACTATCCAATGCTCACAACAGCCAGCGCCGCCTTCCCACAACCTCATTCTATAAGGCTCAAATACACCGTCCCTGCAATTGTTGATGATACCCAAATGGCAACCCCAAGAAGCCAACTCATCGATATGGAACAACCACTGCACTACCATCTAGTTTCAAGATGCGTCCGCAGGAGTTGGCTCTGCGGCAAAGATTCCCAATCCGGAAAAAACTACGAACACCGTAAAACCTGGCTGGAAAAGCGGATGTTTCATCTCGCTCAATGTTTCGCCGTGGCAATAGACGCCTTTGCCATCATGAGCGACCATTTTCATCTGGTCGTCTATTTTGATCCGCAAGATAGCTACCGATGGGAGGACGAGGAAGTGGCAGACCGATGGCTATCGGCATTCCCACCTTATGCTGTTGCCAAATCCCCAGAGGATGAACAAGAGATTGTGAGCGTACACCGCGCGATTCTGCTGGCTATGCCAGAGAGGCTCTTGCACGCTCGTCAAACCCTGGGATCATTGTCGATGTTTATGAAAAACCTTAAGCAACCCATTGCTCATCGGGCCAACAAAGAAGATCAATGTGCCGGCCACTTCTTCGAAGGACGTTTTTATTCAGGTGCGTTGCTTAATGAAAGCGCGGTCATCGCTGCTATGGCGTATGTGGACCTCAACCCAGTTAGGGCACGTATAGTCAGCGACATAGACGCCTATCAGGCTGCCTCAGGTGGGCACCGATCAAAGCTGGCCGTAAGCCACCCTGATCGCCTAGCCGCTGCGGTAGCACCCCTGGTGAACGGGATAAAAGTGGATCGACCAGAACTAAGCATCTCACTTAGCGAATACATCACTATCGTTAGTGACGGGGTACGCGACATCTCGACAGAGGAATCTAAGGATAAAAAGAGCCGGTGGTTCGAACGAATAGCTACGTTAAAAAAACGACAACGCGCGTTTGGGTCTATAATCGAATTATCATCATGGGTAAACGCACGGGGCTGGTCAGTCCTAGGGCATCCAATGCCTGTCATCTAGAACAGACTCAAAAATCATCAATTCTGAAGTGTTTTTGGGTTTGAACTTGGGGAATTCCCGCTTATTTGAATCGCAATTTTTTCGCAGCAACGAAACACAAAAAAATTAGACGGAATCTCTAGAAATTTTGAACATTTTGCTCGAAGCGTGTGT
>JBLIIB010000358.1:0-3728 GCA_047634795.1 Candidatus Azotimanducaceae bacterium | reverse complement strand
ATCTGCAAGCGAAACGACTCGCCCGCTTGTACGCGGTAAACCACTATATTGTCAGTCAGGCGAATCCAGTGGTACTATTGATGAGTGCAGCAGACGCCAATCCACTGCTCCCCACGCCTCTTAAAAATATAATGCGCTACTCCACTCGTGAATGGCTGAAATCCAGTGAAGAATTCTCAAGACGTTACCTGCGTGCGGTTCCGGATATTGGGCGCGCGGTAAGCATGTTCTATTCCGTGGTTGCACAGGAGTACCAAGGCGACATCAACATCGCTCCGAGCTTCACTTATTTTGACCCCAGAAAACTTCTGGCACAGTTAACCCAGGAAGAAATGCACATGTTGATGATGGAAGGTCAAAGAGCCACCTGGCCTAACCTCGAGCAAATACGACTTAGCTCACAAATCGGTAAGACACTGGACAAAATTCTGGATGAGCATTCACTCCACGATGTGAAAAGAAGCTACAAGCAACGAATGGCTATAACGACGCCAGCTAAACAAACGGACGCGAAGGCCTAAACTCTTTCGAACACCGATGCCCAGTCTTCAAGCGCGGCTTCTTCTCCCGGTACGAGTTGAACCGCAAACTGGTGGTAGCCGGCCTCAGACAGGCCGCGTAGTCGATCTACCAATTCATCACTTGATCCACTTAAGGACGTTGCCTTCACCAGATCCGGCGTGATGAGTGCTTTTTCTTCAGGCCTCAGAAACATTAAATGCCCCCGATGATTGGTCAGGTAGCGCGCATCTTCAGGTTCGTACTGCTCGTGTAACGCACGATATTGATCCAAAACTTCAGCCAGTGGCCCAGGTAATTTTACCGGTGCCGCGTCATCCAACATGTTGTGGAACATCACTGCCGTCCAAGGTGCCGCCTGCGCCATCAACCGGCGTTCGTTTTCCTCCCGTGAAGCGTCTAACACTGCACCAAGGAAAAACAGCGTGTTATGGAGCTGATTCGGCGCGTTTTCGTGCTGCTCCCAAGCCGAGCGCATATCATCAATATTGCGAACCAGAGCATTGTGATCTGCGCCAAAGTTAAGCCACCCAGCCCCCATCTCAGCCACCAATTGGCGGGCTTTGGGCCCCATGGCTGAAATGTGGAGGTCCACCGGGTCTTCAATATTAATTAAGCCCAGGTCCGGGTTAAGAAACCGGATTTTCCGCTCTAACTCCTCGAAAGACCATTCAACGGTTTCCCCCAGCAATAGCCGTTGAACTCGCTCAACATAAGTCTGCATGGACTTTAGCTTAATCGCTTTGAGGCCCATGGTCCGTCTACCGGTAAAGCCGGTACCCACACCAAAATCGATTCTACCCGGTGCGAGTTTATTGAGCGTTGCAAACGCATTGGCGGTAACGGGTTCGATTCGATTTGAAGGAATCAGAACACCCGTCCCCAAGCGAATGTGATCGGTATTGGCAGCTGCCAGCGCCATGCAGATGAAAACATCCGGATTCAGTAGCTGAGTGTCGTAGAACCAACTGGCATGAAAGCCAAGCTCCTCAGCACGCTTAACGTGTTTCCATGAATCCGTATCTGACGCAACGGCAACTGCAAATTCCATTCTCGCCTAAGCTCCCTTACAGGTTAAAGGTACAGGGTCCAATACTGTCGGTACTGTCGGTACTTTCACTACTGCCGCTACTTTCGCAAATATCAGGACGGTCGATCAGTAAATCGCTCAGTTGGCCGGGAACCGTTCTCATCAAAAAGATCAAATTCTTCAACCAGATTTTCGACCCATTGAATACTGCCGGTACGCGCCATCAAATCGTCAGCCATCAACAATTCGACTGCTGCGCGCCCGACCAACAATGGTGTCTGCGATTGACTCAAATCCATTTTTTGCGTTTCTGCTGCGTCTTTGATGAATTCTGTTGCAACGGCACCTGGATAAAGCACACAAGCCGATACACCTTTGGGTTCAAATTCGATCGCCATGTCGGCGGTAAGTCGATCGAGGCCTGCTTTACCCGCACCGTAAGAAGACGAGTAGATGTAACTCTGTCCACCGGGCGATGATACATTCAGCATCCTCGCGTTGTCGCTCTTAAACATCCACTCTGCCGCATGCCAACTCGCGTAATAGTGCGAGCGCAAACCAATGCCAACCTGATCATCCCAAATTTGAAGGGGATGGTCCCAGAATCCTCCACCCCAAGCCGGTGGGTTTGGAATTTTGTACACATTGTTAACAAGGATATCAATGCGTCCGGCTTCTTCACCGACCTGTTTGAACAGCGCCGCAATATCTTCGTCATTGCCATGGTCACAGGCAATTGCACGTCCCTCACCGCCAGCTTCCGTCACCAACCGGGCAGTCGTATCAATCGTCCGATCACCCTCACCGGTTGTACGCCCCGTCGTGTAAACGGTACAACCCTTTTCTCCCAACGCAATCGCAATGCCCTTGCCGATGCCTCGACTAGAACCTGTTACAACGGCCACTTGGCCTTTCAGATCTTTCACAACACTCTCCTCACAACAACTTGCGGAAATAAAATCAACGCAAAGAATAGCGCGGAGATAGCTCCGAGGTAAGAGGAGACTAAGGATTATCAATGGGGTGAATTCAGAGGAACCAGACTTGCGCCTGCCGCAGGACCATTTGTCATCCTAAACATACTTTTTCGAACATACTTTCCGGACAGAAGGTTGCCGCACCCATTATATTCCAATATGGTTATATTTCTTATGAGCCATATATAAATCAAACCACAAGCTAGAAACACCAAAACGAGCCCCTGTTATGGATAGTTTTTCAGCCCTGGGAGAACCCAATCGACGCCGTCTACTCGATGCCATCAGGGAGTCACCCTGCACCGTAACGATGCTCGTTGAAGTGGCCGGACTAAGCCAACCCGCCGTGTCGAAGCATTTGAAATGCCTCAAGGAAGCCAACCTTGTTTCCGTCAGACCTGAGGGGCAAAAACGTTGGTACGAATTGAATCCCGATGCGCTACGTGAATTCGAGGCATTCCTGGAACCCTACAGGGCCCTTCTCGCGAGTCGACTTGATGCCCGTGAGGACCACATGGACAAGACGAAATGAAGCAATGTGTGAACCCACTCGCACGATCAAAAGTCTACGAAGGCAAAATCCCGCGAAGGCACCTTTGGCCATCATGAAAACGGGAGCACAACCATCAGGTTCAAACGCAGACTGAAACATCCCGTCGAAAAAGTCTGCGGGCTATCACGGACCCCGATGAGACCGCTGCCGGGTTACCCATGCTAAAAGAATTCAATCTCTAGGGAGGCAAGGTGGTCATGGACTTTTCAGGCGACGACCACCCACCCAACGAACATAACCCCGATGATTTCGAATACAGCGAAATTACGGTGCTTGAGCCCCTAAAATTTTCGGGTTTCCTGAGTCTAGCGCCGGATTAAGGTTCGAACTACACCCCTTGGGCGATCAGTGTGAGTTAACGCTCACCGCGATCGATCATCCCGACATGGGCATCCTCTACTGCGTAGTTTGCGGCTGGCACTTTCACTCAGACTGTCTTGAATGGCGCCTTGAATGGCGTCTTGATGGTGTAAGCTTTGACACCGACGACGAGATGGGCAAGTCAACCGCAAAAATTTATGCGTACTACTATGATTGACAGGTGCACGTTGCTAAGGATAAATAGTTTCGATGTGTGAATAGTTTCGATGTGTGAATAGTTTCTATGGATAAATAGTTTCTATGGACAGATGGCCTCGCTGGGTGGCTG
>JBLIIB010000357.1:0-3785 GCA_047634795.1 Candidatus Azotimanducaceae bacterium | reverse complement strand
CCGTCGAGGAAACGCCGGATCAGGAAACCGCCATCGAGAGTGTCGTCGCTGACATGGTGGCTGAAAAATCCATGGACCGATTGATCTGCGGTGATGTTGGATTCGGTAAAACAGAAGTCGCAATGCGCGCTGCCTTCATCGCCGTCCAATCCGGCAAACAAGTCGCTGTACTGGTGCCAACGACACTACTCGCAAGCCAGCATACCGAAAACTTCAGAGACCGTTTTGCGGACTGGCCAGTAGAAATTGATTCAATCTCTCGTTTCAAGTCAAAGAAAGAACAGCGCGCTGTTATAGACCAGATAAAATTAGGCGCTCTTGATATTGTCATCGGTACCCACGCATTGATTCAGGACGGTTTGGAATTTAAAAACCTGGGCCTTCTGATCATCGATGAAGAACACCGCTTCGGCGTTCGACAAAAAGAAAAGCTGAAATCACTTCGAGCCGAAGTCGACATACTGACACTGACAGCAACGCCCATTCCGCGCACACTGAATATGGCCATGTCCGGGATGCGAGATCTTTCGATCATCGCCACGCCTCCCGCTAAACGGCTATCGATCAAAACCTTTGTCATGCAAAACAATGATGGTCAGGTCAAGGAGGCCATTCAGCGAGAACTGATGCGGGGGGGCCAAGTGTATTATCTGCACAATGAAGTGAAAACCATCGAAAACACCGCAGATAAGATCAACAAGATGGTGCCACAGGCATCTATCGCCATTGGACATGGACAAATGCGAGAGCGAGAGCTCGAGCAGGTCATGTCTGATTTTTATCACAAGCGCGCTAACGTACTGGTATGTACGACCATCATCGAAACGGGCATCGACGTGCCGAATGCCAACACCATTATTATGGATCGAGCCGATAAATTCGGCCTCGCGCAGATTCACCAGCTACGCGGCCGCGTGGGTCGGTCCCACCATCAGGCATATGCCTACCTGCTGACACCTCACCCTAAAGCCATGACAAGTGACGCAGTGAAAAGACTCGAGGCAATTGCAGGCGCAGAAGATCTTGGTTCTGGATTCATTTTGGCGACACACGATCTGGAAATCCGGGGTGCCGGTGAACTACTGGGCGATGATCAGACCGGCAATCTGCAAACTATTGGCTATTCGCTCTACATGGAGATGCTGGACCAGGCCGTTAACGCCATTCGGGATGGTAAGACACCCAACCTCGACCGACCACTCAAGGAAGGCACCGAGATTAATCTCCATCTTCCAGCGCTCATACCTGACGAGTATTTACCTGACGTCCATATGCGACTTGTTCTCTACAAGAGAATTTCCAACGCGAAGTCAGCGGAACAACTCAGGGAACTACAGGTCGAAATGATTGATCGGTTTGGGTTATTGCCCGAACCTACCAAAACGCTGTTTCGAGTGACCGGGCTGAAACTTAAGGCTGAGGCTCTCGGCATTAAAAAACTCGATGCGGGTGAGAAAGGCGGCCGAATCGAATTCGACCAGGAAACAACGGTGGACCCGGGTTCCATTGTAGAGCTTGTACAGTCCGAGCCTCACCGCTATAAACTGGCCACGGCCAATCAGTTGGTCATCGATGACAAAATGCAAACGCCAGAAACGCGATTTACCAAGATGGAGCGGTTACTTGAAAGAATGGAAAACAAGCAGGTTGTTCTTGCCAACTAACCTGCGAGTCTTCGCAAGGTCGTTGTACTTCCTTGGCCTTTTAGCAATAAGCGCTGAGCTTCGTGCAAACCCAGAAGATCTCGTATCAGCGACCTGGTACCAGATAGACGTTGTCATTTTTAAACCCAAGAACGCCGATCTTGACGAAGAAAGTTGGCCGGTGGTTCCTGTGTCATACCCGGCAACCGTCTACTCCATTTACGAACCGGGCATCTTCAAACTTTCTCAACTAGAACAACTCGAGCCCATGCTCCTTGAAGAAAGTAGTGAGGGCAAACGACTTCGCCAAGACGAGTTTGTCTTTGAAAGCCGCGCCAATCGCTCACGCAACCAACGAATCATCGAATCCGTCGTCGCAAAGCGCGGGGCCGATGCACAAAATCGTGAAGAGCTATCTTCAGCCAGTCTCGACGCAGAAGGGTTAGATCCAACAAAACAGGACGCCGGGAGTCTTAATCTCGCTGCAGGGGCTGCCGAACAAGTGCGTGCGGCACTGGAAGGCATTACCAATCCAATGTGGGAGCAAGCGTTCATCCGAACAGATTCATCATCGTCCCTCGCGTCAATAGCCAGAAGTGTCAACCGTTCTTCAAGGTTCACACTGTTGTCTCACGATTCGTGGGTGCAGCCTGTGGGCGCCGAGGATCAAACAGTTATGATCCAAACAGGGAAACGGTACAACGATCAATATGAGGTCGAAGGCACACTCGCCTTTAGCCGCTCGCGCTTTTTGCATGTCGATACCAACCTGTGGTTCACCCGGTTTGAACCCAGAGGCACCACAGCAAACCCTTATCGCGCTGACATCACTTCAACATTGGATGACGCAACACTCAAAACGCACGAAGCGCTGGTAGAGGTTGAGCGGGAACGTGATCAATACTATCCAGCTCAGCAATACGTGATGGCGCAATCACGTCGAATGCGGAGTGACGAACTGCACTATCTGGACCACCCGCTGATCGGAATCGTGATTCGCATCAATCAATATGGGCGAGACATTGCCGCGGCACCAGAGTGATTGATCCGCGACCCGATCTGGGGAAGCTCTGATCAAAGTCTATTAGCGTCGAGCCGCGCAGTCCATTACTTCGTTTGGGCCACACCAAACGTGTGCGCCCCGGTTGGGACGCCGCAACGCTTATCCTGGACTGGGCGTCCCCACACAGATAACCATTTAATCCGAGCTTACCTAGCTGCTTTTCGCCTTGGGCTTAGGCTTTGTCTCTGGCGAAGATTTAGTGGATTTCTCGATCAAGGCCGACTCGTCTGACGGACTCGTCTTGGCGCCGCCGAGCTTGGCAACTCTTTCAACGAGATGCCCCATACAGCCCATCGACATCAAGTGGCAATATATCCAGGAAAGCTCGCCGGATCGAAACATACCGAGCGCCTGTTCATCACTGAGTTGTAGCAATTTTCGCTCATCCACTGCGAGCAAGCCGGACAAACCAAACTGCTGACCATCAACCATATCGACCTTGGCATTAAGCGCCATCAGAAGATCGTTTTCGCGAAGCCGATTAACAAATGCTTCGGTTCGGGTATATTGCTTTTGATACTCCTCAAGGAAATCGAGCGCCTGTTGAAGAACGGGTGTCGTCTCTTCACCGTCAAATAAAGGTTCACCGGTATCGTCGCTAAAGCCAGCATAGTCTTCGTCAATGCAGACCGCTCTCTGGCCACTTTCACCGGTTTCTGCCAGAACAAACGGATAACGCCTAACAAACGCTGGGACATAACGCGCATCCCATTTCCCTGAGCCATCGACGTAGAGGTTTTCCTCATTACGAAGTCCAAGCAATGCGACCGGGACGACCTGTTCACCGGCCTGGGCAAACACAATCGGATACTCCTTCGCCGCCTCACTAAATTCAACGCCCGCAATAATCACTGAATTTGTTCCGCTTGCAAACGCAAACGTACGGCCTTCAGCACTGATCTTTTTATTTTTGTGAACTTCCTTATTAAGTGGGACCGGTTTTTTGTAAAACAGTAAATTTGCCATGGGGTTCCAACTACTCTTTCAATTCGGCTTAAAGTGTAACCGATTGAACATCTCATCGCACCGCAGAAGCGGCGCTGTTGATACTGAAAGACGCGCTATGATTACTAAACGGC
>JBLIIB010000356.1:0-3790 GCA_047634795.1 Candidatus Azotimanducaceae bacterium | reverse complement strand
GTTCCTGCCAGTGCGCCGAATTTTGACCGCGGCAAAGACTTCTCTCACCTTACCGCTTTCATCAATCGACAATTTAATCCGAAAAGGTAAAACCCCCGGCGACAAATCCTCAGGCGGCCAATCGGGCAGCCAACCAGACCTTTGACCACGATAAGCAAAGCTAACGTCGGCGCTCTCCCAGGAGGCGATTTTTAAGCGGCTTTGTTCTTCTTCTTCGTACCACAGGACCTCGTTGTTGCCATCTGCTTCGATCGTCCAACTGATCGGTGTGATTTTACCCGGATGGCCAAGTAACGGCGCGAGTGTAAAACCAGCGATGGAGCGAGTATCCCCCTTGAGAGAAAATTCTTCATCAAGAGACGCCACCATGACGGCGATAGAATCCCGAAACCACGCGTTTCTCATAGATTCCTGACTCATCTCGGACTGGAACTGCGACACCTGATCATAACCCCTGAACATGATCGTGAGCATTTGTAAGGTGAGCACAGAAACCAGCCCGGTTATTGCGATCACAACCAACACTTCGATCAAGGTAAAACCGTATCCCTTATTGATCATCATCGTTCACATTCCTGACTTTCTGGTAGCCAACCAATCGCATTTCATAATCGCCTATTTCGCGGTCGTTCTTAACGATACTGACGTTGACGTCATATAGCCCCAGATCAAAATTGGATAAACCACCAGAACCGTTACGCCCCTGCTGCATGGAATCGGCTAATGTAGATTCCCAAATGACATCAAAACCATTAACTTTTATCTCCTGCCGCTGTTCGCCCCGCACATTGAGGGTGGAAAAATAAGCATC
Source organism: Candidatus Azotimanducaceae bacterium (assembly GCA_047634795.1). Taxonomy (GTDB): domain Bacteria; phylum Pseudomonadota; class Gammaproteobacteria; order Pseudomonadales; family Azotimanducaceae; genus UBA9659. The sequence continues at coordinate 2,979 of JBLIIB010000356.1, read as the reverse complement.
AAGATCATCCATGAGTTGTTGTTTCTCGTGGATTTCCTCAAGTCGAATTAGGCCCTCGTAGGAAGCACTAAACCAGCTAAACAGTGCTACTCCGCTGGTTGCCAAAATTGTCATTGCAACAATGGCTTCCAGCAACGAAAACCCGGATTGGGACCCCTTAACTATCACGGACAGTCTGACAATAGGGTGCGGCTAGTTTAAAGCGCCGAACGAATTCATCATTCTTCAGCAGCACCAGCGTGCCGCCACGACAAACACCCTGGGCAGAATAAGTAATCGGGGCCGTTGTCTCAAAACGCCATCCATCAGGCAAATCGAAAGATTTCGGCGACAAAGTAGACGACGCGCCGCTCTCGTAGGCTATTCGACCGAGTTGGTTTATGTCAGCGGCAATACCTTCGAGTTCGAGATTACGGGAAACAGAATCGTACATGCTTACTACGCCCGGCATCGCCACCGCAGTAATCAGAGACACAAGTCCCATCACCACGAGCAATTCAAGCAGAGTAAAACCTCTGCTATTCGGGAAGGAAGCCAACATCTGCATTAAGTTCTTCTCCGCCATCGACACCATCAGCACCCCGAGAGTACAGGGCGAACCCCTGCAAATTATTGTCGGTATCAACATAGACATAATCATTATCCCAAGGATCTAAGGGCAATGCTTCTTCCAGATACGGTCCTTGCCAGTGTTTTGCGCTAGAGGGTTCCGCAATAAGAGCGCTAAGCCCCTCGTCAGTAGTGGGGTATCGCCCCACATCTAGTCGATAAGTTTGCAGGCCAATTTTCAACATCCGAACTTGGGTCTGCGCTGTATCCACTTTCGAGGAATCGACCTTGTTAAACAGCCGCGGACCGACAAGGCCACTCAGCAACCCAAGAATGACCAATACGACAAGCAGTTCAATCAAACTGAATCCTGCGATTTTTGGATTATTTGGTGTTATTCGAGATTTTTTTTGAGTCGAACGATTCATCTTGTCACCGTCAAATGTTTACATTATTAATGCTAGTGATCGCCAAAATTACGCCAAGAATGATGGCGCCGATCAAGCCTCCGATTAACAGAATAGCGAGTGGCTCAATCAGCGCTAATACTCTTTGCATACGGTTTTTGGCTCCCTCGTGATAGAGCTTCGCGACAGACTTCATCATCACAGGGAGCTTTCCGGTTTTCTCACCTGATCGAATCAGGTTATATCCCGTTGCTGTCAACACCCCCGCTTTCTCAAGCGAATCTGCCAGGGTTTCGCCAGCTTTGATATCCTGAACGACCATGGCCAATCTTGCTCGACGCCTCGATGTTTTAACCGCTCTGGAGGACAACTCGAGCGCCTTAAGCAGGTCAGCCTTGCTGACGAGCAAAGCCGCCATAAGTGAAGACCAACTGGCGGTGTCAGTTTCAGCGATCCAGGCACCTAACACCGGCATCCGCGCCATGCCGTCATAAAAACGCTGCCGCATTGTCGCGTTGCCAAGTGCGCCAACGATGGCAAGCACCAGCAGTCCGATGACAGCGAAGAAGATATAGTAGTAATCGTTGAATAGAAGTCCTGCACCAAATACCAATTCCGACAACCAGGGCAACTCATCTGCGCGCGCCAGCATCGGTATAAATCTTGGGACGACAAAGGTAAACACCATTAGTACCGCGCCAAAGCCCGCAAGGACTAATACAGCGGGATACGTTAGTGCAGTTTTAAATTCACGCGCTACCTGCTGATCGTATTCAAATTGTTCAACGCCTTCGCGTAGACTGCTCGCTAATTGACCCGTCATCTCGCCGGCTTCGGCCAGGTAGAAAACGTAATCCGGTAACTTTAAGCCGGATAATTTAAGCGCCTCGGAAAAACTATTACCCTTTCTTATCTCAGCAGCCATCACCTTGTAGCTCGCCGCCAGATCATCGGGATAGTGAGCCAGGCTTTGGGATTCAATGGTCTCACCGATGCTGACGCCGGACTCAAGCAACGTCACCATTTCGTGTAACGAAACAAACAGATCCTGCTGGCTCGCGCGTTTTCCCGCAGACGGCCGTAAATCTGCAGGCACTTGAACCACTTCGGTCACTAACAGATTACGTTGCCGCAATGCACGAATAGCCTCAGGCGACGTGGAGGCTTCCAATTGACCTGTGACAATAACGCCCGCGCCATTCACCGCTTCGTAGTGGAATATCACACAATATCCTCGGCGGTGATGACCCGCAGGACTTCATCTACCGTGGTTAAACCATTGGACGCCTTGATCAGCCCATCTTGCATTAATGTACGCATGCCCTTACTGACAGCCAGCTTTCTGAGCTCATTCAACGTGCCGCCTTTAACTATGAGATCCTGCAGCTCCGAGTCGACCTCGACCAATTGATAGATACCCATTCGGCCGCCATAGCCAGTTTGTTGGCAAAGCTTACAACCCACTGCTCGCTTAAAATTGTTCCCCAACAGTTCAGGCTTGATTTCCGCGAGCATCTTTTGAATATCCTGGCCGGGTTCATCCGCCTCAGCGCAATGTGGACAGATGCATCGAACCAGCCGTTGGGCCTGCACACCGCGTATGGGCGCCGCCACCAAAAAAGGTTCAACCCCCATATCAATGAGGCGCGTGAACGCCGAAATGGCCTCGTTGGTATGCAGCGTCGAGAGCACAAGGTGACCGGAAAGCGCCGCCTGAATCGCTATTTCTGCCGTTTCCAGGTCCCGTATTTCGCCAATCATAATGACGTCAGGGTCCTGTCTTAAAATGGCGCGCAGCGCACGTGCAAACGTATAACCGATCTCGTTGTGGGCCTGTATTTGGGTAATACCAGGCACCTGAACTTCAACCGGATCCTCCACGGTAATGATTTTTCTGACGCCATCGTTTGCATCGGACAACGCTGCGTGAAGCATTGTGGACTTACCGCTACCGGTCGGTCCGGTCACGAGCACAATGCCGCCTGACGAATTGGCCCAGTCTCGCATCATGGACAAATGATCG
>JBLIIB010000355.1:0-3805 GCA_047634795.1 Candidatus Azotimanducaceae bacterium | reverse complement strand
TCAGGGGCAGGGACAATTGGATGCCGCGTTCGAAAAGTATCGACGGTGTCCGCCTGATGAGAATACCTACAACCTGGTGTATAACCTGGGCCTCGATTATGAGCGCAAGCGTCAGTACAACAAGGCGCAATCCTGTTATGAATTTATACGGGAGACCTCCACAGAGTTTCGGGATATTGAAAAACGTATTACCCGTTGTGAATCAATGGAAGACGCGGTTCTCTTGGGCGGCAGTGGCCAGTCGATGCTGGGTGCCACTATTATTAATGAAGATGGCACCGTTGAGAAACCCATGCTCGGCCGATATCAAGTCGAAAAAGAAATCGGGCAGGGAGCGATGGGTGTTGTATACCTGGGTAAAGATCCCAAGATCAACCGTGAAGTTGCGATCAAGACCATGGCGCTATCGCAGGAGTTCGGTGAAGACGAAATACAGCAAGTAAAAGAGCGTTTCTTCCGAGAAGCTGAATCTGCGGGTCGCTTAAATCACGCCAATATTGTCGCAATTTATGACGCTGGCGAAGACCATGATCTGGCTTATATTGCGATGGAATTGCTGAGAGGCTATGACCTGGACCGACACATAAAGGCAGGGGAATTACTGCCGGCGGCGGAGGTTTTGAGGATTGTCTCTGAATGTGCGGTTGCGCTGGATTATGCTCATGCACAACAGGTGGTCCATCGTGATATCAAACCATCGAACATCATGTATGATCCGGATACTGGCACGACCAAGATTACTGACTTTGGTATTGCAAGGATCACGGATGCAAGTAAAACAAGAACCGGTACCGTGCTGGGCACACCCAATTACATGTCCCCAGAACAGTGTATGGGTAAAAAAGTTGATGGTCGAGCCGATCTCTTTTCATTGGGTGTTGTGTTGTATCAGATGATAAGCGGAGATTTACCCTTTAAGGGAGATTCGATGGCGACCCTGATGTACTCGATAGTGAATGACCCTGCCATTGATATCAAAAAGGTCGTGCCAAATATTGAACCGGCATTACGGAAGGTGATTCATAACTCCATTGGTAAGAAACCTGAAAAACGCTATCAAAGTGGTAAGAAATTGGCGGCGCATCTAAAAGTCTGTATGGCGCGTATGGGAGTCGTAGTGGAAGAGGAATCTGGGAACGCCGATCTATGAGTGTGAACCTCAAAGGAAAACTCGACATTGTCGGTCGAACTGACGAAGGTCGGGTCCGAGATCACAATGAAGATTTCATTAGCGATAACCCGACCTTGGGTATTGCTGTGTTAGCCGACGGCATGGGTGGATTAAACGCCGGTGAAGTTGCGAGTTCCATGGCGGTACATCTATTGATGGAAGAACTGATTTCCTATCGTCTGGGCGATTCAGATCTGCCCGTGGAACTCGAGGAAGAAGAAAATGAGCTTCCGATCGAGGCTCGTGTGGTGCGTAAGAGTGTTGAAAAGGCTAACGATGCCATCTTTCACGCTTCGTCAACGCAGGCGCAGTACAAAGGCATGGGAACGACCATTGTTGCAACGCTGTTTTACGACAATAAAGTGTCGGTTGCACACATCGGTGATTCGCGGGTCTATCGTTATCGTTCGAGCAGATTGGAGCAGGTCACGAAGGATCATAGCTTTGTGCAGGAACTGATTGACAAGGGTCTTTTCACAAAGGAAGAGGCCAGGAATTCGGATAAGAAGAATGTCGTCACTCGTGCACTGGGCGTAGCCCCTTTTGTTGAGGTCGAATGCCATGAATATGAGACCGAAGTTGGAGACATCTACCTACTTTGCTCTGACGGCTTACACGACATGGTTGCGGACAGTGATATCGAGCGGGCTTTTATTGAACTCAGTGGTAATCTGAAACAATTGGCGACTTACCTGGTAGAGCTCGCCAACGCCAATGGCGGCAAGGATAACGTCTCTGTCATCTTGGCCAATATTGCTAAGTCCTACCCCAGTGAAACGGAAGGTGGGTTCCTAAAACGTATCGCCAACTGGTTTGAATGAGAGATTTTGAATGACAATTAAGATTATCGTCATCAAAGAAGATAAGCCGATAGCTCAGGTGTTGATGGAGCAAGACAAGCTGAGTATCGGCCGGCGAGCTGAATGTGACGTCCCTATCAAAGATCCCGCCGTTTCTGGTACTCATGCCGAAATCGAATTTGTGGGTAACGGCTACATCCTGCGAGACCTCGGATCAACCAATGGTGTTCATGTAAAAGGTCGACGGATCAAAGAACGCGCGCTTAAGGATAAGGACCTTATTACCATTGGCGAGCATCAGTTGCGCGTCATGATCACAGATAACGCGCCGCCGCAGAAAAAGTCCGGTGTCGAGACGCCCCAAGCCGAGCCTACGCGTGAATTGACGGAAGTGCGGAAAGTGCCCGTTATTAATCAAACCGATGGCTACCTTAAATTTGTAGTGGGTGGTGGGCCGGGTGACGTCGTTAAGCTTGATGAAGCAATGACGTCGATCGGGGTTCCTGGCATCCAGATGGCAGCCGTGTCGAAGCGTCCGCAGGGACACTTTATTATTCACGTGGACGGTGGAAAGGAACGTGATAAGACCCCCGTCGTCAACGGTGAGCTCATTGGGTTTAAATCCCGAAAGCTTGAGGTGGGTGATCTCATCGAAGTGGCACAGCTTCAGTTCGAGTACTGCTTCGACTAAGTTTTCCCAAATAAGTTTTTCTAACTTGGCTTTTCCAGCTCGGCTTTTGCATGAGCCCCTGCGCCCAATTTACGTGGCGCGTGGTCACAAAATTTGAGACTTAAGTTGCAGAGCACGGTGCCGATATATTGCTGGCATAGTGCTAAATCTGTTTTGTTACATTTCCTTACAAAGGCAGTACAAACCATCGCAGTTTCTGTGACGTTCTCCGCAAATTATGCGCTGACTCGTCAGTGAGGCTGTGGGCTTGTTTAAAAGAACGGCTGGGTAGGATTGAGATAGATGTTGCAGGCACTAGATGAAGCGGCCGCTTCTGCCGATAAATGGCGCGGCGCGGTAGTTAATCTGGTTTAAGATGGTGGTGTTATTATTGTTGCTTGCGCATACCGCTCTTTAGGGCGGTATGCTGCAAAATTAGAGAATAGGTTGTAATCGGAGGAAGTGACGAATGAAAGTAAAACAGTTGGGCCTGAGTATCATACTTGGTTTGCTCGTAGCACTAACGAGTGGACAACTTTTCGCTAAAGAACCACCGGTTGCGAAATTGGTGCAGATTGAGGGCGAAGTCGAATACAGCAGGAACGGAACAAAGTGGAGTCCGGTAAGACGAACTAAATACTTGTTTGCGGGTCATCACATCCGAACGGGTGATGATGGTTCTGGAAAACTGATTAGTCAGTCTACGGGTAAGTCGCAGGATCTGGGGTCGAACACAACGATCCAAGTCGAAGGCGATGCCATTATGGTCATTGCGGGAAGTCTGTCCGAGCCTGAAGAAGAAGAAACCAGTCTCTTTCAGAGCCTGTTAAACAAATTTGCCAAGGCGCAGAGATACACCACGGTTCGTCGTAGTGTGTCAACGGGTGATGATACGTGTGACAGTAAAGTACGTACGATTCGTAACGTTACCGTCACGCCGAGCCACGCTGACCTTGTTTGGCGTAATGCTTGTCCCGAGTTTTCCTACAAGCTTGTCATTAATGACGGTGCACCGATTGACGTGCCAGCTCAGTCTACGTCGGAGATGATTCGCTACAGTGTCGCGAGTCTGAAGGTCGGCGAGCACTCTTACCGCGTAGAAGTGCTGGATAACGATGGCACCGTCTATATTCCGAAGAAAAACAGCACATTTACACTGCTGTC
>JBLIIB010000354.1:0-3810 GCA_047634795.1 Candidatus Azotimanducaceae bacterium | reverse complement strand
CGATTGGCCTGGTTGATGGCCACCTGTCCTCTCAAAACGGTTTGTAACGGAGAGGTTGCAGTTCAGTTTGCTCAGTTGGCGGTAGATGCTTCACCCACGCCCTCTCACCTGGACTCTCTGGCCGCCGGGTATGCGCGCCTTGGTGAATTTGACCACGCGCTTGATGTGATCAGTCGCGTGCTAGAAATGGCATTGAGCGACACTGAACGAACCAAATATTCTGGTCGAGTCGATCGATATACGAACGGCATTCCGTTCCAGTTGTAAAATTTATGTTGTTTGGGTTTTTTGAACATCTTCGGCGCTACTCTGTCCCCGTGTCGATCACGGAGTTGATTGATCTATTGGGTTTGTTCGAACGGCGATTATTGTTTGCAGACCAGACCCAGTTCTATTTTCTGGCTCGATTGACGCTCGTTAAGAATGAAAAGTATTACGATCGGTTTGATCGCGCATTCGCGAGTTATTTCGATGGTATCGATACCTGGCAGGCGATTTTTGAACCAAAAGAAGGTTTGCTACAGGATGAACTTAAGCGGGTGGCGCGTGAGATCGGGCGCAACGACGCCGATTCGCTTTTAGAGGGGTATCGGACGCAGCTCGAAAAACTACGCGCCAACTTAACCAATTTGGATGGAGACCGAAGTTCGAGTTTGATCAACCAGGGTAAAGCTGACTCAGACGAACACCAGAACTCAGAACCTGCTGAAAGAGATAAGTCTGAAAAAGGACAGGGTCATAACGCGGAAGGTGAAAGTGACAAAAGTGATTCAGGAGAAGGAGAAGGAGAAGGAGACGGCGGCGATTCGGGAGAAGGCGAGGGTGAAGACGGTGATGAGGGCGAGGGTGATGAAGGTAAAAAAGGTGAAGGCGATGATGGTGAAGAAGGCGAAGGCCTCAGCGAAGATGCCATCACGGGTGAGCGTTTTGAGACAACCGAGACTCCGCAACTCAAAGCGACCAAAGTTTGGCTTGAACGTGAATTCGCCGATTATGATCCTGATGTCGAATTGGGTACTCGAAATCTGAAGATGGCGCTTCGTCGACTTCGTCGCTGGGCCAGGGAGGCCGCTGATGTTGAGCTCGACCTTGCCGATACGATTCACTCTACCGCAGCGAACGGCGGGCTACTTGATATCAAGATGGTCCGAGAAAAACGTAATGCGGTCAAAGTGCTAATGTTCTTTGACGTGGGCGGTTCGATGGATGAACACATTGAGCGGTGTGCCCAGTTATTTTCTGCGGCCAAAAGTGAGTTCAAGTATCTCGAGTTTTTTTACTTTCATAATTTTATTTACGAATCAGTTTGGCAGGACAATGAGCGCCGCGCGGAAGACCGTGCGTCACTTTGGCATGTGATGCAGCGATATCCCGCCGATTACAAAATTATCATTGTCGGTGATGCGGATATGGGGCGTCACGAGATCTCAGAGCGCGGGGGTAGCGTTGAATATTTCAATGCCGAGCCCGGAGAAGTTTGGTTGGCTCGCATGCAGGAACAATTTCGTCAGGTAGTCTGGTTGAACCCGGTGTCAGAAGATCGATGGAAAGATTCCCAATCCATTCAACTTGCTCGTCGATTGATGGAAGATCGTATGTATTTTTTAAGCGAAACAGGTCTCGCTGAAGCGATGAAATATCTGATGCGATAGTGCTTGGGCGATAGGTGGTTATTCCTCATCGTTTGATTCGATAACGCTGATTGCTATCGACCTTTGCAGCAAAAAAGTTAGCGTTAATGTGCTAATCCCTTTACTAATCTCTTTACTAATACCGTGTAGTGATCCAATGGAAGGTAATGACGGAGAGCGCTAGTTAATTGCTCTCGCCCATTGCCCATTTCGTTGGTTAATGCCTTTTGCCAATCCATTTCCTCACAAGCAGAGCGCTAGTCCGGTAGACCAAGCACTCGCTTTGCAATGATGTTTAATTGGACCTCAGAGGTCCCACCTTCGATGGAGTTCGCCTTTGACCGCAGCCACTCTCTGGTGGTGCCAAGCTCTCTCGCGTCAAAACCGTCGCCTTCCCAGCCGAGGCTCTGAGAACCCATAAGCGAGAGCAGGATTTCGAATCGTGTTTTGTTTTGCTCTGTGCCGTAATACTTGAACATCGAAGAGGCGGGCGACGGTGCTGATGTTGTTTTCGCTTCGTCTGAAGAGCGACGCAGTGTGAGGGAAAACGCTTTCCCGTTCATTTGATGTTGAGCGATGTTGCTTCGGAGTGTGGCGTCCGCAATTTTCCCGTCAATCTCTCCGGTATAACGCTTGGCCTGTTTTTCCATGGTGTTTTCAGGGTTTTTCGTACTGCCGCGAGTACCCATACCAGCGACCATGTTGCGTTCGTGCTGGAGCAGTTTTTTAGCAATCGTCCATCCCTGATTTTCATCGCCGACGAGATTACCGCGAGGAATCCGAACATCGTCGAAGAACGTTTCGCAAAAAGGCGAAGCGCCACTGATCAGTTTGATGGGCTTGGTTGAGACTCCGCCCGAGGCCATGTCGAACAGCACAAAACTGATGCCTTCGTGTTTTGGCGCATCTGGGTCTGTCCTTACCAGACAGAAAATCCAGTCAGCAAAGTCTGCGTAGCTTGTCCACACCTTGGAGCCATTGATGACATAGTTGTCGCCGTCAACCGTAGCCCGGGTTTGTAGACTCGCCAAATCAGAACCGGAGCCAGGCTCGCTATATCCCTGGCACCAGCGAATTTCACCGCGGACGATTTTGGGCAAGTGCTCTAATTTCTGTTCTTCGGTGCCGTACTCCAAGAGGACGGGTCCCAGCATGCTTATCCCAAAGGATACCAGCGGGGCTCTGGCACTGATGCTTGAAAGCTCCCTTTGAAGAATCATATTTTCTTCATGAGAAAGGCCGCCGCCGCCGTATTCCTTTGGCCAGGTGGGGCAGGTCCAGCCGCGGCCGCCCATCGCCGCAAGCCAGTCTTTTGCTTCAGGATTGGTATAGGTTGCATTGCGGCCACCCCAGACCATGTCGTCTTCGCCTCCGCCGCCGGCTGTCCTCATTAACGGCGGACAGTTGTCTTCCAGCCAAGTGCGAACTTCCTGTTGAAATGCTTCCATGTCTGTTCTCCGCAATGCTTCTGAGTGGAATTAAATTTTTTGATTAAACTGTTGATGTCTAACCCGAGGTTCTTCAGGTCACCTGTCTAACAGGTGCTCCAGCAAGAAATGCTTCGATGTTTTCACGCATTTGACTTACCAATCGCGTTCTAGATTCTACCGCACCCCAGGCATTGTGTGGTGTGATCAGCAGGTTGGACAAATGGCTTTGATGCAGTAAAGGCTCGTCGTTTGTCGGTGGCTCGACATCCAGAACGTCGATAGCAGCCCCCGCAATGGTGTTTTTTTCCAATGCTTCAATCAACGCTAGCGAATCGATCAGTCCTCCCCGTGCCGTATTGATCAGAAAGGCGGTGGGTTTCATTTGGCTTAGCGTAACTGTGTTCATCATGTGCGCTGTCTCAGTTGAAAGAGGGCAATGCAGCGAGAGATAGTCGGATTGTTCGAGCACGTCATTGAAAGTGCATCGTCCACTTCTCACGTTCGGCTCGGACACGGCTTGCCGCTCGCTCACAAGAATATTGAGTCCCAATGCCTTTGCGGCGATCGCAACGTGACGGCCCAATTCTCCGTAGCCTACTATACCCAGTGTTTTACCGCTGATCTCGACAATAGGATGATCAAGCATTGTGAATACCGGGCTTTGTTGCCAGAGGCCTTCTTTTACGTCACGTAGATAACGGTGCAGGTTCGTCGATAACGTCAGTATGAGTGACAGGGTGTGCTGCACT
>JBLIIB010000353.1:0-3843 GCA_047634795.1 Candidatus Azotimanducaceae bacterium | reverse complement strand
GAACTCCACAATGTCGCTCTCGCTGCGGGGCGGCCTGCCTGCGATCTTAGCCATGGGTTGGTCTCTCCAAAAGTATTTTAGTACGCGTCCCAGATAATACTTGCGTTGTCAAGGTGAAGTTAATATAGAACGCGTACTAATTAAGGTGACCGCCCACTGAACTCCCTCAAGGAACATAGAGATGAACAAGATCAAATTATTGAATCTGGTTGTCGTGATTGCCGGCGCAGCCATTATCTTTCTCGGGCTGAACGTCGGCCTTGGTGGGATTAAAACACTTGGCTGGCAAACGACAAGCGACTTCATATCGATCACTGACGCCGCAATATTTCACGCTCAGGATAGCCACATAAGATTCATAGGCGGTATCTGGTTTGGTGTCGGTGCAACCTTCGTAATCGGCGGTTTTGCGATGCGTGCGTTCCGTCCAACATTGATCATTTTGTCTGCAATGATCGCAATCGCGGGTCTATTTCGACTGAGTGGCATGGACAGTGGCGTTATCTTCAGCGCAGCAATTGCCCCGTCGTTTGTGCTGGAATTGATTGGCTTCCCGCTTCTTGCATGGTGGTTAGTGATGTCGAAAAATCGGGAAATCAAAGCTGACGGTTAGACCACTTTTGAACGCCGGAGCCAAATGGCCCCAAGAAAAAGAGTTATCGACACGGCAACAACGGTCATGCCCGACTTGGTAAGCGTAGCGCTGCTTGACGCATATACGAGAAGTTCGGGCAAGTCTGGCCAAGTGAGGACCATGCCAATGACGCCAAGGTTTTCGACATAATCGAAGAAGACAGCGCCGATCGAACACAAAATGCCTGCGCGCACGAGTTTGCTGTAGGGCAATCGTAGCCGCAGCCAACAGATCGCCGAGATCAATGTCGCAGCAAGCAAGGCCGGATAGGCAGTATCCAATGGGATCTGGCGCGTGAGGTAGTACTTGGGTCCCTCTTCCCCGAGCGCATCTAGAAGCTGCATTGCCTCCTGAGGTCCGTAACCGAAGGGGCGCATGGGGAGTATCCGAAACTCTGTGTATGGGGTTCAGCCCATGTGGTTGAAACGGGTCATCGGTTGAACCGTTCTGGGTAAAGAATAGCGAACTGGTTTCGGGCAGCAACCCATTCTCTGACGCACCGTCCGGTGTTCTCGAATTTTCGGATGGCGAGATAGATAAGCTTGGTTGCGGCATCATCAGTGGGAAAGCTGCCGCGTGTTTTCGTGGTTTTCCGGATCACCCGGTTCAGGCTCTCGATTGCATTCGTCGTATAGATGATCTTTCGCACGGAGGGCGGGAAGGCGAAGAACGGGATGACTTCCTGCCAGGCACGCCGCCAACTTGGGGCGATGGATGGGTATTTCCGGCCCCATTCTGCCTCGGTGTCATCCGTAGCCTGATAAATCCGCTTCAGGCTTTTGGCGACTTCCTTGCGGTCTTTCCAGCCACAGAAGTTCAGGGAATGGCGCACAAGGTGCACGATGCAGGTTTGCACAGTGGTATCAGGGAAGGCTGCGTTGATGGCATCAGGGAAGCCTTTGAGGCCGTCAACGACAGCGATGAGTATATCCTCCACGCCCCGGTTGCGCAGGTTGTTCATAATGCTCAACCAGAACTTGGCTCCCTCATTAGCCGCAATCCACAAGCCCAGAACCTCGCGTTCGCGTTCCGGGGTGACCCCCAGGGCAACGTATACGGCTTTGTTTTTGACCTGTCGGCTTTCCGCATCGCGAATTTTGACGCGCAGGGCATCGAGGAAAACGATAGGATAAACCGGTTCCAAGGCGCGGTTTTGCCAGTCTGACACCTCAGCCAGAACGGCGTCAGTGACGCGGCTGACAAGGTCGGCAGATACCCGCAGGCCGTAAACCTCCTCCAGATGAGCACGGATATCACGGGTGGACAGGCCCGCCGCATAAAGCCCGATGATCTTATCATCTATCCCGTCGATCCGGGTCTGGTCTTTCTGGATCAGCTCAGGCTCAAAACTGCCGTCCATTGCCCGGCAGTCGAAACGCAGTTTCGATGAGAGGGGCGGTCGCGGGGGATATCAATAGGCACCGCCCCATCATTGCCCTTCAAAGTCTTGCGCGACGTGCCATTGCGCCGGTTGGATTGCTGGTTTGCGGGCTGGGTATCCGGCTCATAGCCGAGATGTTCCGTTAGTTCCGCTCCAAGCATTCGTTCCATCAGGCGGACCTTCAGCTCCTTCATCAAGCCTCGATCGCCCAGCAAATCGTCTGCGTTCTCAACGCCGCTCAACAGCTCGTCTAAAACTTCCTTCGAAATCGTCATTGTTGTCATGCTCCTTCAGTTTGGAAGCATGGGCCAAATTACTCATACACAGAAGATCGGACACTCTCCGCGCTGCTGGAAAACCACATAAGATTGTTGGCACAGCCGTCCCAAGAAAACTTGTAACCATCGCGAATGCGCTTTGTAAATCACGACAAAATTGGGCCCCAACCGCCGCGTGAAGATACAGTTGCTAGCGTTGGGTTGTCGCCCTTTACAACATTCGTCCGAATGCTTTCCGCAAGTAACCGCATGCATACGTAGATTATTAGCTATTTTAATTCGACCTCAATGAACGACATGAGCGCATTTCCACCGTTGACCACGTTATGCTTGATGCCTTTGTTGCGGCGATAGGCATCGCCTGATGTGACATTTACCTTCTTCACCTCGCCCTCCGGGCCTTCAAGGTGCAATGTGCAGTCAGTAATCGCGGTGATCACGTAATCATATTCATGGGTGTGCCATCCCGTTTCTGCCCCCGGCTCAAACTCAAAACGGGTGACGCGAATACGGTCATCTTCAATCAGTGGAACGACTGTAAGCTGTGGTTTTGACATTGGCGGCTCCTTTGAGGGTTTTCACGCTTGATGGACGGGGCGGATCAGGGTGATTGCAATGGATATGACGATCAGAACAAGGGCGAGGGCCTTTTGCCAAGTCAGGTCTTCGTTCAGCAACAAAACTGAGGATAGAACACCGACGACGGGCGCGATTAGCGTTGAAATTGCCGCCACGGTCGCAGAGAGGCGGCCAAGCAGGATCGTCCAGAGAACATAGCAGGTGATCATCGGCCCGCTGACGTGAAAGGCAAATATCCACAGGCTTGCAGGACTTGGTAGGGTGAAATCCCTCAAGGGTTCGAAAAGCAGGACAAGCGGCCAGGTCAGCACTGTCGAGATGACAAAGAACCATGCGGCGCGGGCCAGTGGCGAAAGTGTCCATTCTCGCGTCTGCATCACTATGTTTCCGATCGACCACGACAGGGCAGAGCATAGCATGATCGCCGGACCCAGCGGTGCCGCCAGCAGCGCAGACACATTGGTTGAGGCGAGAACAGCAAGACCGGCCAAACCAATACCTATTGCCACGATTAATCGCTTGCGAAGAACCTCACCCATAAAAACAACGGATAACACCGCCGTTATGGAAGGCATCGTATAGGCGATGATTGCAGCGTTTGAGGCCGGCGTGAACAGCTGGCCCATAGCGGTCAGAATATTGAAGCCAAACACGACAAAGACCGCTGTTAATATCAGCGAGGCCGCCTCCCCCTGTGCGGGTTTCAACCGATGGCCAAGGCCGCTCGCAATGACAATTAGAGCGATGGCAGCAAAGCTGAAACCCAAGGCGCGCAACGTCAGTGGAGGGATTTCCGACAGCATGAGTTTCACCGCCGGCCAGTTCAGCCCCCACAGCAGCCCGAGCAGTACGACCATGGACAGCGTCACTGAGAAGGCCGGTTTCATAATGCGGTTATCCGTATTCTATGGGATCGTTCTGTGGGCATGACAGCGCGCAAAAAGTTTCCAGCGCTTGGCCCTTCTCTGGCG
>JBLIIB010000352.1:0-3960 GCA_047634795.1 Candidatus Azotimanducaceae bacterium | reverse complement strand
AAACAAAACTCTCAATACCAGCCCGCGAGCAATAGGCGGCTAAAGCCGCACCTGCATTCCCATTGGTTGGCATCGCCATTCGCGTCACACCCAGTTCCTTCGCCATACTCACGGCCAAAGCTACGCCACGTGCCTTAAAAGAGCCGGTGGGCAGGCGCCCCTCGTCTTTGACTAGTACTTGATCGATGCTTAGCAAATTTTGCAGATAGGTAGAAGGTAGGAGCGGTGTCATCACCTCCCCTAATCGAACGATATTACTTTCGTGTTCTATTGGCAGTAGCTCTCTGTAGCGCCAAAACTCATTCGGTCTGCCGATTAAGTCAGATTTTGAAAAATCCCGAGCGATCCGATCAAGATGGTAACGGACCAACAACGGCTTACCTGTTCGAGACAGATTTTGTAGCACTCCCGCTTCGTATCGTTCGCCGGTCTCACTACATTCCAGATGGCTGACGTAGGTTTTCGCCTGAAACATCTTGGTTACCTCCAGTTCAATTGCGTTAAGTCTACAAAATTTAACGATGGTACAATATGATGATGGAATATGACTACATTATCGTGGGTGCTGGAAGCGCCGGTTGCTTACTTGCAAACCGTTTGTCAGCGGATCCCAATGTCTCCGTGTTACTGCTTGAAGCCGGCGGTAAGGACAACTACTTTTGGATCGACATACCTGTCGGTTACCTCTTCACCATCAACAACCCCCGCACGGACTGGTGTTACGAAATTGAGCCGGACCCTGGTTTGAACGGCCGCACCATCGGCTATGCACGAGGAAAGGTACTAGGCGGTTGTTCCAGCATCAACGCAATGATTTACATGAGGGGTCAAAAAGAGGATTACGATCATTGGGCAACCCTGGGTAATTCAGGCTGGAGCTGGGATGACGTTTTACCTGTCTTCAAACAGTTTGAACACTACCAGCATGGTGCTAATGAATTTCACGGCGCCGATGGCGAACTGCGGGTTGAAGAGCGGCGAGTCAACTGGGAAATTTTGGATGCCTGGCGTGACGCAGCTGCTGAATGCGGGATCCCAAAAATCGAAGAATTTAACAGGGGAGACAACTTCGGCAATGCTTACTTTCAGATGAATCAGAAGAAGGGCGTCCGCTGGAGCGCAACTAAAGCGTTTCTCAGGCCCGTCCAGCACCGAAAAAACCTTACGGTTGTGACAAATGCATCAGTGCGTTCAATATTAACTGAAGGGACTCGTGCCACCGGTGTTGAAGTTACGATCAAACAAAATGCTCCGGTTAAATATCGGGCTAGACGAGAAACCATTCTGTCGGCTGGCTCCGTAGGAACACCTCAAATTCTGCAGCTTTCCGGCATAGGGCCAGCTGATTTACTCCAACAACACCAAATACCCATTGTGAAGAATGCACCGGGTGTTGGAGCCAACTTGCAAGATCATCTGCAGATCAGAACTGTGTATAAAGTCAGCAATACGGTGACCCTGAACCAGAAGTATCGCAGCTTAGTGGGTCGAGCACTTATGGGATTGGAGTATTTAGCCTTCAGGACAGGGCCGCTGACAATGCCACCCTCTCAACTGGGCGCTTTTGCTAAGAGTGACCCTGATCAACCGAGTGCCAATCTTGAGTGGCACGTTCAACCCCTGTCGCTCGACAAGTTTGGCAGCCCACTACACCCTTACAATGCGATCACCCCCTCGGTGTGTAACATCAGGCCGTCGAGCCGGGGCAATATCCGTATCAAAAGCTCTAACCTGGATGACTACCCAGCTATTTCAACTCATTACCTCTCGACCGAAGAGGATCGATCTGCCGCGCTTGAAGGCCTAAAATTCACCCGGAGAATAATGGCAGCTAGAGCCTTACAACGATTTCTGCCGGAGGAAGTAAAGCCGGGTGTTGACGTAATGTCTGATGAGGATTTGCTGCAGTCAGCGGCGGATCTAGGTACAACAATTTTCCATCCGGTTGGAACTTGCAGAATGGGAATAGATGACGAGGCCGTCGTCGACGACGAACTAAGGGTAAAGGGAATTCAAGGTTTAAGAGTCATCGATGCTTCTGTCATGCCAACAATCACATCGGGCAACACTAACGCACCCACAATGATGATTGCCGAAAAAGGCGCTAGCGCCATTCTGAAAACTTGGCGCTTCTTATAACCTCGCATTAGTCTTGCTAATGGTCTGGCGCGAGCGGCGACATTTGTTGATCAGAGCTTGGCGCAATTCACGCCAAACACTGAAACCGAAACATTGCTGAACGAAATTACAAAAGATGAGTCCTTGTGATTTTTAGCTAGGAATTACCCCGCGGCAGACATTGACCATTCTCGGCCAGAAAGCTGGTATCCCGACTTTTATCCTAAACAGGCCTATGAAGATATTGTTGTATTCGTGGCAAAACACGCTTTAGAGTTCCTATTCTCAAAGAATGCGCCGGATCTGTTGAATGCCTTCAATTTCAGTACGGAGCGATCGTGCGTCGCGAATAAGCACCAAAGGCAAATTGTCTTTCGGTCGAGTGAAGGGTACGTATTGGATCTTTCCTTCAGCCTGACTCTCGTCGGCGAATTGAACACGATGGTTTTTAAGGACATTGGACAACAAGTTTTTACCCACGATATTCTGAAACGCGAGAGAAAAGCGAGAGAAAAGCGAGAGAAAAGCGAGAGAAAAGCGAAATACCGGAACATACTTGCCATAGTTACCCAACATCATTTTGACGTTGTCGTCGATAAAGCCGAGGTCTGACCAATAAATGGCAAGCCGTAGCTTCCGGGAACCATCATGTCACACCACCTTCTTGTCGGTCTTTAATAGTCCCTGTTTGTAACCTTAGAGCTCAGCTAGACCTTGAAAGTAAATAACGGGCTCAGGGGCTAGATCAGCAGGTAAAAAATATGTCTGATTCTGGCCCGATGGAGAAGTATGAAAAGTGAGGTGGCCATGCGAAGATCATCTGCGGCATAGAGAAGCGAGGCGTCACACCATCCTGGTGTGATTGGTAAATCACTGATGCCTTGATGAGGCACGACAAGTAAGAAACCGTTAGCTTGATCATCCGATTCAACTATTCGGACATCTATTAACACCTCGAACCTAACTACTTCTTCGTCTGCTATTCCCATGCCAACGATACCAGCGTGTTTGAAGAAATGCGTTGGCTGCGAGATGCAGGATTCAATCTCTGGTATGACGAGGGCATCGCAGTGGGCGGGATATGCGGACTGGCGCACCCACAACGGGGCGACCTGCCACCCCAGCAACCAGTCCCCCCGCGATACCTGTTGTGGCTGTTCTGCCGTTCGAGAATCTGAGCCCGACTGCCGACAACGCCTGGTTCGGCCGGGGTATACATGAGGATGTACTGACCTATCTTTCGCGTCTGCCGGATGTGAAGGTGATCTCTCGCACCAGCGTGATGCAGTTCGAATCGTCACAAAGCGCCATTCCAGAGATTGCCCGCCGCCTCGGCGCCACCCACATCATCGAGGGCAGCGTTCGACGCGAGGGCGGTCGGGTGCGGATCACGGTGCAGTTGATCGACGACGCCGCTGATATACATGCCTGGTCGGAACACTAAGACCGGGAGCTGACAGATATCTTTGCCATCCAGAGTGAGTTTGCCGGTACTTAGGCGGGCATCGGCGATTGCCGGGCCATGGAACACGCATACCTGGGCTGGCGACTGAGTGGATCCGCCCAGGCTGCTACCACTCACGCCCTTCGTTTGATCTTCCTTGGCGACTACGCCGCAGGACAGAAATGGGTTGATGTCATGTCTGACATCGAGCCGGGTTTCTATTCTGTGATTTCAGCCCAGGCTTATATCTACTCTCTATGCGGTAATCTTGATGGATTGGCGGCATTGGTAACAAAGTGGCAGCAGCTAGCCGGGCTGAAACTCGCCTGGGACGGCTACCGCCTGACTCTGGGCTCAGATCTGGATCATGCCGTCAAATTCAACCAGGACAATACCTT
>JBLIIB010000351.1:0-3962 GCA_047634795.1 Candidatus Azotimanducaceae bacterium | reverse complement strand
CAAATTGAATGGCAAACACTCGATTGCTGGCGAATGGGTCGGGTCTGATCAGACTTTTACATCTGACCCAGCAACGGGACACGCAAATGAATTTGCGGTTGGTACGCCAGAATTGGTCGACCGGGCAGTTCAGGCCGCAGAACGCGCCTTTGATGCCTATAGCATGACAAGTAGGGCTGTTAGAGCTGACTTCTTGGATCGAGTTGCGAATGAGATTGATGCGCGTGGTGACGCGATCACTGCCATCGGAACGTCCGAGACCGGATTACCCACAGCCCGTCTTGAAGGAGAACGAGGACGAACCACGGACCAGTTACGGCTGTTTGCAGATCACATTCGTGAGGGTTCGTACTTAGACCGGCGACATGATGCAGCCTTGCCAGATCGCAAACCCGCACCTCGTCCTGATCTTCATATGATCCAACGGCCGATTGGGCCTGTGGCGGTGTTTGGGGCGTCCAATTTTCCGCTCGCATTTTCGACCGCGGGCGGCGATACGGCAGCTGCACTTGCTGCGGGTTGTCCGGTTGTGGTTAAGGGTCATTCCGCTCATCCCGGTACTTCTGAAGTTGTGGCTGATGCTATCTGCGCTGCCGTTGATGCCTGCGACATGCCCCGCGGAGTTTTTTCGCTTATTCAAGGTGACCGCAGGGATGTTGGTCATGCACTGGTGCAGCATCCACTGATAAGAGCTGTTGGATTCACGGGCTCATTATCTGGTGGACGGGCGCTTTTTGATCTATGCGCTTCGCGGTCGGAACCAATCCCGTTTTTCGGTGAGTTGGGTTCAATCAACCCGATGTTTGTTTTACCTTACGCTTTGACCTCACGCGCGGCGGAAATAGGCTCCGGTTGGGCCGGATCGCTTTGCATGGGGGCGGGGCAGTTTTGCACGAACCCAGGTGTGGTATTTGTTGTTGATGGTCATTCAACTAATGTGTTTGTTCGATCTGTTGAAAAAGCTCTCAACGCGAGCTCTTCTCAAATGATGTTGACCCATGGCATTGCCGAAGCATATCGATCTGGCCGAGATCATCTGGGCTTACTATCTGGCGTCTCTACCATAGTGGCTGGCTCAGATTCAGGGCGCAACGGTGCTGCTGCGCTATTTGAAACGGATGGCCAAGCTTGGCTTAGTACTCCAGCACTTAGTGAAGAAGTGTTTGGGCCACTCGGGCTCGTCGTTCGCGTAGCCGATATCGATGAGATGGTTGCCATTGCGCAAAAGCTCCATGGCCAATTAACCACCACTCTACATTTGGACGATGATGATACAGAGGTGGCGCGAAAGTTGATGCCGATACTGGAACGCAAGTCGGGGCGCGTATTGGCCAATGGATTCCCCACGGGCGTCGAAGTCAATGACAGCATGGTCCACGGTGGACCCTATCCCGCGTCGACGAATTTTGGAGCTACTTCTGTTGGAACACTCTCAATTCGCCGGTTTCTTAGGCCAAAGTGTTTTCAAAATATACCTGAGAGATTGTTACCACTCGATTTAGTTAGCGCCTAACCAAGACAATAAATTCTGTTTTTGGAAAGTTAAATTTTGCTTTCATTTTGGCAATAAAGGTCATTAGTGCAACAGCATCTAATGCACCTTTTGTCCGCAACTGAATCGTTGGAACCGCATGCGGCAAAAGGGTATCGTCAAGTTATTGCCTCCAAGCCGCAATGGGGGTCACTGGTCAGTTTTAGCCTGCTTTTAGCTCACACGTGATGTCGTCCCAAATGCTGTGAGCATCTGAGCGAGTTTGCCGATAGGCAGGGGCGGATAGTTTGTGGCGGCAAGGGCGGAAGATTGTTTGGACCTGATCATGTACGGAAAGAAAGCATTGCGCTTGGCGGGGCGATTTGAACCTCCCCATGATCTTCTCTCGTCGCCGGGTGGGCCTGTGCGAAACCTCCGCTCGATTATTCAATCCCTTGTGGGCACGATGGTCGATACCAGGGGCAAGTCGCTTCAGAGCCGCGCTGTAGCTTCGCAGTTTATCGGTAACAAGGACACGCGGTTGGCCGCATTGTTTGAACAGTTTGCGAAAGAAGCGGTCTGCTGCCTTTGTATTGCGGCGTGACTGTACAAGAATATCCAGCACGTCACCCTTGCTATCAATCGCGCGCCAAAGCCAATACTTTTTGCCACGGATTGTGATCACCACCTCGTCGAGGTGCCACTTATCCGATGGTGTAGGCCGGTCACGGCGTATGACTTTGGCATATTGGTGGCCAAACTTTCCAACCCAGGACCTAATTGTTTAATAACTTACGATCACACCGCGCTTGTACAAAGGATCCTCGACATCGCGGAAGCTCATCGGAAAACGAAAGTATGCCCACACAGCGTAGGAAATAATTTCAGGTGGGAACCGATGGCCCTTAAAGGCCCCGGATTGTTTGGCTTTTGTCATATGTTTTCGTACGATTAAGAATGCTGCCCGTCAACTTGTCGATACCCCGTCAATGTGTCTGCGTTGAAATCCTAATAAATTGCTGTAGCCAGAACAGCATGAAACAGTACATTCGCGCCTGCGCCTGCCCAATGCTGGGTTATGTCTTCTGCTTCGTTATGGCTTAATCCATCGACACAGGGACACATGATCATTGCTGTTGGAGCAACCGCGTTGATCCAGCAAGCATCATGGCCCGCACCTGAGATCAAATCCATGTGGGAATACCCTTGGGCTTTGGCCGCATCGCGCACGGCCGATACACAGGCTTCGTCGAATTGAACGGGATCAAAGCCACCAACTTTTTTCATTGAGATATCAAGGCCCAATTCGGAACAGATAATCTGGGCACCTTTTGCAAGGCGCTGCTCCATTTTTTCGATAACGGGCAACGAGGGGGATCTGAAGTCGACGGTAAATATCACCTTGCCTGGTATGACATTTTTTGAATTTGGAAAGACATCAATATGGCCAACGGCACCTACTGCGTGGGGTTCGTAAGACAAGGCAATTTCATCGACGAGTGCCAAAATGTGCGCCATACCTAAGCCAGCATTCTTGCGCATCCGCATGGGCGTTGATCCGGTATGCGCCTCTTGTCCAAGGATAGTGATTTCGGTCCAGCTTTGTCCCTGACCATGGGTGACGACGCCGATTTCGATATCATTGGCTTCAAGCACCGGGCCTTGTTCAATGTGTAATTCAAAATAGGCATGCATCTTTCGGGCACCTACAGGTTCAGCACCTTTCCATCCTATCCTCTCAAGCTCGCCCCCAAAGGACTTGCCGTCTTTGTCCTTCAGGTCATAGGCAAAGCTTTGTGCGTGCCGTCCTGTGAAGACACCTGATCCAAGCATGGAGGGCGTAAACCGTGTTCCTTCTTCATTGGTCCAGTTTGCAACAACGATTGGGTGTTTTGTCTCGATGTTGTGGTCATTCAATGTCCGGATCAGCTCTAGTCCGGCCAGAACTCCGAGAACTCCGTCGAATTTTCCACCAGTTGGTTGGGTGTCTAAATGGGAACCGACGTAGACGGGGAGAGCGCCCTCGTCGGTTCCTTCACGGGTCGTGAACATATTGCCCATTTGATCGATGCCGGTTTGACAACCAGCAGCGTCGCACCATTCTTTGAACAATGCGCGGCCCCGAGAATCTTCATCCGTTAAGGTCTGGCGGTTGTTTCCGCCATCAATGCCTGGGCCAATTTTGGCCATGTCCATCAAAGAGACCCAAAGGCGCTCTTCGTTGATTTTCAAGTTCCGTTGGGTGTTGTCCATCAACTGTTCATCCGTCTGGCAAAAAATGATTTACTATAGCTTGGCAGTCGCCAAATTGATTGCCGCTTCGAGAACGTCAAAATCCGCGTCGTTGAGCGTCAAAGATGTGTAAATTTTGCCTGGTGCTTTAAGGATGCCGCCCTGCCGCATGCCGTCATTGAACGTTTTGTTTCGAGCCGAGTTTTCACTTTGATGCTCGCGGTAATTTTTTACCAGACGTTCCGAAAACACGACATCG
>JBLIIB010000350.1:0-3969 GCA_047634795.1 Candidatus Azotimanducaceae bacterium | reverse complement strand
GCAATTCCAAGCAACTCACTTAACACAAGAAGAGACCGATGAGTTTGATACTCAGGCAGCAGCATCCCGTCGCCAGCAGGCGAACATTGAAGCCGCGGATTCAGGTAATTTTGATGAATACCTCAAGACGGTTGCCGACGCTTACCTGCCGCTGCGCGGGGAAGCCTCCTGAATCACCTGGCCCATCTGGCGTTAGCCGGAGACAATACGGCGTGTCAGCTCGGTGGTTTTCTCGGCGACTTTGTGAAGGGTCGGCTCAAAGGTGAGCGACCAGCAATAGAACGCGGGATTCGACTGCACCGGGCCATTGATGTCTTCACGGATCATCACCCCATCGTTGCAGAAAGCCGGACCTTGTTTCCTCAACGGTTCAGACGATACTCAGGCATCATGCTCGATATCCTGTTCGACTATTTTCTGGCGAACCAGTGGGACGCGTTCTATGAAGAGCCATTGGAAGCCTTTTCAGCCCGGACGCTAGCGAACCTGGTAGATATGGGCGAAGACATGCCAGAGCGGGCAGCGCAAACGCTTACCCGTATGCACGCATCCAATTCCCTTGCTCGTTATGGCGAATCTATCTTTGTTAAGAACTCGTTTAGCTATCTCGCCAAGCGACTCAAACGAGAGAACCCCCTGCCGGATGCCTTTGAGGCAAGCGTGCCGCACCTACCTGTCCTCAGTGAAAGGTTCGCTGAGTTTTTCCCTGAGGCCATGGGATTCTGTGATGAATGGAGAAATAACCAGTAAACTTCCACGCGGGTTGGACCCTAATAAGCAGGTCAACTTCTGATCACTTCTAGTCGTTAACATCTAATTGGTAACATCTGACACACAACACGCAGCATTAACACACAACATTCAGTACTAAAAAATGGACCGGGAAAAACTCATGCTAAGCACGCTAACGACACCCAGAAGCATCTATTGGATTATAGGACTGGGCAGCATGTTCTTGATGGCGGTTGCGTTGTACATGGAACACGCCATGAACCTTGAGCCATGCCCCCTTTGCATCTTCCAAAGGGTTGCGGTCATCGGCGCTGGCTTAATCGCTCTGGTTGCCGCGATTCACAACCCCAAAGACACGGGTGTCAAAATCTACGGCGGGCTTATTGTCTTATCATCTCTGGCAGGGGCCGCGCTCTCTGGCCGACAACTTTGGCTACAAAGCCTGCCGGAAGATCAGGTGCCAGCATGCGGACCGGGCCTGAACTATCTAATGGACATTTTCCCCGTCACCGAGGTCATTCGGATGGTGCTCGAGGGAGACGGAAGCTGCGCAGAAGTGGTGTTCCAGTTCCTGGGACTCAGTATTCCTGGCTGGACCATGATTGGCTTTATCGGACTCATCCTGATGGGAGGGTTTCAAATGCTCCGCCCGCAATCGACGCCCCAAACCGGGTAACGTTATCCTTGAGGCGGCAGGACAAGCGCGTCCATGTCCGCTTTGCGATCATCTATCGTATGCTGAAGATTATTCACCGTATCCATCATTTTCTGAATCTTAGCCGGCGACACGATTGTTGGTCCGCCTATACCTGCAGGTTCGGCTTTCGATTCTCCCGAAGCGGTTTTCGCTAGCGGGACAAAAGCGTCCATCACATTCACTGTGCTGATCTCGACTTTCTCGATCACCGCGCCATTCAATCCTTCAACAGGTGTGTCAGAAAATTGCCAAACGCCCTCTTCGTCCCGCCATTTATAGACTTGAGACGATTCCGTATTGTGGGGAGCACTGGAGGCTGCACCCACGACGTCGGCGCCAGATTCAAGCGACGTTACCAAAGACGATGTCAGCGATGAGAAGTCAATTGACCAGTCATCTAAGGTCATCAAAGGTTCCCCGTTCGGGTCTTTGATAAAAAGCGGGGCAATGCATGCGATAATGGCAAGGCCAACAATCAATTTAATCATCATGTCACTAAACTCCTCGCCCGAGGCCAAACAATTCGGCCCTTAGGCGATGATTCATTTCAAGCGAAGATAAACACATTACCACTATGCTATCCCTATGTTATCCCTATGCTATCTCTAAATAATGTCGCCATCCGTCGAGGCTCCGACGTGCTGTTTTCCGAGGCAAGCCTCACTATACATCGACGCTATCGCGTAGGTCTCATCGGCGCTAATGGTAGCGGCAAATCGAGCTTGTTCGAAGCCATTCTGTCACGTCTGGATACGGACCAAGGCAGTATCGATCTTCCGACCAACACCACGATCGCCCATATGGCCCAGGAGGTACCTGGAACCAACGAGCCGGCATTGGATTACGTGTTGAAAGGAGACCGCCGCTATTCTGACGTGATCGAAAAACTGAAACTCGCCGAAACGTCAGAACGCTTTGATCAGATTGCAGAGCTCCACGAAGCGCTCGATTCAATCGATGGATACACTGCACCCGCGCGAGCGGAAATAATGATGGCGGGTCTCGGATTCTCGCAGGACGAAATGAAGAATCCATTGTCCGCGTTTTCGGGGGGCTGGCGTATCCGGTTGAATCTTGCGCAGACGCTCATGTGCCCCGCTGATCTAATGCTTCTGGACGAACCCACAAACCACCTGGATCTCGATGCGATTCTTTGGTTGGCAAACTGGATAAGGCAATACACCGGCACACTGCTGCTCATATCGCACGACCGAGAATTCCTTGATGAATGCGTCGATCATATTGCTTACCTGCATGCCAGCAAATTGGAACTGTTCACAGGCAACTACAGCGGCTTTGAGATCATCAAAGCCAGTCGGTTGGCGCTACAACAAGCCAGTTTCGAAAAGCAGCAACGTGAAGTCGAGCACATGCAGGACTTTGTCAGGCGATTTCGCGCGAAGGCGACAAAGGCAAGGCAGGCCCAAAGTAGAATCAAAGCACTGGAGCGAATGGAACTCATCGCACCAGCCCATATCGACTCACCCTTTGAATTCACTATCAATGCTCAGGAGAAGATCTCTTCTCCATTGCTCACTTTAGAGGGTGCCTCGCTAGGCTACGATCACGTAATCTTAAGCAATGTGAATCTGTCGATTCTTCCAGGAGATCGATTAGGTCTTCTCG
This sequence comes from Candidatus Azotimanducaceae bacterium, assembly GCA_047634795.1. Taxonomy (GTDB): domain Bacteria; phylum Pseudomonadota; class Gammaproteobacteria; order Pseudomonadales; family Azotimanducaceae; genus UBA9659. The sequence continues at coordinate 914 of JBLIIB010000350.1, read as the reverse complement.
GCGTAAACGGCGCGGGCAAGAGCACACTGATCAAGACACTTTTAGGCACCCTGTCGTTAATTGATGGCGAGCGAGTAGAGGGCTCTAATCTCGCCACCGCGTATTTTTCCCAGCATCAACTTGATGAACTTCATCTTGAGCAAACCGCGTTAGACCATCTGTTTGAACTAGGCAGAAAGCTCGGCGCAGTCCCTACCGATCAGGTAGCACGTAATTTTCTGGGCGGTTTCAATTTCCACGGCGACAAAGTGCTTGAGCCCGTTGATACGTTTTCCGGCGGCGAAAAAGCCCGCCTCGCCCTGTCTTTGATCACGTACACCCGACCTAATCTGCTACTGATGGATGAGCCAACCAATCACCTGGACATTGATATGCGGCAGGCACTCACCGTGGCATTGCAGTCCTTCACCGGTGCCCTCGTGATGGTGTCGCACGATCGTCATTTAATACAGAACACTGTGGATGAATTTATCCTCATCGAGGATGGTGGGGTGTCGATTTATCAGGGCGATATGCAGGACTATTCACGCCGATCAGAAACGCTGCGCGCAGCACCGGAAGAAGTGCGTGAGGAGACGCAGCGAGAAACGCGAGGAGGTCTGTCACGCGCGGGACAACCCGACGGCAAGTCAGAGACTGGAACCGAGAAAAAAGGCGGCGCCCGACCTGGCAAACTGCTCAGGCAACTCAAGACGCGCATCAAAACGCTGGAGTCTCAATTGGAACGCCTGCAGAGAAAACTTGGTGAGGTCGAAACATCCCTCAATGATCCAGGCATGTTCCAAGATCACGAAAACCCGAAACTGCAGGTTCTGTTGCGCGATCAGCAAGAACTTAACCAGCAGATTGACGTGCTCGAAAACGAATGGCTCGAACTTCAACAGGAAGCTGAGTCATTCGCCTGAGCGGACTTC
>JBLIIB010000349.1:0-3992 GCA_047634795.1 Candidatus Azotimanducaceae bacterium | reverse complement strand
ACCCGCCTGGTCCCCTAAGAAAATTAAAATTTTCGAACCGGTTGAACAATATTGAGACATTTGAGGGGTCATATGAGCTCATTGCTGTAAATGCGTGTTTCCTGCTGGGTTTATTTGTCGATAAATCGAAACGATCACTCAATTTTTAGCAGGATTTGTGGTTTAATCTTTTCCTGAAAATAGTGTGACTTTCAAAAAGTTTAAAGGAGCTAGAGATGGGAATTATTAGGTTACGCGGTCTTCTGGCGCTGTGCGTCGCTGGTTTGTTGCTAGGCGGATGCGCGAGCAGTGAGCCTGTTGACTCGGGTCCAGATATGGAGCCAACGGAAGCTGCACCTGACACGAGTTCAATGGATACGCCCGCGCCAACAGTGCCAAAGCGTCCCATGGTCGACAACGGCAAGATTGTTATCCCACTGGGTGATGGCACAGACGACGGTACTGAAAAACTTAACGGTATATTCTACTTTGACTTTGATCAGGCGATTGTTAAGCGCGACGGTCACGCTGAGTTGAACAAGCATGCAGAAGTACTGAGCGCAGATCGTTTTCTTCGCGTTCGTCTCGAAGGCCACTCTGATGAGCGTGGTACGCGTGAATACAACCTCGCGCTCGGTGAGCGTAGGGCAAACGCCGTTAGCGCCTTCCTGGTCGCGCAAGGTGCATCGCGGTCCCAGATCGAAGTGATTAGTTATGGCGAAGAGAAGCCAATGGATAGCGGTCACAGCGAAACTTCATGGGCTCAGAATCGCCGCGGTGAGATTGTCTATCGATAGACGCTTCACGGACACTTGAGCCTGTGTACATAAAAAAAGTACAGAAAGGTGGTGTGTTAGTCGCGGTGATGTTGGCTGTGGTGGGCACGCCATTTTTCGTTTTTGCGGCATCACAGGCCTCTCCTGTTGTGGTTGAAAGCCGGGAATCCGGCGTGATGTTCCGGCCACCCATTGAAGAAGCGCCTCAAGTATCGGGCAGCGAAAATCAGTATCAGATGCAATTGCTCCAGCAGGAAGTGATGGAACTCAGGGGCGCCGTCGAGAGATTGGAACACGAACTTAAGCGCTTGAAATCAGTTCAGGATGATCGATATCTGGAGCTCGATGGCCGGCTACAGCAGCTATTACAAGCACGCGGGACTCAGTCATCCGCGACCCGATCGTCCGCGACCCGATCGTCCGCGACCCGATCGATAGATTCATCCTCTGATGCCGCCGGAGATCAACCCGACGCGAGCGACGAAGTAACAAAAACTCAGGACCTGACCGAAGAAGCACTCTACAACACCACACAGCAATTGATCAGAAACCGGCAGTACGAAATGGCGATTACTCAACTTGAATCTCTGATTGAGCGTTTCCCAGAGGGTGAATACACCGCAAACACCTATTATTGGCTGGGCCAGGTTCAGGCCGCAAAAACCAATCCTGATTTCGAAAAAGCGAGGCAATCGTTGGTGCAGGTTATTACGTACTTCCCTGAGCACGGTAAAGTGCCGGATGCCGCTTTTGCACTGGGTAAAGTGCTTCATACGCTTGGAGACTGCGAGCGCGCAAAGAGCACGCTTGAGCAGGTAAGAGATCAGTATCCCGGCAAGTCAGCCGCGAAACTCGCTGCAAATTATCTGCGCGAGTCGGTGAGCTGCGAACCCTGAGATGCAGTCCTTACGCATTACCGAAATCTTTCACTCTCTCCAGGGTGAATCCCGCTCTGTTGGTTTACCCACGGCCTTTATCCGTCTGACAGGCTGTCCGCTCAGATGCCAATACTGCGACACGGCATATGCCTTTAGCGGTGGCGATCAGATGGAATTGACTGATATTCTGCGCGCGACGCGCCTAAGGGCAGTGGACCATGTGACGGTGACAGGCGGTGAACCCTTGGCTCAGCCCAATGCCATCGCCTTACTCCAATTGCTTTGTAATGAAGGCTACCAGGTTTCACTTGAGACGAGCGGGGCGATGGACGTCGTTAATGTTGACTCGCGGGTGTCGGTGGTACTGGATTTAAAGACACCAGGCTCAAAAGAAGTTTCACGTAATCTCTATTCGAATATGGCTTTGCTAAAACCGATCGATCAGGTGAAGTTTGTTATCTGCGACCGTGTGGATTATGACTGGGCGCGCTTCAAGGTATCACAATACAATTTGCTGGATCGCGTTGGCGATGTGTTGTTCTCAGCGAGTCACGAACAACTGTCCTCTACTCAGCTAGCAGATTGGATACTTGAAGACGAGTTACAGGTCAGGTTGCAGGTTCAGCTCCACAAGCTGCTCTGGGGTGACAAGCCCGGCGTGTAGTGAGTTGGCCGTTAACGCAATGGATACATAAGGAACATACGATGACGCGTAAAGCGGTGATTTTGCTTTCTGGCGGGCTGGATTCTTCAACCGTACTCGCTATGGCCCGCTCGGACGGTTTTGACTGCTATTGCCTGAGTTTTTCGTACGGTCAGAAGCACGATGCTGAATTGGATTACGCTCGGGGAATTGCTCTTCAGTTTGGTGCCAGCGAGCATCGAGTTGCTCACATTGATCTTGGTGCCTTCGGCGGTTCGGCGCTCACAGACGATACGCTCGAGGTACCTGACGCGGGTGAGGAAAGCGGCGACATCCCCGTGACCTATGTGCCGGCGCGCAACACCGTATTTCTTTCCTACGCATTGGGCTGGGCAGAAGTGCTTGGATCATCAGATATTTTTATTGGTGTGAACGCGGTGGATTATTCGGGCTATCCGGACTGTCGGCCAGAATTTGTTTCAGCCTTTGAAGCGATGGCGAACCTCGCCACCCGTGCGGGTGTGGAAGGCGATAAGCTGAAAGTGCACGCTCCGTTGATCAATTTAACCAAGGGCCAGATCATTTCCCGGGGTATATCCCTGGGCGTGGACTACGCCAAAACTGTCTCTTGTTATCGTCTATCCCAGGGGGGTGAAGCCTGTGGAACGTGTGACAGTTGTGCATTGCGCAAAGCTGGCTTTATTGAGGCCGGCATCGAAGATCCGACCCGTTATTTCTTGTAACGATTGGGTTAAGATACTAAAAAGATGCGGCGCAGAGCCTAAACTGTAGAGGGTGATAGGCTCGTCTCAATCTGCTCTTTATATTATATTCATCGTCCGGGCATAGTCTGCCCATTCAATCTTGCTTAAGCCAAGTTCATCACTGTCATCTCTGGGGAGAAATTTCATGACAAAGTACCAATCTATGGGGTCAATGCTACGTTTTCTGCTTTTTGGAACGTTGCTTTCGGTATTAACAAATATGGCGATGGCGCTCGATACGTCATCGAGCGTGCGGGGTGTCGTCACTGATAGTAGTGGCAATGCGCTGAGTGGTTCCACCGTTACGGTCCGTAACGAGGGTACTGGATTCACTCGAACTGTTCAGGCTAACGAGTCTGGCCAATTTAGTGTTCGTAGCTTACCTGTCGCGTCTGGTTACACTGTGACTGCCCAGAATTCGGGTTTTAGCACCAAATCTTTCCGCGATGTTGGGCTTGTATTGGGTGAAACCACAAACCTTACCTTTAACCTCAGTGCGGTTGGGGGCATTGAAGAGCTCGTCGTTACCGGCGCTCGAATCAAGACACAGGTTGCGGTTGGACCAAGCGCGGCTTTTGGCCTTGAAACGCTGGAACGCGCACCGGCCATCAACCGGAACATCTCTGACATTATTCGAATTGATCCACGAATCTATGTTGATGAATCTCGAGGCGAAATTAACTCGGTTCAATGTGGGGGTAAGAACAGTCGTTTTAATAGCTTGACGGTTGATGGCGTGAAAACCAACGACTCTTTCGGCTTGAATTCCAATGGCTACCCGACAGAAAGAATGCCTTTCTCATTTGATGCGATTAATCAGGTTGCGGTCGAACTTGCACCGTTTGACGCCAGTTACGGTGGGTTCACAGCATGTAACATCAATGCCGTCACCAAGTCTGGCGGCAATGAATTTTCAGGGTCATTCTTTTACGACTATACCGATGATGATCTG
>JBLIIB010000348.1:0-4051 GCA_047634795.1 Candidatus Azotimanducaceae bacterium | reverse complement strand
ATCTCTTTGATCACAACCGAGTTAAGGAACCCTGTCTTGAGTTTGTGACGCAGCAACTAGCGCGGCTTAGCTGTCCGGTCGTGATGATTACGGGAAATCATGACTGCATGGCGGACTACTCGATTTATCACAAGTTTGATCCCAGGCAGGCAGGTAATCACATCAGCTTTCTTAACGAAGCCGATGGTGAAATTCGGGAATTTGATGATCTTGGGTTGTCGATATGGGGGCGAGGTATTGTGGATCATCACCCGGGTAACAAACCGCTTGAAAATGTGCCCGATCATGACGCGGCGGGATGGTTTATTGGGATGACCCACGGGTACTACGTCAACCGTGGAGCAGACATGTACTCCTCACTCATTACGCCAGAAGAAATTGCGGCCAGTAATCTGGACTATCTTGCACTCGGACACGTGCACGTGTTCTCTACGATGCAACACGGCAGGACGTTAGCCGCCTATCCAGGTTCACCCAACCTCAGCCAGGGCGCAAAGGAAATGACCGTCGCTCTGGTTGATCTTGATGCCGACAAAGGCGTGTCAGTAGATTGCATTAACCTCTCACCAGGGGCGTCTTGAGTTTTCCCAGTCAAACGGTACGGTTCCGGATTCTGTCAGCTGCATAATATCCGCCTGCGGTTTCGTGCCATCTAGATACAAAAAGCCAAGCGTACCTAACTGTGTCGTTAGATTGTGTGGGTAAGTCGGTGAGCCCGGATTGATACAAAGCGTATCGTCGATGATATCTATTTGTTCAACATGCGTGTCGCCATAAATGAGCACATCCAATGAGACGCCGGGAAACAACCTGCGCTTCCACTGTGCGATGGTGTGCTTTGGTGGAATCTCGGGCATGGGTATGACATGTGTAAGCCCGATGTTGAAGCCCGCGAGTTCAATTAGCCATGCTTCTTTGAGACGCCTGTCGTGGGGTTGGACCGCTCGACCGGCAGATCCGTCTTCACCATTGCCGCGTGCCGCATAGACTGGCGCGATTCTCTCTAGCTCATCCAGGACGAAAAGCTCATGGAGGTCGCCCGCATGTAAAATCGCGTCGACTCCCTTGAAAGCATCGAGAATCTGCGGCCACAGAGAAGGTGTGGCTTCTGGTATGTGGGTGTCCGAAATCAGACCTATTTTCATATCTACGTTTCCCATTCCTTCTGCTGCACTGCGTGAGTCGGGCTATTGGTTAGTGCCCTTCAGGCCACTGTGCCGTCGCTGCGAAGCTTCGCTATTTCGTGCTCGGTCAGCTCGGTTTCTTTCAGAATTTCCTCAGTGTCCGCGCCAAGCACGGGCGCTCCCCGTCGCATTTCTGGCTGGGTTTTTGAGAAACGGGCGGCGGGACGGGTTTGTCTGATTCGCCCGGCTTGGTCGTGATCGGATTCAATCAACAAGTCGCTGGCGAGCACTTGAGGGTGATTAATAACGTCTTTTCTTTTAAGTACCGGCGCGCAGGGCACGCCGGCTTTTGTCAGGACCTCGAGCCAGTACTCGGCCGTGTTTTCCAACAGTGCGGTCTGAGTCAATGCCAGTCGTTCGTCGGCGTTAAGGTCGCGAGCGGCTGGTGTGGCAAAGCGATCGTCTTCCATCCATTCGGGATGTCCCACAGTTTTAGACAGTGACTGCCATTGATGGTTTGTCATGGCGGAAACACTGATGTAATCACTCTGTGTTTCATAAATCAGATCAATAAAAGTTGCGGCACGCTGGGTGCTGACCTCCCGGCCAACAAAAGTTTGCCCCCCCATATCCGAAGCCCATAAGAATGAGATCACCGCATCCAGCATAGAGACCCGAACATGCTGTCCTTCTCCCGTTCTCTCCCTGTGCAATAGTGCCGAGGTAACCGCTTGTGCCGTTGTCATACCTGTGAGCTTATCCGGCAAGATGGTGCGTACCAGTCGAGGGCGTTCATCGTCGGACCCACCCTGAATCGTTGTCAGGCCGCTGATCGCTTGAATGATGGGATCATAAACGGGCTTGTGCGCGAGCGGGCCATTTTCGCCGAACCCTGAAATAGAAACATAGATAATGTCAGGCTTAACTTGCCTGACAGCGTCTTCGCCCACGCCGAGTCTTTCAACAACGCCTGGTCTGAAGTTCTGAACCATCACATCACAGGTGGCTGCAATTTTAAGTAAAACGTCTACGCCTTCCGGTGTTTTTAAATCCAGTGCAATCGAACGCTTGTTCCGATTGTTGTTCAGGAAAGTTGCAGTGAATTTGTTCTCACCGTGGCCGGCGCCTCTTGCATGATCTGGTCGGTCAACGCCTTCCACTTTGATAACATCTGCGCCCTGGTCTGCCAACAACATGGTCGCCAAGGGCCCTGAAATCACCGTGGATAGGTCAAGAATGCGATAACCGTCGAGTGGTCCTGGCATTGGGTTTCCTTCTATGAGAATGGACGATAATCTAGTGCGGGTATCGTACCGCGAATCTATCTCAATCGTCTAAGTCGCATCGAGGAGATGTTTTAGCCCTGTTGTGCGTGAAGAGGGGGCATCGGGCATTCCAATGTGTCCGCAATCGTGCGCAGCAGTTCAACTTCTATCACGCTGATGACCTCATCTGCTGAAACGGTTCTTATGCAGGCTTTGATCAACTTTGGCTTTTTAAGAGGGTGCAGTTCGGACAATCTGTCGAGTGCCATGTTGAGTCGTTTGAAACTCAAAGATTTTTTATCGATCATTTGAATGTCGAATCCCAGCTCAAGTTGGCCCGCGTCAAACGACTTCCTCGAGGGGATATTTGATGTTTTGTCGCAGAATGCGAGCATGGAAATCAAAATCTCACAATGTTCTTTCAATTCCTCTAATGATTTATTCTTAACCTTGGTGTGAATGGATTCGAACACTTCGCTGAGATGTTTGGTCAGCATTTTTTGCAGTGCCCATTCTGCCAATCCAATGCGTCCATCCGCTCTCATCAGTGAGTCGAGATTCTTAAGGAAAAGCTTATATTGCTCGTAGCTTAATTGTCGAAGCGTTGGTAATACCATCTCTAGCAAGGTAAACCGCATGTTCGGTTTTAGTGAAGCCGTTGCTAGCAGTTTTGTCATTGCATCAAAGACGCCGAAGTCTGCGGAATTTTCTAGATGGTCCAGTTGTGTTTGTCTGACCTCATCGTTTCTGTCGAGCAGCATCATATAAACCAACGCCCTGGCGGAATAGGGTTCATGTGCGGCTTGTGTCAATGCGATCGGCAATGCGCTGATCATCTCCCTCGCAAGGTGCACAGCTGAGTCACTGGGATTCCCGATACTAGCGATGATCTCATCAGGATTGACGACAATATTTGCTACAGCTGCCTGCTGGCTGAATCCGGAGACACCTGCGATTTCACTTTTGGTCTCAGGAGAGTCGCTGGCGCTGGAGACGGTATTTTCTAATTGGTATGTTCCGTTCCATCGCGGTTCGATTCTCTTGATGCGATCATCAAGTGGCGGGTGCGTTGCCATCATAGAGCGAAACGATAAGGTAATGCCTTCAGCGAAGAACATGTGGCTCAATTCTTCACTTTCAGGATGTTGAAGTTTTGAGCCGGATCCATAGCCGCCGATTCGCTTCAGTGCACCTGCTATGCCGGAAGGGTCGCGGGTGAATTGCACGGCAGAGGCGTCTGCCAAATATTCTCGTTGGCGACTGACAGCGGATTTAATAACGTTACCGAAAAACTGGCCAATATAGCCTATGGCCATGAGGCCAATACCGATGGCAAGCACACCCGCATGCGTCCGATTCCTGCCGGAGATGACGCGGGTTGAGGGTGTAAGTATGATGCGACCGAGCAACGCCAGCATTAAAATCCCATACAGTATGCCCATGAGTCGAATATTAAGTTTCATATCACCGTTGAGTATGTGGCTGAACTCGTGAGCAATCACACCCTGCAATTCATCGCGGCTAAGATTGTCGATCGCTCCCTGAGTGACACCGATAACGGCGTCGCTAGGGGAGTAGCCTGCGGCAAAAGCATTGATGGCGTCTTCATTGATCACGTAGACCGGCGGCACAGGGGTCCCCGATGCGATGGCCATTTCTTCA
>JBLIIB010000347.1:0-4068 GCA_047634795.1 Candidatus Azotimanducaceae bacterium | reverse complement strand
ACTCACTTATACGCCGTCGGGTTCCCTCAGGTTGGTCGCACGCATGCGCTCATCCGTTCTTAGGTCTCGTTGGCTGGTTTTTTCTGCTTTTATTATTCGCTGATCCTCGACAATCCAGCTGAGGGGACGGCGCTCCTTGCCAACGGCATCCTGCAGCAGCATGAGCCCTTGCAGGAATGCGTCGGGGCGTGGTGGACAACCCGGAACGTAAACGTCCACAGGCAGGAACTTATCCACGCCCTGTACCACGCTGTAAATGTCATACATACCACCGGAGTTGGCACAGGAACCCATGGAAATCACCCACTTAGGTTCGAGTAATTGTTCATAGAGACGTTGGACCACCGGCGCCATTTTCAGGAAGCAGGTACCGGAAATGACCATCATGTCTGCTTGCCGTGGTGTGGCGCGGATGACCTCCGAGCCGAATCGGGCGAGGTCAAAGCGACTGGTGATTGAGGTGGCCATCTCTACGTAGCAGCAGGAAAGACCAAAGTTGAACGGCCAAATACTATTGCTGCGGCCCCAGGCCAGCATGTCCTCGAGGTTGGTCATGACCAGATTACGCTTCAGGTGCTCATCAAGGGCTGTGTCCACTTGTTTGACTGGGATGCTTTCCTCTGCCTTGCTTAAACTCCATTCCATTTCTTATTCCTCTGCCTTTTGTAGTCGGGCGCCGGCAGGTAGCCCCGTCCTTCTCTTGTTACCCCAGTTCAGCGCACCGGACTTAAGTTCGTAGATGAGTGCAACCACCAACACCAGGATGAACACGCAGATCGCAAGATAGCCAAAGACACCCAGTTCGTAGAAAGCGACCGCCCAGGCAAATATAAATACTGTCTCGAGATCGAAGATCACGAAGAACATGGCGATCAGGTAAAATTCAACAGTCACTGGGATTTGTGCCGAACCGATATGAACCACACCAGATTCAAAGGGTTCGCCGGTTGCACGTTGCATAGGGGAGCGTTCGCCGAGCAACGCTGAGATGACAAGAATACCGGCGACCAAAACAAGAACGGAAAGGAAATACAATACTAGAGGCCAGAGTGATGACTCAGTCATAACTCAACCCGCGAGATGTAACGTGATACCGCTTTGCATGTGGCCATTTTTTCCCTCACTCGTCAAACAAGGTTGGAAGAAACTCTGGCCGACGATTGCTGGCTCTAGCCAATGCCGGTAACTAAATCTACACTGGTTAATGGGCAATGTGCAACTACCGGCTTTAGGAGGAAAATGGTGCAGGGCAACGTAATCGTCAGTAGAGCACCACGGTGCGGCACAGCTAAAGTGTCAGTGCTGAGGAACTAATAGGTGCCAAGAGAATTGATTCATAGATATGTCAGCTCTAGCCCGCTGCAGTTAGAATCTTTCCACCGAGTAGGGCGCTACCGGTACCGGTGGCTCACTTTCACTGATGATTGACTGCACGATGTCAGCAGTAATCGGCGCAAGCGTCATGCCAATGTGACCATGACCGAAAGCATAGATAATATCATTGCCGTGCCTTGAGGCCGAGATCACCGGTTTGCTATCTGGTAGCGAAGGTCGAAACCCAAGCCAAGACTTATCCGGTGGTGGCAGGTCTGGAAAAAATCGCCGTACACCGCGATCAAGCGCGTCGAGGCGGTGTTGGGATGGCTGCGGGCTGGTGTTGCCAAGCTCGACTGTTCCGGTAACCCGCAATCGACCTGCCATAGGACATATGTAGAATCCACCTGCGGTGAAACACGCAGGCCTGTTTAACAACGCCGTGTCACAATTGTATTCTAGGTGATAACCCCGTTCGCTGATGATAGGGATCTTGTCTCCTGCCTGCGCTGCAAGTTTTTTTGCGTGGGCACCCGCCGACAAGACCACAGTAGTGGCGCTTATCTGCTCGCCGCTGGCCAGGGTCACGCGAGGACCCCCGGGGTGCCGCTGAATGCCAGTCACTCGATCATGGATCAGGCTTCCGCCCGCGTCCGTAAACGCCTGAAAAATCTTCCCACACATGGTGCCCGGATCACTCAGGAACAGCGCGTCGGGAAAATAGGCACCGCCGCTTGTGGTCTGGAACAGGTTGGGTTCGAGTTGGGTCAGTTCGTCGGCGTTGAGCATTTCCCCTTTTACGCCGAGTGTTCTACGAAATTGGATATCTCGCTCACCAGATTTGAAAGTGGCATCGTCCGTGTAAAGGTAGAGGCAGCCCTTTGCGTGCAGAAGCAGTTGGCCGTCTACGTCCTCCACGAGCGTTTGCCATCTTGGCGCAGCGTCGGCCACGAGTTGTGTGATAGCGGCTGTGTTGGCCTTAAATCGGGAAAGACGGCATTCGAGCAGAAAGCGCGCCAGCCACGGTACAACGTCGGCAATCGCAGATCGCTGTATGGCAAGCGGGCTGTCCCTGTCAAACAGGAGCGAAGGTAGTTGACGAAATATCCCAGGATGCCCCACAGGCAGAGCCGCGTAATCCGCTATGGTACCGGCGTTGCCGTAGGAGGCGCCACTGCCAGGTTGTGCCGGATCGACGAGGGTTACCTGCATGCCTTCACGCGCGAGCCTTAGCCCTGTTGTTAGGCCGATAATACCCGCGCCAATAATTAGGATTTCTGTTGTTTTGCTCATGGGGTTTGTTCGGGTGTTACGTATCGTCATACGACAATCTGAGTGGCGCAATAATTTCAATTTTATCCGTGAGCAGAGGAAAGGTAAATCCAATTTCCCTGCATTAGGAAATGGCGCGTTTATTGATTGGTCAGTCATCGTCTGTGCTTTCCCGTCGACACTGCTCCCGTGACAGAGCAGTCGGCGAGCTTTCACATCTTTTGGAAATCGCTACTTATCGATAAGAAACACCGGGTCCAGAATTCCTTTCTCCGGAATGTAAACGTCAGAGTTGATGCAAATATCTTTATCTACCTCTCGCTTAGTTTGCAGAGTGAATTCTTGATTTTTGTCGCCGTTAACCGGTTTTGACCAGACCTTTACGCTGTTAGGGCTACCCGGAAACTCGCTCGGATTGAAAAGAATGGCAAAGGGGGGAGCGTCACCTGCGGGGAAATCTTTTTCGTATGTCCAAGTAACCTTCTTGTTTAAGCAAGTCTTGATTTCAGTGACTGCACTTGGTGCACCATCAATCAATTGAATGAGCGCAGTATTATTTTTACAGACTGTAGCACTACTGTCCCGTTAACTTTTATAGCAGCGCCATCTGATTGACGTTCGGTAATTCGTCGTTCACTGGATCGCCTCTCAATAGCGCCATTAGATCACGTTTTTCAAACAAATTGAGCTGCAGTAACCTTAGTATTTGCTGCAGGCTCTTTGCTAATCGAGATTGGAACTTGATGAATGCGATCAGTAAATACATGCACATTGCTATCCAGATTTGAGCCAACACCGCATTTTTACTGGTGCCTACAAATGATTTGATTTTTAGGTTTTGCTTTATCCATCTGAAGAACAACTCAACCTGCCAGCGAGACTTATAAATGTCTGCAATGGTTTTCGCAGACAGCTTAAAGTTGTTGGTCAAAAACACATACTTCTTTCCCGTTAACTGGTCCCGATAGGCTATTCTGCGCAGAGCAATAGGACACTTTTTTGCAGTTTGCCGGCCGGTAAATTCTATCGTTTGATCACAGGTTAAACCTGATCCTTTTGCCACTGATCGACGATCTGTTACTTGATACTTAGCATTGGTTTTAAGGCGAGTAACAAAGAATATTCCCTTATCTGTCAACTGCTTATACCAAGCGTAGTCGTTGTATCCTTAACATCCTCCCAACTATCACATCGTGTTTTTTCCCTTCCGTTATAGCGACAAACTCTGGCAGGTAACCGGCGTGATTCAATCCAACATGTAGCTTTACAGCGGCCTTGGTCTTGCGGAAATCAGCCCATGGAAAGGCGGATAGCAAAGGTCGATCGTTGATGCATCAAGAGAGTATAACGTGCTCATGAATTAGAAATTATGCTCCGGCGCACTAGACTGACAACGCTGTAATAATTTCCCAAACAAGGCCTCATCTAATGCTGCGGGCTTGTCTTCATTAATGCTTGCTAGATTGGACCGTGAAAGTTTTG
>JBLIIB010000346.1:0-4073 GCA_047634795.1 Candidatus Azotimanducaceae bacterium | reverse complement strand
CTCGCCATGCGGACAGAAAGCTTACTCCTATCACACTGTAATTCGCCAACAGGCTGAACGGGCCGATTCACACTGGCATGCTCACGCAGGTATGGTCACCCGCGCAAAAAACTTGAAGGACGTCGTATACAAGTGCCAAATCGGTAACTGAACACGCCATGGGTCCAACATGATCCGGACTGTCACAAAACGGATAGCCGCCTGTTCTTGGTAATCATCCGCAGGTGGGCTTGAGCCACATCAAGCCGCAAAGTGAAGAGAGCACCGTGATAACTCCGTTAGTATCCGCGCCTAACGTAAGGGGAACCAAGCCAGCCGCCAGCGCTGCGCCAGTGCCGGAAGGCGAGCCGCCGACACCCGATCTGTATCCCACGGGTTTCGACAGGCACCATCCTGGATATTCTCCCCAGTGAAGTCATAGGCCAACTCACCCATATTCAGCGCGCCCGGAAGCACAGCACCGGCAGACACAAGTCGAGCAAGGAGCGTAGCGCAGGCTACCAAAGGGGAATCCGTTTCTGTGATTTTAGCGCCCGCTGGGGTTATCGCACCCTCGACGTCGAATAGGTTTTTTACCGAAAACGGTCCGCCTGCCAAGGCCTGGGGTCCGCCCCACATTTCGTCTCTTGATCAATCTCCGATACTTTTTCCTGTGAGGGTTGCTCTAGTGTCATGGTGAAGGCATTAACGCGCTTACTCTTTAAATCAATATTTCCCAGGCACTGCTAGATAAGATCTGTGGCAGAGATATCCCCGATCTGACACTAGAAGCAATCTCAGCCACGCCTTTTTGATACGCATTCATGGTTTGACCGGAGATGGTTTGACCAGAGATGGTTTGACCGGAACAAATACAGGCGCAGCAACAAATTTCTCTAGGGGAACAGAGAACGTCAACTCTGCCATACTGGCTGCTGCCTACAAATTTTGAACAACCCTTCACGTTGATGTTCTTCAACATTCATGCCAACGATTTTTGAAACAACATCGATCATTAGCTCGGCATCTTCTTTTGTTGTCTCTATAGTCATGGCAGCCCACCTTCTATTTCAGCGGCGCCTATTTCAGTGGCGTGCGGAGCCTATGAACTAAATTTTCGATTAGAAACGCTCTGCAAATCTTCAACCCGGATGATCACTTTGCCTGGACCAGTTTCCCTAATCGTTCCAAAAATCTTTGTGAACCGCGAGAATCTCGTCTTCGACCTGCGGCATTGGCCCCATCACATTGATACTTTTTTGACCTTTCGCAAACACATCGCGGCAAGGTAAATCCATCGTTGGGTTTTCTGAATGAGCCCCGGTCAGCGCCAATAAGGCGGACTCAGAAATACCGTAAACAAGGTTGCCTATGTTCGCCCAGTACTGCGTGGCCGCACACATGGCACAAGGTTCGACCGTGGTGTAGACCGTACAGTTCCACAAACTAACAGATGAATATCGATCACTGGCAGCAATAATTAAAGTCGACTCTGCATGTCTAACAGGACCAAGGTTGACCTGCCTCATCAATATCTCACCCTTTTCGTCAACCAAAATAGCGCCAAATGGATGATGGCCCGACTCCCTAGACTCGATGGCGACAGCATTAGCTGAGCGCATCAATGCCGCGTGCTGGTCCAATGTAAAGTTCATTGCGTCTGCCCCTACAATCACTCGTAGACCTCTTCCTCATCGTGAGCATGTAAGAGGTCCATTAATAGTTTCCGAATCAGCAAGCCGGGCCTATCAGAAACCATATGTTTTTCACGACGTCTGCTGACATCGACACAAGCATTTGGATCAGTGGATTCCAGTATTTCCCGATCCTCATCGGTGACCCTTCTATCAAACGCATTCAGCACATCTGCAGGTGCTTGTTCTTCAGAATCGTTTCGGTACAGCCATTGACTCAACATAATGCGATTGTCATCAATCGGCGTCGCACAATTAAAAATGGTGTGGATGAGCCCGCTGGGGTAGCTGCAACCAAAACGCCGAGCAAACGGCAAATGGTAGCTGTTATTGAGGTAGCGCAATGTCCGTGGCTCCGTGGTGCCGGTCAGAATATGGCTATCAGGTGGGTTTAGAATTTCCACCGTTGTCTTGGACTCAAACCCCCACGGGTGCTCATTGAGTTCATAGCTCGACGGAAGCGGGTTTTGCTGGTCACCAAATGTAGAGCGATGTACGTAGCTGAAATGAGCATTATCAAAAGCATTTTCCAGAAACCTTAGGCTGCTAGTATCCCATAGTTCATAGAACTGATCGATCCGTCGAACCCCTGCCATGCTCTCCTCAGGAATATTCGGCGGCGGTTGCAGAGGCTCATCGAGACAAACCCAAGCGTAACCGTTTTGCGCCATGCAGTGGTATGCGGGTACTCTAATTTCGCGCTGCTCTGTTTGCTCCGGTGCCTGGGGAAGATGGACACAGGCGCCGTCACGGTTGTATGTCCAGCCGTGATAGCCGCAAACAATGTTGCCATTTTCGACATAGCCCTTCGAGAGTTTCGCTGTTCGATGGCTGCATCTATCCTGGGTCGCGGCGGGATTGCCCTCTGCATCTTTCCAGATGACCAGGTTTTCGCCGAGCAGGGTAAACGGGACCGGGCCTTGGTCGAGGTAAGAAAGTGGCACGGTCGTGTACCAAAAACGGCGCAATACGGGTTGTTTGGTTACTAACATTTACAGCTCCTGATCATGTTCAGATTGGTGTAAGAACAGCAGCATGGCGAACAGGATCATAATGAATCGGAAGGCGGCTTCCTGCCCATTCCAACTGGGTGATTGCCACATCAAAAACCATTCTGCGCCGACGGTCATAAACCCCGTAAACCACAGACAGATGCCCAGCGTCAGGCCAATAGTCGCAAGGTTCTTACTTCGCTGAAAAGCAGCATCGCGTTGCCCCATAGCCATGAACATCAACACACTGCCCAAACCACACAGCACGCCGGTTAAAACTTCTACCGCTATAATCATCCAGTAAGCGACGTGATGGACCCAGGGCGCCTCGATAGCTCGCCACATAAGCTTGTTGCCCTGGAAAGTCGTGTCCATGGACAGGACGTGTTTTACGAACTGAAAATTAGACGCGTAGTCGGTGATATTGTTAATCGCAACCAGCAACGCGAAGAGCGCTACCCCCGCAACCAGTATGCATTTTGTTAATCGAAGCGTAGCCAAAAGATAATCCTGTCATCCAAATCTATACAACTACTCCAAGCAACATACGTACCAGAGCACATCCGCGGCATGTACTTGGCATAGCACTACACTTTTAACGGCCAATCTCTTGTTGGGCTGACGACGACGCGAGAGTATTTTTCGATTTCGATCTATTTGGGGGCGCGCTTCCCTGTGCCGCGCACCAAAATAATTCGCTCCTCGCCTCGGACACGCCAAGAAATGCGACATAGCAGGGCTCAGAAACCGGGCACGATTTTTGAATGGATAAAGGTTCTGAAAACGCGACACAAAATTATGACACAGATAGCACCAATGCCACCGGAAGCCATTGAGCAGCTGGCAAACATCGTAGGCTTTGACAACCTTACAACAACACCCGCCCAGCTCAATTCAGGTTCAAAAGACTGTTACCACTTTTCTCCAATACTCACCCCCCAATTAGACGGGCGCGCAGCCGAGGTCATCGCATGGCCGCAAACACAGGAACAGCTGGTCGCGATTATCTCACTGGCAGCACGATACAAGATTCCTGTAACACCTCGTGGTGCGGGCACCGGTAACTATGGACAGGGCGTACCCCTGCATGGAGGTATTCTGGTCAATACCCGCCATCTTGATCGCATCGTCGAACTCACGGCCGAATATGCACGCGTCGAGGCAGGAGCCATTCTGTACAACATCGAAAAAGAAGCAGAGGCGGTGGGTGCCGAACTTAGAGTATTCCCCAGTACCGTGCCAACTTCATCTTCCGCAGGATTCATTTGCGGAGGCTCCGGCGGAATAGGCTCTATTGAACATGGAATGTTATGGGAAGGCGACAATGTTCGCGGCGCCACGGTCTACACTATTGAAGAAACACCACAGCGTATCGAATTAGACAGAAGCGAAATGGAAGGCGTGTTGC
>JBLIIB010000345.1:0-4077 GCA_047634795.1 Candidatus Azotimanducaceae bacterium | reverse complement strand
GGGGATGCGCCTGAGTATTTAGCAAAGAGGCGATTAAAAAAGAGGTCTTCAAAAAGGAGGCGCTGGAAACAGCGCAGCGTTTAAACTTCACGCTGCGATCCAAGAACGCCCTGGCTCATAGATAACTTGGTAAATAACTTAGTAAATAATCGCGAGGTAAGAGAAATATCCCGCCAAGAACACGCCGCCCCAGGCGCGACCAATCGTAGCTTTTGAAAGCACAAAAACCCAAAGCAAAACGGACGCGGAGAACATCACCCATACATCAAAGCGCAGGAACATAGGATCTACCGGAATATCGGTGAGTAAGGCCGTGATACCCAGTATCGCCAGAATATTGAACAGGTTACTGCCAATGACATTGCCAATCGCGACGTCAGAACTCTTGTGAAGCGCAGCAATGACCGTTGTACTCAGTTCCGGCAAAGATGTACCCAGAGCAATCAGACTGAGGCCAATGACCGCTTCAGATACGCCCCAGGTTGAAGCCAGACCAACGCCGCCTTCAACGACAAGGTCAGCACCCAATGGCAACGAGATCGCGCCGAGCACAATAAAGAGCGTAATCGTGCTGGGGTAAGTGGGTAACCCCAAGCCGCGGTCCATTTCCTCTTCAGGGTCATCTAACGGAATCAGCGATGAACCGCGCGTCGCGGCGATCAGAAAACCAAACAACACCGTCACCAGCAGCAGGCCTTCGACGAAGGTAATCGGCTGGAATACGCACATGATGATAAACATGAGGGACACAGCAATCATCAGACTCGCCTGTTTCGACAAGCCCTCTTGGTTACACGCGATGGGATAAATCAATACGGGAACACCCAGCACCAAGAGTACATTAGCGATGTTGCTACCAATCACATTGCCGATCGCAATCTCTGGATAACCGGACAGCGCAGAAAAGGTAGAGACCATCAGTTCCGGTGCAGAGGTGCCCATGGCAACCACCGTCATGCCAACAACCACGGGGGGAATGTTACTTTCTTTTGAAAGCCCTAGCGCACCGCGAACCAGAAGTTCGCCTCCCATAAGCAGATAAACAAAGCCGCCAAAGAGTTTTAGAAAATCAATAAACTCAGGCATTTTTGTCCTGCTGTTCCCCTAGGTTATCTTGTTGTTCTTCCATGTGGTCAAGGAACTCATTGAGTGACTCGGCGAGATAGGCAATTTCATCATCACCTCTCACTTCCGCCCGCAGACTGCTTTCACCATGCCGCATTCGCTCAACAACGACGGCAAGATCCTGAATGGGCTTCGCGAGATACATACCCAGTAATGTACCTCCGATGATAGCAAAGGCAGATAAAGCTATCGCAATATCAAACAAGGACTCCTGCAATACATCTGCGCGCTGTTCTTCTTCGCTCACATCAACCTTGACCACGAGCCCCCAGCCGAGCGCCTCGATTTTGCGTGTAGCCAGCCATACCCATTCGCCCCGGTAATCCAAATGAGCTTCAGCCGGATAGCCTTCATCGGGTACAAATACAGTACGCATGTCACCGGACGCGGTGATTTCGGCTTGTTGACCGGCACCTGCGATATCGTGTCTCAATGGGTTCAGGACAACCAATTGGCCGTCCTCTTGCATCACGACAAACGCTTCGCCCGTTTCACCAAGGCCCGTGTAGTCGCCGGTGACATCAAATACGTCGCCGGCGTCAATAATGAGTTCAACGCCGCCAATCAATGAGCCATCAAGATGGACGCCGGTATTAATCGCAATTCGCAGGCCGTCTTCAGACAGGAAAGTACCGACGTAGCGCACGTCATCACCGATAGGGACTTTCGAATGCGTGACCTTGGATCGGCCGAAGGAGGCGATTTCGTCACCATCAATGTCAAAGATGATCAGCTTGTCGATTTCGGGAACCGCGACGGTAATACCCTGAATAATTCTTTGGATACTGTGGAGTGCTTCCGGATCGTTTGAATCAACAAGGTCCCGCATAGAATGCCGGAGCTGCTCACTATTTCGGATGAGCCTGAGGTTATCTTCCCAGCCGTCATAAACTTTAATGAGGTCTCGTCGCTTACTTTCTGCAAGCGCATCGAGTTGCCGAAGTGAAATTTCCTGAAGCAAATTTGCAGAGGTATAGTAGGCAAAGGTGCCAAGCAGCATCATGCTAAGCAGCGAGACAAAGACCAGAGCCAGCGACAGGCGAGTGCGGATATCCACTAAAACAACCGTTTATAAAGAAACGCAATCATTACACGACGGCAGGAAGGATAGAAGCAGGACTTTGCGAGCCGCAATCGGAAAAGACAGTGCCGCGCCACGTTAAAACCGAAGCGTTCGGCTAGATCGCTCAGCGGACCTGAACGACGGGGATCAAATTGCTCTGAACGGACTTTTTACCCACCACACGAAGCAATCGCACCGCAACAAAACTCACTATCGCGCAGCCTAGGAGCCAGAGTAACGACTTAACAGGCGTGTCCATTATCGTGCCAATGTGATAGATACTGCTGGCGGTTATATAGGCAAGCCCGGTTGTCCAAAAAAAAGTTAAAAGCATCCAACGCACACCCGCTTCTTTAG
Organism: Candidatus Azotimanducaceae bacterium; assembly: GCA_047634795.1. Classification (GTDB taxonomy): domain Bacteria; phylum Pseudomonadota; class Gammaproteobacteria; order Pseudomonadales; family Azotimanducaceae; genus UBA9659. The sequence continues at coordinate 1,532 of JBLIIB010000345.1, read as the reverse complement.
CCGTTGCGCCCAATACAGCCACACAGGGTGCGTATAGCAACACGAACACAAGGTAACAAAACGCGGCGAAAGGAGTACCAAACGCCTGTGCCATATTGCTGAGGGTAGATGTTTCCACACCCTGAGCATCTGCGGAATCTTCCAAAGAATCACTAGCGTCTATTCCTATTCCCAACGGGTCAGTCAGGCTGCCCACAAGATCACGGCTGTTATCTATAATCGTTGTGCCCGCTTCCAGGAGGGCGCCCGGCAAATCAGGCATTTCTGACGAATCCGTTTCGTCATCCCCTCCAGAACTATAAAGCGCATCTAACGTACCAACCACAGCCTCTTTGGCAAACAACCCCGTAAATAGACCGACAGTGGCCGGCCAGTTTTCTTCGGTGAGGCCAATCGGAGCAAACACCGGGGTAATCGATTTACCAATCGCGGCCAGCGCAGAACTATCGCTATCCTCATTCCCGAAGGAACCATCTGTTCCGATCGAATTGAGGAAACTTAGCGCGATCACGACCAGAATTATTGTTTTGCCTGCACGTACCACAAATCCCCTTAGCCTGAACCAGGTTGTCAGCAACACGTTTCTGAGTACGGGTAAATGGTAGGCCGGCATCTCTTGAAAAGAAGGCGTGACTTCTTCTTCAAAAATCTGTTTTCTAAACAGCCATCCGGTCAACACGGCCATGGCAATTCCTAGAAGGTACAAACCAAAGACAATGTTCTGACCGTTCTCCGGAAACAACGCAGCCGCAAACAGTGCGTAAACCGTCAGGCGAGCACCACAGGACATAAAAGGCGCCATCGCAATCGTGAGCAACCTGTCGCTTTCACGGCCCAGGCTCCGGGCCGCCATCACCGAGGGCACGTTACAACCAAATCCGACGATCAACGGCACAAAGGCTGTACCCGGCAAGCCGATTCGCGCCATCAAACGATCGACGACAAATGCGGCACGGGACATATAACCTGAAGCTTCAAGTACAGACAAACAGAGAAACAGACCACCAATGACCGGTATGAACGTGGCAACCAGTTGAATACCACCGCCCAGCCCGTCTGCAAGCAACACGATAACCCATGCAGGTGCTGACATTGACTCTAGGAACCAACGCGGTGTATCCACCACAACGGCAGCAAAAAGCACGTCAAAGAAATCAATGAAAACGGCACCGAAGTTGATCGCCACCGTAAACATCGCATACATCATTAAAAGGAAAATGGGTACGCCAAGCCAGCGATTTAACACCACACGGTCTAACTTTTCCGTGATCGTATGCTCCATCGGCTCCATGGTTACGACACCGTTCACAATACTGGTGGCTCGATGGTAGCGTTTAACAATACGGTCACCGATGAACTCGTCATCGAGTTCGTTCACGACCGGAGAAGAGCCACGCTGTTCGTCTGCCAATGCATCCCGCAATTCCGCCAGACCCTGTTTTCTTGATGCCACAATCGGAATCACCCGAACAGACAATGCGGCGGCTAGCGCCTCAATATTCACGTGCACGCCGTGTTGCTTCGCAACGTCC
>JBLIIB010000344.1:0-4126 GCA_047634795.1 Candidatus Azotimanducaceae bacterium | reverse complement strand
TTAGCCGCCTGGCAAACAGGTCACGATTGATGATGGGTTCAATAAATGCCCCGGAAAGTTTAAAAGGTCTGCAACGATGAAAAGTGATTCCACCGCCAATGATGAAGTTTTTCGACAGGAGGTACGGGACTTCCTTGCTGAAAAGCTTACCGACAAACTAAAGGAAGCCGGGCGAAAAAAAACCAGCGTCTGGCCTGAGTTTGAATACAGTATGGCTTGGCAAAACATACTCTCCAAGCAGGGTTGGGCGGTTCCGGACTGGCCAGAGGAATACGGCGGCACCAACTGGTCCCTGTCCCAACGCTACATCTTTGCCCAGGAATGTGCCCGTGCAGAAACGCCTGGGATTATCCCTATGGGACTTCGAATGTGCGGCCCTATGCTGATCGGTTACGGTACCCAAGAGCAAAAAGATTATTATTTGCCTCGTATGCTGTCCGGTGAACACTTCTGGTGTCAGGGCTACTCTGAACCGGGCGCCGGCTCTGATCTTGCTTCACTGAAAACCGCCGCAGAAAGCGATGGTGATGACTATATCGTTAACGGCACTAAAATTTGGACCAGCTATGCTCAACACGCCAATATGATTTTTGCGCTGGTCAGGACGTCCACCGAGGGTCGCGTGCAGCAGGGAATCTCCTTTCTTCTGATCGATATGAACACGCCCGGTATCACGGTAAAACCGATCATCAATCTGGAAGGCAGTCACGAACTGAACCAGGTGTTTTTTGACGATGTCCGGGTACCCAAAGCCAACCGTGTGGGTAAAGAAAACGACGGCTGGTCCGTGGCCAAGTACCTGCTGGAGTTTGAACGGTTTTCCATGTCATCTATTGAGTTAAGGCGCCTGCTTAGTCGTTCCCGTGCTCTGGCATCGCAGACAGGTAGTGACGGTAGCGCTCTTGCTGATAACTCTGCGTTCAAACTCAAGGTGGCTCAACTTGAAATCGACGCTCTCGCCATGGAGACCTCGGAGCAGCGTGTGCTGGCAAACCTTAGTGCTGGTAATCGGCCTGGCTCCGTCTCATCGGTCCTCAATGCCATCAGTGCGGAAACGTTACAACGAGCGGACGAATTGGGCGTCGAGGTGGCGGCCTATTATGGATTACCTTTTCAGCTGGATTCACTGTCGGTGAGTGGTCCGGCTGCGATTGGTTTTGAAAGCGGTCTGACCATGATGCCAAGCTATATGAACAATCGAATGCGAACCATCGCGGGCGGCTCGTCTCAGGTACAGCGCAATATTGTCGCCAAAGCTATTTTGGGGCTGTAGTCGACTTGCGCGTTATTGCGTTCGTGTTAATGCAGTCTTGTTAAGTCATGCATTATCGCGAGCGCTCGAGACCTTCTTTCTTAGTTTTTGTACAGGAAAATATTTCACGGAACCTCTGATTAAGGTCTATTTGCGTCGGGATGTGTAGGCTTTTCCAGCGTTTTTAGGTTGGACCAAAACATGTGCGACCCAGCCGGAACGATTATCCTTGCCTGGGCGACCCCATAAAAATATTCATTTAATCAGCGCTTCCCTAGCAATTTAAGACACCCATCAACTTAACTCGGAGTTAATCGTGGCAACACTACTATCTTACATCAAGGTAAAAGCTGGCGAAGAAACGGCCTATGAGGACATGCAGGCGATGCTTTATAAGGATACCTGGGCAACTGAACCCGGATGCCGTCGCTATGAATTCTTTCGGGGCCCGGAACGTGGCGAGTATTATGCGCTTCTATCCTTCGATGATTATCAGGCATTCCTTATTCACCAAAGCAGTGATCACCACGAAGACTTTGGTGAAAAGTTCGGCGCAATCATAGAAGACCACTGGGTTAAATGGGTGGACCCAATGGATCGCGGGTCGAAGGGTCTTGTCCCGTCAAATCCGCAGGAGCCTCAAGCGGATGCCACGCCATTAATGATAGAGAACAGTCAAACGATGCCGATTGAAGTTCCGGATTGGTGGCGCGAGCAACGCAGCTAGCTTTTCAAGTGGCTGCCTGACTGCAAAATTAAGACACTGTTTTGGTCATCCTGAGGGCCATCGACCTGGGATGAATGGCCCTGTTGATACGCAATCCTGATGTTGTGTGCTTAGGGAGCAGAGGCAAGTGTTCTAAGCGTATTGATGGTGTTTCAATGGAGTGTCTAAAAAGTGCTCTGCGCTGACAAGCCCGCGTGGGCGAGGCGCAATCACTTCCATAGAGAACGCCCCCCTTTCTCTTACCACCCCTCTAATAGGTCGTTTTGAAATAATTGTGTTTTTCCGGTACTTTGGTGACTGGGTCCAAAAAAAGTGTTCGCAGGTAGTACTTCACACGTGAACTACAACCGAGTTGAACTACAACAACAGTGCCCGCGGAGGAAAACATGATTGATAAAACGCCTAATCACAAGATCAGCGAAATGAGTTGCCCGCACGACCTGAACGATGTCGACCTTTTCTCACCCGGGGCGCAGGAACACTGGTACGAATCGTACGACATTCTGCACCACCAGGCGCCGGTGCACTGTATTCCTGGAGAAGGGTTTGAACCTGATACGGATGCATTTATTTTGTCAAAACATGACGACATCGCGCTTGTCGTGCGTGACGGAGACCGGTTCCCTGTTGTTGGTAGTGTCTTCTTAAAACAGATCGTCGATTCCGGCGAAGACGTTTTTTCAATTCCCAACGTTAGCGCGATACTGGCATCGATGTCATCACTGCGCCCTAATCCCGAAATGTGGCGTGCCCACCGACAAGAACTCACCGATCCCTGGGTAGGCCCTGGCGCGCCTCGACATGAGGCGATGGTAGATCGCGTGGTGAACGAGTGGATTGATAAATGGATTGATCGCGGCGAAGTTGAATGGATTTCTGGATTTGCGCAACCCGTCCCGCAAACCGTGATGGCAAACATTCTAGGCTGGCCGATAGAAGACCTTAAGTTGCTGAAATACTATGGTGACGGAACCGTTAAACCTTTTGTGTATGGCAGTAAGCACAACAACCTTCTGCCGGAAGAGGACATGAAGTCTCAGTCTGAAGTATTGGAAGAATTCAAAACCTATACGAATAATCTGATTCAAGAGAAGCGCGATAATCCCGGGGAGGACATGATCACGTTTCTCACGCAGGTCGAATACTCGCCGCTAAAACGCAAACTAGTCGATCTGGAGATCAACGGTATTGTTTATGCCATGGTCATTGGTGGGCTCGAGACAACTCAGTATGCCATTGCAGAACAAGTGCAGCTCTTGATCGATAATCCTAAAGTCTGGCAATCACTAAAAGACGACCGATCCAAAATTCGCGCATTTACAGAAGAGGGCATGCGTTTGCGTTCCCCGACACAAGGGTTGTCGACCCGTATCACAAGTCAGGATGAGGTTTTCCAGGGCGTCAAAGTACCCAAGGGTTCTTATCTTCACCTGCGCTGGGCAGCGGCTAACATCGATCCCGAAGAATGGGACTGTCCCCTCGATCTCAAGCTCGACCGAAAAGCCGGTACGCGTCACCTGACGTTCTCGCAAGGTGCCAGGGTCTGCCCAGGGGCTACCTTATCGAGGGTCGAGCAAATGGGGGCGTGGAAAGTATTGCTGGATCGCATAGATCACTTTGAATACGCAGAGAAAAACGACTTTCTGCATCAGCCGGGCATCATGCTGGGTACCTTGGAGTTGAATCTGAACTTTGAAAAGGCGTAGGCCTAATGGTTCGCCTCTGGCGGAATTTTCGAGAACCCGAACACATTGCTTAGCAATGTGTTCACAAGTGGCAGAATCCTTCGCATAGCGAAATTTTCGAGAACCCGAGCACATTGCTTAGCAATGTGTTCACAAGTGGCAGAATTTTTCGCATAGCGAAATTTTTGAGAACCCGAGCACATTGCTTAGCAATGTGTTCACAAGTGGCAGAATCTTTGACCCTGTAAATATTTCTGTGTAACTGCCCGGGGTTAAATGTAGTCCGACAATCGGTCTTCGAACATGATCATAAACCGGTTGAGTGCTGGCTTCCAATTCCGGATCGGCATTGTCCACTTCTTTGATGCCGCCTCAATGGCCAAATAAATAACTTTCTTGGCTGAGTCATCCGTTGGAAACAATTTCCGCTTTCTTGTCGCTTTACGAATGACGCTGTTAAGC
>JBLIIB010000343.1:0-4164 GCA_047634795.1 Candidatus Azotimanducaceae bacterium | reverse complement strand
AAGATCCGGTGGTTGAATTTGTCGCGCACCTTATTGAAGACTATGCAGACGAGTGGTTGTGGCGAGCCGCTATGCATTATCGTTGGAGTTACGACCATGATCGAGAGCTGTTGAGCCGCATTCTTGCTGACGAACTGACGGCCCACGTCAAGTTGCCAAGGTTTTGGCTTTGCCGCATGCTGAAAAATCGCCAACTAAAAGGCTTCGTGATAAACGATGGTGTGACGAGTGAAACGCGAGAGCACGTCGAAGCAGGTTATCATCGGATTCTAGTTCTGCTGTCCTCGGTGCTAGAATTGCGTCCCTTTGTTCTAGGCGACAAACCTTCACTTGCCGATATCGGTTTGATGGGTCCAATGCTTCGTCACTTTGGCCAGGACCCTACGCCGGCGGAAATCATGCGTGACACGGCTCCTCGCGTGTTCGAATGGCTGGGCCGCATGTGGAACGCTAGCCAACAATCCACTGATGGTGAATTTCTATCCGTAATATCGAGTGACCTTACGCCAATGCTAAAAGAGATTTGTGAGACACACCTCGTTCAACTCATCGGCAACGCAAATGCCTGGCATCAAAAACAGGACAAGTTCTCGATGACTGTTCAGAGTTGCCATTATCAGCAATTGCCTGTGTCTCGCTACCGCGTGTATTGTCTGGAAATGCTTCGCGAACGATTTGCTTGTCTGGATGAGGCCTCAAAAAATATAGTCAAGGCGCTACTGCCATTTGAACCGGCAGAGATACTATGGCAAGACGATCTTCAGGCTAAATCCGATTACGATGAAGCGAGACAAGCGCCGTTCAACAAGGCCATTAACGTCTTTGATGGAGGGGTACCCTCATGAAGTTTTCTTATCCGGTGGTTTTCTTACCACTGCTGTTCATCAGCATGTCGACGGCCATGGCCGACGCTCCTACTAAAACAACGCAGTTGCTGTGGGGTGACACCCACCTGCACACCAACAACTCGTTTGATGCGTTTCTGAATGGCAACAAATCGGTTTCGCCCGATGATGCGTACCGTTTCGCACAGGGAGAACCTGTGATTCATGCCTACAATCGATCTCGAGTTCAGCTTGAAACACCACTCGATTTTTTGGTTGTGTCAGATCATGCAGAGTTTCTGGGTGTTATCAAGGATATCTACTATGAGGGTATTGGCCTTAAAGACCCTGGACCCATAGAAAATTTGGTGCTGTGGTACAGAGAGCGCGAAATCAGAGATGCGATTGACAGTGGCAATGGTCAGGCTTTTTTTAACGACATCTTACCTAAGCCGGCTGACCCAAGAGAATCTGCCAAAAGTTATGCGGAAGATTTGGGCGATCCGGTACCAGGCGCTGATGTGTCCGCTCTTAATGCCTGGCGCAGTTTGCTGGACACCGCAGACCGCCACAACAACCCAGGCACCTTTACTGCTTTTTCTGGCTGGGAGTGGTCATCCCAACCTGGGGGCGCTAACTTACATAGAGTTGTGATCAGCAACGCTGATGCAACCTCAGGTAGACAATTCATGCCGTTCGCCTCAACAGATAGCCCTTATCCAGAGGACCTGTGGCAATGGCTCGGCAAAACAGAGAACGAAACCGGCGTACGGTTTCTGTCTATTCCTCACAATTCAAATGTCAGCAAAGGTGTGATGTTCGACATCAAGTCTCTGCGCGGTAATGCCATCGATCGTGACTATGCGGTACAGCGGCTACGATATGAGCGCATTGTAGAAGTCACTCAAATCAAGGGTGACTCGGAAAGCCATGAATCGTTGTCACCTGATGATGAGTTTGCGAAATTCGAAACCTATGCGCATTACCTGTCTTCGGTGAAGGAACAGTATGTCGTAGGTCGAGGCGATTACGTTCGTGCTGCTCTCAAAACAGGGCTTGAACTTGGCCAGGACATTGGTGCAAATCCCTTTAAGATTGGAATGATCGGCTCAACGGATTCGCACACAGGTCTTTCGACTGCTGAAGAACCCAATTTTTGGGGCAAATTTGCCGTCGATTCAGTGCCTGAAAATAAAGAGTCAAATGCATTAGGTAATGCCTCGGGGTGGAGCATGTCTGCGTCAGGGTTGGCGGCCGTGTGGGCGACAGAGAACTCCCGAGAATCGATCATGGACGCGATGTATCGAAGAGAAGTCTATGCGACGACGGGCGCTCGAATCCGCGTCAGACTGTTTGGTGGTTGGCAGTTTACAACAGCTGACCTGAGGGACATCAGCACAACGGGTTACGAGAAGGGTGTGCCGATGGGGGCAACTCTGACCCAAAGCCCCTCTAAGGATTCGTCACCGACCTTTATGATTTTTGCGGCACGTGACCCAGCAACCGCGAACCTTGACCGTGTTCAACTCGTTAAGGGCTGGGTTGACGAAACCGGCAAGACGCATGAGCGAGTGTTCGATGTAGTGTGGTCAGATGATCAGCAGCCAGTTGATGGTAAGTTGGTTCGCCTGCCTGATAATGTCAATCTGCGAACCGCCAAAACCACCAGTGACCAGGGTGCAGCCCAGTTATCTGCGGTCTGGGTCGACCCTGAATTTGACTTGGATAATTCTGCCTTTTACTACGCGCGCGTACTCCAGGTGCCTACAGCGCGCCATTCCCTTTTGGACAGAATTGCGCTCGGCAAGGAGAACGGTGATGACTATCCTGACGTGATCCAGGAAAGAGCCTACACATCGCCGATCTGGTACGCGCCTTGAATTGGCGCCATTAGAAAATCTTATAACTGCCAGCAATAGGAAAAGCAGAGGTACCCAGAGTATTAAAGATTGTAAAACTATGCGCGCTCTAACGAACCTGCTTCAGCCAAGAATAAGATCACGCAAACCTTTGGCCGATAAAATTTCGATCCAGTAGCCATCTGGATCTTTGATAAAAGCCAGCCCCTTCATGTTGCCATCGTCTGGTCGCTTCACGTACTCAACACCGAGCGAATCAAACCGTTCGCAGGCTTGATAAACATCGGGGACTGAAATGCCGATGTGACCAAAACCTTGGGGTTCGCCGTTGCCATCGTGGTAACTGAATTCGGCATCTGATTCCGTACCATGGTTATGGGTAAGTTCGAGTAACGCTGGTTGCTGGAAAATCCATTCTGCTCTTTCTTCTTTCTTTTCTGGAATCTCGGATGCGGGATAGCCAAGAAAGTACAGGCTGAATGCCATATTTGGAAAATCGAATCGGTCGAGCAACGTCATGCCGAGGACTTCTTCATAGAATGGTATGGACTTTTCGGGGTCCTTGATCCGCAACATTGTTTGATTCATAACGAAATCGTTTGTTGCCGTCATTGTGCGGCACTCGCGGCTTGCTTCATACGCGTCAGTTCTTCCCAGCCGAGATAGTGTGTCAAACCATCATCGTTGTAGAACATCACAGGGCCATCGCAGATGAACAGGTATTCAGTATCCTCCAGCGCTATGGTGGCATCGTGCAACACGCCATTGGGTTCATAGTCATAGTCACCCGCGTTCAAGATACCGTCGCGAACCTGCAACTGGCCTTTGAGAATAAATGTATGGGCGTCAGAGAGGTGCTTGTGTTTTTGCGCCACGTACCCTTTCTTCCAACGGAAAAGGGCAGACCAACGGCCAGTTTCCGGTCCGGTCCACAGTACCTTTATCCAGGCTTTACCCGGCTCTGTTTCGATCCACGGTTCATCTGATCGAACGATAATGTCAGCCAGTTGATCGTTTAGTGGCGTGATGTCCTGCATTGCCATTGTCTTCTCTCCTAGTTAGATCGATTGCTAGTGGTGTGTCTCGTCTCTGTATTGATATCCGTTACTGCCGGTCTACTAGTCTGCCACTTTCATCACGGATTTCTGGTCCAATGACTTGAGCACGACTATCACCGAATGGAGCATCTCTATCTTGAAGTGCCGCTCTGAGCCCTTCGGTCGATATTTGTTTGAATACGTCTCTCGCAGCCTTGGTCGTGTGAGCGCGAGCGTCGTTCTCAGCGGCCAGGCGCTGCAGCGTACCTGACCCCATCAACTCCATACCGAGGTTAATGATGCGCTTGTTTGCTGATAACATTTCTGGATCAATCCAGCTCAGGCGGTCAGCTAGCCCTTCAACTTCCTGCTCTAGATTTTCTTCGGGTACGGACTTGAGCACGAGCCCAATGTGAGCGGCGTCTTTGCCGGTGAGCGTGTCGC
>JBLIIB010000342.1:0-4166 GCA_047634795.1 Candidatus Azotimanducaceae bacterium | reverse complement strand
TGAGTTGCCTTCCTCTGGCGCAAGTTCCAGCTACTCGTAATCCGCGTCCCCGTTGAATTACTACACCCACCTAAGATATCCGGGCAGGAAAACTGGTTGTCCAGTTGGTCAACGGAGGTACCCACGTCGTTACGGCGCCATACTCTATTACTGAAACCGCCAGGGCGAACAATCTAAATACCTACGGATATCTCAAGCGCCTGTTCACCGCGTTACAGCAACCGACCTCGAAAGATAATCTTGATCGCTTGATGCCGTGGCGGGTTGATCATCAAGTTCTGGATCAGTACCTGCGGCGTTAAAGCTTGTAAATCGCAACCAGAAATCGTCATCGCGGCTCAAGGATCCAATGATGGAGTGCTTAAAGATATTCTCTCTATCTGTTTCAAAAACAGTGATGACGTAGGAAGAGCAAGAGCATCCGCGTACGAATTTGACACCTCCAAATTTGTTGCTGATTCTTGAGTTTTTTCACCGCGAAGAGTCACCCGTCCCTATTAAAGGACAAACTATTAGCGAACTTCAAAGTATCAAGTGATCTTTCTTAACTGGCATTTTACGTGAATTCATTGTCGTGAATTCATTGTCGTGAATTCCTTGTAATGAACAGCCAGCAGCTCTCTAGGCACTTCTAAAAGGTTCCAGAGATTAGACCGTCAGGCCCGCGGGAGTTCCGCTGTAACCTTGATCTCGACCAGCGCATCAGAATGCGCCAGAGTAGTAACGCCAGCGGCCGTCCATGCTGGCCATGGCTCTTTTAAATACCGGTCCTTCACAGACATGAATTCCTGGAGGTGTTCAGGAAAGCCGATATGGAATGTCGTCAAATCAACGACATCATTAAAAGTACATCCTGCTACCTCTAAATCTCCGCCCAACGCATCAAACGTGGCAGTAAACTGTTCTGCAGAATCCGACGCGACTTTCCCATCTTTGACCCCGATCTGACCCGAACAAAAAAGAGGCCCTCCCGCTTTTACACCCGCTACACCCGCCGCAAAATGATACGAACGGTGTCCTTTCTCGGTACAGGGCGGGACAACAATATTACGCTGATCAGCCATTGTTGATTCTCCTGAAGCTAGTCAAGTTGTGTAGATTAAAAAAGACCATCCTGCCGCACGAGATTCAGCGATCTTTTGACCATTTCAGCCGCTGCACCAACAAGTTCCGGGGTGTGCACATGTGAGATAAAGGAGCGGCGTGTGCCTGGTATCAGTACCCCATTGTCCAGCAGGTGGAGGTAGAAGTCGGTTTCTGCGGCCGTTCGCATGGCACCAGCATCGCGAGAAGAACGTATCTCGCCTTCGTTAAAGTAAATCTGAAACATGGACCCGGCGTTGAGAATTTGAACGCCCATGCTCTGTTCACGAGCAAATTGGTTGATACTGCTTGCCAATTGTTGACCCATCGAATTGAGACGTGGGTACAGATCGTCCCTGTTTTCGTCCAGGAAACATGTTTGCGCTATACCGGCTGCCATGGTTAACGGATTACCCGAGAAGGTGCCTCCTGACATGATGCCTTTCTTGTCCCCTAAGGCCATAGAATTAAACAGTCGCATGATGTCAGTTCGCCCTCCCACAGCACCAATGGGGAGGCCACCGCCGAGTACCTTCCCATAGGTTGCCAAGTCAGGTTGCACACCAAAGAACTCCTGGGCGCCGCCATAGGCGAGGCGAAAACCAGTGATCACCTCGTCCATCATGAACAAGACATCGGATTGCTTACAAACCGATTTGAGCTCCTGCAAAAAATCAGTTAGCTCATCTTTTCCATGGGGGTTTGAGCTTTGCACACCTTCAATCATGACCATGGCAAGATCATCTTTGTGTTTACGAATCAGGTCGAATGCTGCATTTGAGCGGTAGGGCAGCATTATTTGGTTCTCTACGATGGCAGGCAATACCCCCGCCCCGATGGGTCTATAAACGGGAGCGTCACGCGGGCTTTCGGGGTCCGCCATGCCAATGCCATAGTCATGTGCACCGTGATAAAAGCCGTCAAATACCCCCAGTTTGGGTTTACCGGTAAACGCGCGGGCCACACGAATGGCATACATCGTTGACTCGGTCCCTGAATTACAAAAGATGACCCGCTCCACGCAGTTGTCGCCCTTGATTAGCTGATCTGCCAGCGCAACCTGATTGGGATTGTGTAACCCGAATTGCCAACCTCGGTTAGCTGCCTGATCAAGCAGAGCCTCCTGAACAACCGAATGGCGGTGGCCAAGCAACATCGAGCCAAAACCAATCTGGAAATCAATATAACGATTCCCATCTGCGTCAATGAGATAGGGCCCTTCACCCGTTTCAATGAGTACCGGGAACGGCATCTCAGCGCTGGCGGCTGAGCCCGAGTTCATGAGCTCACCAGTCTTCTCGGTTAACGCTTGGGAGCGCACGTTCTTCAGCAGCAGGCGTTCGCGCACTTCCCGCCCGTTGCTACCATAGGTTTCCGTCGATTCTGATGTGCGAGCCATAGCTTCATCTCTATTTTTTTGGCCTTTATTAGGCCAACTTCCGGATTGCAGACTTTATAAAGGGAAGCTCTGATTATACGGATATTTTTGTCGGGCTACGCGGGTCGGGACGCCCGGTCCAGGACATGCGGTCCGGCGTTTTGGTTGGCACTCACATGTTTTGATGCAGCACACACGCTATATTGGTCTGCGCGGCCCGACGTAAACAGACCTTAATCAGAGGTTCCCTAATTGCCACCATCGTGCGCTAAGCACTTACTTCGCTCGCGCATACTCAGCTAATCTTGCCAAGATACCTGATCAAAGGCTACCAGCACCCCTGCAATAGCATCTATTGCCATACAAGGCGTCGCGATAGATGCGCAAGGCCACAGAGGCGAGAGTTGCCTTCTTCGACTGCTGGTATGACGACGAGCTATTGAAGTGCTATAAAAAATACTAAGAGCACACCTTAACGCCAGCGACCTTAATACTTGAAAAGCCGGGATTTTCGGCTCCTTAGTTAAGATGTTAGAAAAAGGCTCGTCTATAGCGAAAGCGATTGCCAACGATGCCGACAGCATGATCGGACACCGCAAAGTGCCGGCAAAATACATCCGCGAAGTCTCTTTACCGGCTATTGAGACTGGTCTTTTGATAAGCCCGCGGACACTGCGGAATTTCCTACTAGACTGCAGTAGTGACGGGGGAATTTCGTAACAATTGCAGCGAATTGCTCCAGTGCGCGCAGATACAGCAACAAAGGCCAATGAAATGGCAACCACGAGCGTGCGTATAGGACAAACCTCGGTGATAAAGCCACTATAATGGCCAGAGCCTTGAACCGTGCCCCTTCGAAGCAAAGCGAGCATTGGGCCAAGATTGGCGAAATCATGGAAGGTAACCCCGGTTTACCCGACGAGTTTAACCAAACGAGAAGTTGGAGAGTTACGATTTCGGCCAAAGCTAAGTGCGTCTTACAGGGACCTACGTTCAGAAAATCCGTGAAACCACTCAAACCAAACCGAAAGAACATATTGGATGCTGCAGCTAAAGCAGTCATGGAAAAGCCTGATCTCGGCGAGCAAAAAAAAGGTGCACTGGCGTCTTTAGGTGTAAAAAATCTCAGAATGAACAAGCAGCTTTTATTATTAGGATACAGTTTTGATGGTGGAACTCTGACGCCTTGAATTGATGGCTCTTGGCTCCCGAGAAGACTTCTAACGCGATATTAAACGACACACATAGCGTTATAACAGATTACGCTAGCGCCGGGATCGGATGTCACTTTGACAGGCATATTCTTTGACTTTCACACGTAGCACCCTCTTAGGCCCTCGCTTCGGTTCATATTGATTGGCGTCGCTAATCATAAGCCACATCACCTTGGTGAAGGCACCGGCAATGGGGTCGTTTCACGCGGTCACTATCTGACCCGGCATCCATACGGGTTCGGCATTGTTGTTCGACGGCTCAACATCAACCCTCGGGTTGACCACGCAAGAGAAGATGTCGCGCAGGTTGGAGGGCAAGCCGGCACAGAGATGATTGTCGGCGGCGCCGCAATACGGATATAATGCACGAAAGGCAGGAATGACTTGGTCCGTGGAGAAATCGACCTGTAGTTCGCGTACTATTTTAGGCACTCCGCCCACTTTTTTACCAAGCGAAAAAGCAAAAGATCCCAAGCACTCTCTTCTAAACT
>JBLIIB010000341.1:0-4172 GCA_047634795.1 Candidatus Azotimanducaceae bacterium | reverse complement strand
CAGATTGACGGTTGACGAACCGTCGTAGATCAGCTGTGTGAGCCGAATGCTACGCTCGGCTCGGGTCAGATCAAAATCATCCTGACCAAGGGCACGAGTGGTTGTGTTGTTCGAGTTCTCGTAACCACCGGCAAAAATGACATCAACCGATGGCAGATAAGCGCCCTTCGCTTGTCTCTTCAATTCTTCAGCCGCATCAACTCCATATTGACTAGCTAAGACATCTGGATTAGTTCTAAGCGTCGTGCGGACAGTTTCATCCAGCGTTTGCGCAAAAGTACTTCCCGCACACAACAAGCTCCACACCAACGTAAATCGTAACCAATCTAACACTGTCGCACTCCCTAACTTCACGCAATTAGCCCCAGCGGCACATTATTTTAAACCACTGGTTCGAAAATTTCGATCTATTGAATCGAAATCCCAGCAGATTCGTAGCTACCAACGATCATAAAGGCGGACCAAATGTAGGGATAACCCCATTCAGGTGAATCTATCAGGGCTAACTGCGTGTCGCGAAGCGCGTCTCTTGCCGGAGTGCCAGCAAGCACTCGGTCGTAAAAATCAGTCATCAAAGCCTGCGTACCCGCGTCGCTCACTTCCCATAACGAGCTAATCACTTCCGCGACACCCGCTTCCTGAAACGAGCGTCTGAGCCCGTAAACGCCCTCACCTTCATGAATCTCTCCCAAACCTGTTTCGCATGCGGACAAAACGACCAGTCTGGTGCCCGATAGATCAAGACCCAGAACTTCCAGAGCAGTGAGTACGCCATCGTTAACCGTATCGATATCTCCCAGTAACTGCGCATTGGTATTAATACCGGCGAACGCCAAACCGGAACGGAGTAACGGGTTATCCCCTGGCGGTGGAACCTGAATTTCTGAAGAACGCTGCATTTTCAAAAGTCGCTTTCGCAACGAGTCGTCCGCCTCAAGGAAAAAGCCGTGGGTCGCAACATGCAGTATTTCAGGCGCGCTCGAAAGATTGGCTAAAACCTGTTCTTGTGCGTCTGCACCGAAGTAGACTCTGCTGGCCTCTTCATTCGCCTCGACCCGATCCGTGATAATACGGCCTTCTTTTTCAGCGCCGGGCAATGGTGCGAAACTCAGACCACGCAAACCGGTACCGGCACCGCGGATGCCCATTCGCAGAGCGGCTGAGCGACGTCCCTCTGCTTCTGCCCGTTCGACTGAACCCACAATACCATCGGCGTCATAGTCAGGCCCCGCAATAATCACGTAATCGCCTTCAGCAAGCTCATAATCATTGGGCAACAGATCCCGACCAGATGTCAGAATGTGAATATCGGTGGTTTGAATCAGATACTCTTCATCTTCTGTCATCAGCGCACTAAAAGGCAGGATGTTGAGTACGCCATCGGGAATGAGATATACGTATTCCACGTCGCCAATGGCTTCCTGTATCGGCAACCACACGACTTCATATGCAAGCTGGCCGACTTCGAGCACTTCCTCTTCGTCCGCTAGGTCATCCTGGATAATCAACCGATATTCCTGAACCGCATCTTCAATTTCACCGCGATCCGGAAACTCGATAAGGTCAAAGCGAACTTCGCCATCTTCCTTCACTACGACACCTGCAAGCACTCGAGGAACCTCACCTTCTTTGTACATGAGAAAGTCGACGAGAGCCGTGTCGTTTGTTAAAAATTCCGCCAGAGAATCGGCTGTGGCACCGGCGATTGAGGCGCGATACCGAACACTCGCGCGCCCCAACTCGCCCTGTAATTCATTCACGCGAAGTTCGAGTTGGTACAAGGCTTCCGAATGTCTCCCCTGTGTATCCGCTGTTGGGCCTGACAGGGTCAGCGACGCCAGTTCTTTTCGCGCAGACTCAAGTGCATTTGCGATCGATGAGACTTTTGGATCGACTGACAACTGCGCAATCTGTTCAATTTCCGAAGTAATCTTCAGTAACAGGCCCTTTCTCTGGAGGCTGGCATCAATTGCCTTTTTCCCGCGGAGCGGATCGTTGCTAAGAGCCAGCAATGAGAGATATTCATCAAGCTCCGGTCGATGCAAACGGATATAACCCTCGCGAGCATTTTCGCCCGTCACCCACAACATGCGATCAAGAAAAGTACTACGCCGCGCCATGCCAAGCTCACGAATTTCAATGGCACGACTTAGCTTGTTTTGCGCCTCGGCCACCTTCGCTAGATTATTCAACGCTTCAAATGTGTAGGGATGCTGCTTTCCAATTTCGTCTTCGGCCAGCTTCAGCACATCCTCTAGCGTCGCTTCGGCTTCATCAAGCCGGTCCTGCGCAAGATAAACCGCACCCAGATCAATTTTGGAGCGGATGGTATCAATATGCTTACCACCCAAGGTTCTGACTCTAGCGTTAAGCGCGCTGGTGACCGTTTGTTCCGCATCATCTAGCTTGCCTTGTCGCAGATAGACCCTGCCCAAATTATTTAGCGTTTTTAGCGAATCCTGATGATCCGGACCTGCTGCAACCTTCCATTGTTCAACGAGAACCTCAAAGAGATCTGCAGCCGCCTCATAGTTTTCCATCATCATGTAGAGGTAGGCGAGATTATTCTTCATGCCCAGCGCGTCGGAATGATATTCACCCAACACGTTAACAATATGCTCGTAGCTACTGTTGTAGAGAGGCTCCGCTTCGCGGAAGTTGCCCTGACTTTCATGCAGCAGCGCCAAATTGTTACGCGTCCTGGCGGTCTGCGGATGTGAAATCCCTAGCGCGCCTTCCATACTCGACAGCGTTTGTTTCAGCAGGGGTTCAGCCTGGTCGTAAAGCCCCATCTGCTCGTAAATATTGCCTAAATTATTCATCGCCACCAATGTCGATGGATGGTACTCACCTGCAATATCGAGCAGCGCCAACATGGATTCCTCAAAAATGGCCTCGGCCTCGGCGAACTGACTGCGACGCTGGTAAAGGGCGCCTAACTCAAGCAGCGCGTTGTAGTACTGCACGGGCTGATCAGCCCGGGCAGATTCACCAAAGGCCACCACATCTTCAGTCAAAATAACGGCTGTACCGACATCGCCTTCACTCGCGAGAATACGAGCCAGATAAGCTTTACCGGTGTAACCCAGATCCGCATCTCCCAATTGATATGATGTGAGAATAGCGCCGGACAGCATGTCCTTTGCAGCTTCAAACTCGCCCTTTCTCCAAGAGACGTCAGCCAGGTTCATCATGTTACTGATGACAGGTCTGGTGATTCTGATGCTTGAGGCCGCCAGTGAGTCACGAACAACAAGCAATAATTTTTCCGCTTCATCCAGACTGCCGGTGTCCTGTTGTAACCTGGCAAGATGAGATTGGCAGCTGATTGTCTGCTCATGATAGGCACTAAGATTCATCATGAACTGCTGACAAGTCCCATCCAGGGTCGCAACCGCAGTTTGGTAATCGCCCGCGGCTTCAAACGTCCTGGCCTGGTTCACCATGGCTTCGAGTGTCGCCAGATGACCTAAACCAAGCGACGCCTGATAGGTTTCTGTAATTTGAGTTCGCAGGGCAGCGGCTTCTTCGATTCCCCCTACCGCGCTAAACAATTCTGACATCAACTCTGCAATGTGTTGTGTTTCAGGATGCTCCGGTCCGAGTATCGTCGCGCTCATTTCATAAGACGCGCTATAAAAAGCATCTGCGGTTTCTGCATCGCCGAGTTGACGTGCTGCAAAACCAAGATCACGTTTGGCTGAAATGGTAATCCAATGTTCTTCGCCAAAAGCGTCCTGTGCCAGAAAAAGCCCGCCCTCAATGACAGCGATAGCTGATTCGAAATCGCCGCCGTCCATCAGCGCCTGACCTTCAATCTTGAGCGCCTGCCATTGCTCAAAATCAGCCATTTGTTCCTCCGATATCGCCATCGTGGCATCGAAGCGAGCATTTACCCATGACGGCATCGCGGACATTAGCGACGTAAGCTGCTGTAAATCCCGCTGGACTCTTTCCCTGTCATCGAGTTCGACAGCGCGTTCCACATCACTGAGCAACAACAATTGGCCCAACTCTAATGCTTCGAGCTCGCCAGAAAGTATCAAGGCCATATCCAACGCCTCAGCGTTGTCCGGGTTATCACTTAGCACTTCCATATAAATCGCCAGTGCCGTGTCAAAGTCGCCCGACGCCATCGCGTCGTCGGCACTGGAGACAAGCTCGTTCGCATA
>JBLIIB010000340.1:0-4184 GCA_047634795.1 Candidatus Azotimanducaceae bacterium | reverse complement strand
GATGGACTAGCGATGAGTTCTAGAAATTTGAATCTTAACGTTGCAGATCGTGCCGTTGCACACAAGTTTCATGCGATCCTTAATGGGTGTTGTAGTGATCGGGAAGTAGAGCGGCGATTGGTGCTGGAAGGTTTTGAAGTTGATTACGTGGAAACAAAAAATGCTCGGCGTTTTGGTGCTGTACTCATGGGTAACGCACAATCGCCGGTCCGTCTGATAGATAATGTTGTCGTAGGATAGTTGGAATGTTGCTCTGCCTGGATGTTGGAAATAGTCAGATATTTGGCGGGTTGTTTGATGGTGATGTGTTGCAGATACAATTTCGCAAAACATCGCAGTTGAGAAGCTCATCAGACGAACTCGGTGTGTTTTTTCGATCAGTACTTCGAGAGAACGATGTTAATCCTGATGCAATCACCCAAGTGGCGATTTGTTGTGTGGTACCGGATTTACTTTATTCGCTACGTGCGTGTTGTCAGAAGTATTTTAATATTGATCCTCTTGTGCTGCGGCCTGGAATTAAAACGGGTCTGAAAATTCATTATCGTGATCCCAAGGAAGTAGGTGCTGATCGTATCGCGGATGCTGTGGGTGCAGTTACGATGTTTCCAGATCGTAACTTGATCGTCGCGGACTTTGGGACAGCAACGACACTCTGCGCGATTACAAAACACAAAGAATTCCTCGGCGGAAACATCATTCCAGGCGTAAGGTTGGCGATGGAGGCGTTGGAGGAAAGAACGGCTCAATTGCCTTCTGTCGAGATCATCCCGGTCAGGAATGCATTGGGACGGACCACAGTCGAAAGTATTCAGGCGGGACTTTACTGGTCCAATGTTGGCATGGTTAGGGAGCTTATCACCCGAATCACCGCGGAGGAGTTCAGCGATGACCCGCCTGTTGTCATTGGGACGGGTGGCTTTGCCCAGCTATTTAACCGCGAAAAGTTGTTTGATCATGTCGTGGGTGATCTTATTTTGACTGGACTGCGGCACATTGTTCGACTAAATGCATGACAGAGAATTTGTGAGAAAGCACGGCCATCATTCTGCTTGCGCGAGACAAGCCTGACGGCCTTAGTGTGGAGTATGGTGAGTATTAACTTCACTTTGTAGCGCAGGCATGTTGGTGGCCCTTTGGTTGGCGCCAGAAAGCAAAAGTGTTAACAGGAAAACCGATGACAACGTATAAGAACCTGCAATTTTTTGATGGTGTGCACGATCATTTTCAGCCGGGTGATATTCAGGTATCTGGGGAAGTTTTTAATTCTGTTAGCGAAGGGGAGCAGAAAGATTGTTCCGGGCTCTTTGCAATTCCGGGGTTAATTGATGCTCATGTGCATCTGTGTCTCAACCCGGAGATTCGCGATCCTAATGATCAGACCAAAGCATCGAATGAACAGATACTCGATGAGATCAGAGAGCGTACTGCTCGAATGTTAAGGGCAGGAATCACAACAGCTCGTGATCTTGGTGGTGGGGAGTATCTGGAGCTTCAGGTTCGGGATGAAATTGCGCTGGGTATGACACCTGGCCCTCGTCTCTTGTGTTCAGGGCAACCCATCACGTCGGTTAATGGACACTGTCACTTTTGGGGTGGCGACGCGACAGACACCGAGGCTGCCTTGTTAGTGCTGGAACGGCAACATCAGCACGATGTAGACCTGATCAAAGTGATGATCACTGGCGGCAACATCACGCCGGGGTCAACACCCAAAGACAGTCAGTTCGATGATGAAACTATCTGCAGTGTGGTGAAACGGGCGGGTGAACTGGAGTATCACGTCGCGGCCCACTGTCATGGCACTGACGGAATACGTCAGGCTGCCAAGGCCGGTGTGACCACAGTAGAACATTGTTCATGGGTTGGAGAAGAGGGATGGGGTCGCTCATTCGATCCGCAAATTGCGCTCGCGATGGCGCAGGGCGGTGTTTGGGTTTCACCCACGATCAACTCCGGATGGCAGCGGTTCAAGCAGCCCGCATTTGTCGAGATGGTGCAAGGCAACTACAAAAAGATGAAGGCCGCCGGTGTCCGACTCATTGCGTCAACTGACGCAGGTATTCCTAATGTACGACACGATGATCTGCCTAAAGCGTTGCCCGTGTTCGCGCACTTCGCAGGGATGAATTCTTTTGAGGTTATTCGTGCGGCGACGGCTGATTGCGCAGAAGCGATCGGGCTTGGCGATTCAGTGGGCAGGATCGCGCCGGGATATTCTGCCGATTTTGTTTTGTATGAATCTAATCCGGCTGAGGACCTCGAAGTGTTACAGAACCCAGTGAAGATAGTGGCCAGAGGTGTGGAATTCAATCCCTAAGTTTCGTCGTACCAAACCGACACGATGTAGCCCGGTTGGCCATTTTCTGAGTTATCGGTCATATATGAGGATTGCTCCACGAAATTCACTTTGACCGCCCCGTCCATTTCTGTGAGCCATTCGTTGATCTCTGTTTCGCTTTCGTACACTTGCGAAACACGTTGCCTGAAAATTTTCACTTTCATTCGGTAATCCTCCTACGTGCTGCGTGGGTAAACTTTCCCCGATTTATTTGGCGAAGGCAAGCCGCATACACGTGTAGGCCTCTGCCATTGACAGGATTGAGCCATGGGGTTAGTTTGCCGCGACGAATCTCGAGACGGGAGCTAGGGCAAGTTATGGAAAATTTATTTGATCTATCCGGAAAAGTAGCGGTAATCACCGGCTCTACTAAGGGCATCGGAAAGTCCATCGCTGAACAAATGGCGTATCACGGTGCCGATGTGGTGATTTCCAGCCGAAAAGGAGACGCTTGTGAGGCGGTTGCTCAGGAGATTAACGAAGCGCTGGACGGCAAGGGTGGGCGTGCTGTGCCCATTGCCTGCCATATCGGTCACAAGGATCAGATGCAGCATCTCGTTGACGAAACCCGCCGACAGTTGGGTAAAATTGACATCCTGGTCTGCAATGCCGCGGTAAACCCTTACTATGGATCTATGCTGGATATACCCGATGACGCGTTTGCGAAGGTGATGGACTCGAACGTTAAGTCGAATCACTGGTTGGCTCAACTTGTGTTACCTGAAATGGTTGAGCGAAAAGATGGCGTTGTGCTGATTGTCTCCAGTGTGGGTGGACTGCATGGCAGCGCCGTTCTGGGTACCTATGGTGTCTCTAAGGCCGCTGATATGGCCCTGGTGAGAAACATTGCGACTGAATTCGGGCCGCACAATATTCGGGCAAATGCACTTGCGCCAGGCCTGATTAGGACCGACTTTGCCAAGGCGTTGTGGGAAAACCCTGAGACGCTGAAAACGACCACTTCGACGGCGAGCCTCCGGCGTATTGGTGAGCCTGAGGAAATCGCTGGTGCTGCTGTATTCTTGGCCTCTCGGGCGGGAAGTTTTGTGACGGGACAAACGGTTGTCATTGATGGGGGCAGATAAGCCGTTATCTTGTACTAAATTGTCATATTTCGTCGCTAAGCTACTGCTTTAGTAGAAAATATTTCTGTGACTGGGTAGTATAATCAGCCTAATGAATTTGAGTGCGGTCTAGTGGAACGAAGGGATTTTCTAAAAATCTTTTCAGTGGGAACGGTAGCGGCAATGAGCGGAGAGCTCGCCTATCGCTCCTTACCTATGAGAGATTTTGTACCCTATGAGGACATTGATGCGTCGGTTGGGGATCTTGCCGATTCTCTTCAGATGATGACAGGCCGTGCGCCGAATTCTGCCAACTATCTCAAAGATTTTCTGGTCAACCCCGCGACACAGGAACCTGTCTTCGCGAAAACCTCGAGCCCTGACCGCCAACTCTATATTGAGAAGATGACGCGGTTCGAAAATAGCCATCGTGAAGACAGGTATATCGATCAAAATCAGTACCCTGTCTTGATCTCAAGTTTTAAGCGGCTTGATCGAGTCCAGAACCTTGTAGGTCACGGTAATTTCAATGTCGTGAGCTTCGATGAGATGTTGGGCTACGGTAAGCAGTACAGTAGCATTGGTCGTTTTTCGAAAGACGAAGCAGAATTCATTGAAGGCCTTTTTACTGCAAACGCGCGGGAATATGGATTCTTGGGTGAAAAAGTTATTACCCAACTCACCGCGAGAATTTCTGAACGGGACCGGAAAAAAGTGCCACTTACGGGTCACTTTCTATATCGGGGCGATTCCGAAGCTCTCTATCAAAAACTGAGAAA
>JBLIIB010000339.1:0-4235 GCA_047634795.1 Candidatus Azotimanducaceae bacterium | reverse complement strand
TTTACCATGTTTTGTCATTGTCCTTCCTTAACAGTCTCTAGAATGGCCTGCAGAATCGCACGGGGATCAACAGCCACCACCGGTCGTCCGACCACAACATAGTTCACGCCGTCGGCAATGGCCTTACCTAGGCTGGCCGCACGGCATTGATCAACTCACCAGCAATTGAGGCCGAGGGCCACGGCGAATTGGTACTTCTACCGATCTGCGTTTCTGTGGTTTATTTTTCCTGTTCACCCAGTGTCGGACAATGCCTGCCGCGCCGGGGTTCCGTTCGCTATCGCACAGAATACGCGCTCTTGGTGCCATAAAGTATCCGGCTAGCTTTGATGACAAAACCCCCACCATAGGCGCATAAGTTAAGGGAGATTAAAATGTCACATGTATATCGAAACGATTGGTACACCGGCTTGGGTTAGTTTTTATGGTTGGGCGCACGGTTCGCGCGTATGGTTTAGCGTTTGGTTTTTGTTGATTTCAAGCATGGGTCACTGGCCCTAAAGTATTCGTTCGAACCTACGCTATATCGCACAGTCACAGAAGCACGCTATGGATGTTCTGCCGAAGCGCTAAGCGAGCGGCGATATTGACCGTGAGATATTCGCCCGAATGAAATTGGAAATAGCTGAGATCTAGCACCGGATGTTTTCGGACAGTTCACGGCAACACTTTATTTCTTATTTCGCCGCACCGCTTGGTTTCGCCGCAGCGCTTGATTTCGCCATGTTCAAGTGAATATGCGAATCGTGATGAGTCGCCACGTCGATCGACGCGATGCCGCTGGCCCTGATCGCAGCGAGTAGGCAAGCAGGCTGCGACATTGGTATTGCCCCAAGTTTGCCTGAGATCTTTATAAAAGACTGGCCCACCAGGGTTTTCACGACCGTTAGCGTTAATTCGTTATAAAGCTGACTCCCGCCATTTAGGCGCCTAATCAGATGAGTAAGATGACCAACGACTCTAAAAATATATTACAACGTGGTCTGGAAAATGTCCGCAATCCATTTTCCAGTTTCATTCGTGCCCAAACAACCTCCAGCCTGCTGCTACTTCTATCTACAGTCGTAGCCCTATGGTGGGCAAACTCAGTTTATTCTTCTAACTACCTGAATCTGGTGCACACACCAATTGGACTATTCTTAGGTGATTTTGAACTACGAGCTTCACTTAAACACATTATTAATGACGGTTTAATGGTGATATTTTTCTTATTGCTCGGACTTGAAATCAAACGGGAGGTTCTCTCCGGAGATCTTGCACGACCAGAAAATCGACACATGCTACTTCTTTGTGCTGTCGGCGGAATGATCTGTCCGGCGGCGATTTATTCGTTATTCAACTGGGGGCTTGATTCACAGATAGGTTGGGGCATCCCAATGGCTACCGATACCGCATTTGCGCTGGGTGTCCTTACCATCGTGAGAAAACAAATACCGGCGAGTCTTTTGGCTTTTATTGTTGGCCTTGCCATCGTCGACGATATTGGAGCGATACTTGTCATTGCAATATTTTATACTCAGGAAATCTCTGCAATTTATCTGGCAAGCGCAATTGCACTCCTCGCTTTTTTGGCTATCGCAAACTACGCAAGTGTACGACAGCCGCTTTTCTATATCATCATAGGTATTGCAATCTGGTGGATGATGCTCAAGTCCGGGGTTCACGCAACGGTTGCCGGTGTCGCAATCGCATTGATGGTACCGGCACGGCCGAAATTGACGTCAGGGAAATTACTTGATGAAGCGAAATCAACAATCAACTCCATGCAGAAAAAAACAAAAGAGGTCGATGTTCTCGGTAGCACGCAAGACCATGAGCAGATACTGGAGGTACGCGAACTTGCTGACCGAGCCGGCACTCCCCTGCGTCGGTGGGAAGATGCACTGGACTTACCTGTAGCTCTCTTTATCTTACCGCTGTTTGCGTTGGTCAATGCTGGCGTAGTATTTAGCTATAGTTCATTCATCGATAGCCTTCAGCATCCAGTTGGATTGGGCACGATTACCGGGCTTGTGATCGGTAAATTTATCGGCATTTCCGGTGCGTGCTGGCTGGGTCTGCGCTACAAAATAGGTCGCTTACCCGATGGCGTTAATCTTCAACACGTCATTGGTGCTTCACTCATAGCAGGTATTGGTTTCACCATGTCCACATTTGTCGCCACGCTGGGGTTTGAAGGGCAACCCGATCACCTCCATGACGCAAAATCATCAATCTTGGTCGCCTCTGTTCTCTCTGCATTTTTAGGCGTGGTGTATCTTAAGATGATTGCTTTAAAACAGCATAGTAGTCACTGAACTAAACGTAGAGCTGGGCTAGATCGCGATCTGCCCCCCGCTCTAAATCGCCAAACGCCGAGAACGTTTCTCAGCGCGAACAATGTTTCATCGAGTAATGTGCACGGTGATATTCGCGCTAAAGAACAGCGCTGGTATCGGCGACATTCCAAGTGAAACGGATCAGCCCTTTTTGCAGGCGTAATATCCGCTCACCGGTTGTATCTCGCAGACCAAAAGCCGGGCCGATCAAACACCCTGATTTTAATGAGTTTGTGGTGAAACAATCCGCCTTACTGCAAGTCCCCGGCCGCTCCGGTAACGCCCTCGCTTCTTACCCCGAGTAATTTTGAGATCAGGTCCTGTGTCATCGTCGGCTTGTTGGTGTCAGGCGTCCCAGACTCAGCGGCAGCCAACAATAGACTGCAGGGAGTTTAGAAAACACACGTGGTGCATCCAAACGCCCGAGCAAGAAACGGCTTAGCCGAGTAACTCCGAACCGGTTCAAAAAGGGGCCAGCCAGGTTCGTTGGAATGAACTGCGAACACTTTACTAAAGGATGCAGCAAGGAAAATAAGTTTGGTTCATCCAGTGCTTATGTCAAAAAGCGTTCGGCCTCTCGCAGAGTCGCCACTACCCAAAGAACCGTGACGACGCAGATACCTTCAAGAGCGGTCTCGCACAGACAGTAACTGAAGAAGAGGATAGCTTTAAGCATGGCCCGTTGCGTCCAGCGCATCAGTGCAGCGCCTATCTTCTGAATAAGGGACAAGCAGTAATGAATATTAAACTCGCAGCAACAACCCTTTGCCTCCTAATTCTCGTCGCCTGAAGTGAACAGAAAGAAGAATCAACTTCCGATGCGAGTTCGGTAACCGAATCAAATGTAACGCAGTTAAAACAGGATACCGATGGCCAGAGCGATGTGATTGAGATGGACCCCGGATCAAAAAACAAGAATCAGGTTATCCAGACTCAAGCAGCTATCATTGGTGGTATGGAGCCAGGAACGCTAAACAATGACAAGATCGAGCAGGCTGTGAAGTTTCAGTGGCTCCGATCACCCACTCGATAAAGGCAAAGGCCGCTACTGAGAAGAATGCGGGCCAGAGTACCCTCCATTGTAGTGAGCAATCGTTGTCGCAATCGCGTTGCTAAGTCTCCTAAAAAACACCTGCTGCGTGACGGCCAATTTCCCGTGCACCACATGGCGAGCGTGTTTAAATCTATCAGACAACCCGTAGCACCAGATCCCATATGCTAAGAAAGTCTTAGTGCGCAGGAGCAAAAAACGCGGAATAATCTGCTGACACGATCTCGTAGCACCCGCATGACGTCGCTTCAAGGCCCGCTCGATTGACGATGCTAATCTGGCCACGCGAATAACTGATTAGGCCGAGTTGTTGCAGATTTCCCGCCGCGATCGTGACGGCACTTCTTTGTACGCCAAGCATGTCCGCCAGAGATTGATGTGTCAGAGCAAATCGGTCCAAAGGGACCCTGTCATGGGTCGCCAACAACCCGCGCGCAAGACGCTGTTCGACACCATGAAAGTGGGTACACGAAGCGATATGGGAGGACTGAGCCATCAGCACGTAGAGGTAGCGACCAAGTAAGCGGCGAAGTGTTGCACTATCGTCAAGCGCCTGCCGGAAAGAGGCAGTATCTATTCGCCAGGCACTCCCCGCTCCCTGAACAACGCCTCGTATTGGCGCGTGATTTAGCCCGAGAATGAGACTGGCTCCCAGCATTCCTTCGCTTCCAATCAGATTCATCTCTAGCGGCGGGTGATCCCGTATTGAAGTCACCAGTGAAATAAAGCCAACGCACGGGAAATACACAAAACTGACGGGCTGATCGAACTCGCACAACACAGAATGGATGTCGAGATCAACCAGTTGACACTGTCTTCTAAGGCGGGATGCTTCTCTTCGCGGCAGACGCTCTATCAGCTGATTC
>JBLIIB010000338.1:0-4242 GCA_047634795.1 Candidatus Azotimanducaceae bacterium | reverse complement strand
TAAAGTGATCCCCGTCGTTAATCAATAACGCCAGAGGTTCTTTTGTCCGTAGGAAACGTTGGCGTTCAATTTCAGCCTCGCTGATTAATCCTCTGCGGTTCGGAATACCCGTTAAGGGGTCGATCCGATTGGTCTGCGGCTAGATAATAACTCCAAGTGATTAGGCAGAGCATTAACAGCGAAATTAGGTAATTTCGCCCCATGTAGGCTAGTCCCAACCGCCTAGATCATTCCACCTGTTCACAATATGGCAGAACACATCAGCGGTTTTTTCACAGTCGTAGATGGCTGAGTGCGCTTCTGCGGCATCAAAGGGAATACCCGCTGCGGCACAGGCCTTTGCCAGTACCGTTTGACCAAACGCAAGGCCACAGAGTGTTGCGGTGTCGAATGACGAGAATGGATGGAACGGATTGCGCTTAAGTTCGCACCGAGCGGCCGCTTGCATCAAGAAACCGAGGTCGAAGGAAGCGTTGTGTGCAACCATCACTGCGCGATGACATCCCGTGTCGCGAATCTCTTTTCGGATGGCGCGAAATGCTTCAGGTAAAACCTCCTCTTCTGGAAGTGCGCCCCGCAGTGGATTTGTTGGGTCGATGCCCGTGAAATCCAAAGAAGATTGCTCGATGTTCGCGCCCTCGAATGGCTCGATGTTATAAAATATTCTCTCGCCGGGTTGCACGAAACCGTCATCATCCATTTCGATCACGATCGCAGCGAATTCCAACAGGGCGTCCGTTGCGGAATTAAATCCACCGGTTTCTAAATCCACCACAACAGGCAAATAGCCACGAAAACGGTGAGCAATCGGTGCTTTAGATTGACCCATGTAAACCTTCTATCTGCCAATGAATAGTTTCCCCGCCCCGGATGGGCATGAGTTCATCCGGGCCAAAGTTAAGTGAAGATGGGACCTGCCAGCTTGATTCCACCAGAGTGATAGTATCGGAATTTCGCGGTAATCCGTAGAAATCTGGACCGTGGTGGCTGGCGAACCCTTCTAGTTTGTCGAGGGCATCGACAGCGTCAAAAACTTCAGCATAGAGTTCAAGGGCAGCGTGTGCCGTATAGCAACCCGCAGCGCAACCACAAGCATTTTCCTTAGCAGATCTCGGGTGTGGCGCCGAGTCAGTGCCTAAAAAGAATCTAGGATCGCCGGAAACCGCCGCGGCAATTAAGGACTCTTGATGTGTGTTGCGTTTTAACACGGGTAAACAGTAGTAGATTGGTCGCATGCCGCCAGCGAGCATATAATTTCGATTGTATAAGAGATGATGGGCCGTAATGGTGGCTGCTACATTGGTCGGACGGCTCTGAACGAATTCCACAGCTTCTGTGGTCGTGATGTGTTCAAAAATAATCTTAAGATCTGGGAATCGATCGCAAATTGGTAATAGGCTAGTGTCTATAAATCGGTGCTCACGATCAAATATATCCACGCTAGCCTCAGTGACTTCGCCGTGAATACAGAGTGGCACACCATGAACCTGCATCGCTTCGAAAACATGATAGAGACTCTCAATCTCCGAGACTCCCGCTTCGGAATTGGTCGTCGCGCCGGCGGGGTACAGCTTGAAGGCATGGACCCAATCTGATGCCGCCGCTTCAGCAACGGTTGCTGCAGAAGTGTCAGGTGTGATGTACAAGACCATTAAAGGTTCGAAATTGGAACCTAGCGGGCGGGCCGAAAGAATTTTGGCACGATAGTCCTCCGCACGAGAAACGGTATCAACCGGTGGCTGGAGATTAGGCATGACAATGGCTCGCCCAAAGTAACGACCGGCGTCTTTGACTGTGTCGGGGAGGTATTCACCATCCCGAAGGTGGATATGCCAGTCATCTGGACGAGTGAGGGTAAAGCGGCGCATATGGGCTCAGTACTAATTTAGGGCGCGATTGTACTATAAGTAGCCAGCAGGTGCGCTCAAGTTGCTCGTCTTAGGCGGTTCGGTATCACGCAGAAAGGTACCCTGTGGCACTAAATTCAACGGGCAATCAATCGGGCCAATTCGCGAGCTCCGTCGCGCTAATGTCTTTGCTGGCAACCCTTTTGGCGAGTTGCCCCGCACTTTCAAACGCCATTGCCATTTTGATACCCTCTTTTCTTCTTTAAGTTTGCTAATATAACGCCTTTTTTGCGGGGCACCCATGGCCGATATTGCTAAAATTGTACTTTCATACTCCGGTGGTCTGGATACCACTGCCATTCTGAAATGGCTGCAGGAGACCTACAAATGCGACGTGGTAACCTTTACCGCGGACCTCGGCGACGGTGATGACTACTCTCCGGTACGCCAAAAAGCGCTGAATTCCGGTGCGACCGAGGTGTTTGTTGATGACATGCGGGAGGAGTTCGTCAGGGACTTTGTGTTCCCCATGTTTCGATGTAATACGATTTACGAAGGTGAATATTTACTGGGTACATCTATCGCCCGACCGCTAATTGCCAAACGACTTGTCGAGATTGCGAATCAGACGGGAGCCGACGCTATCTCCCATGGGGCAACCGGCAAAGGTAACGATCAGGTACGGTTCGAGCTTGGCGCCTATGCGCTCAAGCCTGACATTCAGGTGGTGGCACCCTGGCGAGAATGGGATCTCACTTCACGAGAGTCCCTGATGGCTTTTTGTGAGAAACATCAAATTCCAGTCGACAAAAAGCACGAGGGAGACCGATCTCCCTATTCAATGGATGCCAACCTGCTACACATTTCCTATGAAGGCGGAATTCTAGAGGATCCTAATGCCGAGCCAGAAGAGTCCATGTGGCTCTGGAGCAACAGCCCTGAAGCGGCTCCTGATAGCCCAACCTATATTGAGTTGAGCTACCAGCGGGGCGATGTCACCGCTATTGATGGCAAGGACATGACACCGGCAGAAGTGTTAACGCACCTCAATAAGGTTGGTGGCGACAATGGTATTGGCCGCGTTGATATTGTTGAAAACCGATATGTCGGCATGAAAGCTAGAGGTTGTTATGAAACTCCCGGCGGCACCATTCTGCTAAAGGGGCATCGTGCGATTGAGTCGATCACCCTCGACCGCGAACTGGCTCACCTAAAAGACGAGTTGATGCCGCGTTATGCCACTATGATTTATAACGGTTACTGGTGGTCGCCAGAGCGTAAAGCAATACAGGCGCTCATCGATGAATCCCAGGCCTATGTCAACGGAATCGTTCGGTTGAAGCTCTACAAGGGCAACGTCACCGTTGTGGGCCGTGAATCTGTGAGTGACAGTTTGTACGACGGCAACATTGTGACTTTTGAAGACGATGCCGGCGCTTATGATCAAAAAGATGCCGCCGGTTTCATACAGCTAAATGCCCTTCGACTGAAAGTTGAAAGCAAGAAAGGACGTAAGTTCTAGCAACAGTTTGCAAGGGGAGTGGTCTCGAAGACTTCAGCTTTTTGATCCCACTCCCACTTTAATCTTCCAAATCTAGCTTCTTATCTTTGTACTCACAGAGATCTTGAATCACGCAAGCGCCGCAGCGAGGGTTTCGTGCGGTACAGACGTATCGCCCGTGGAGAATCAACCAGTGGTGTGCATCCCGAATAAATTCATCGGGAATAACTTTTATGAGTTTGTCCTCAACCTGTCGTACGTTTTTGCCCGGCGCAAACCGAATTCGATTGCCCAATCGAAAAATATGGGTATCCACCGCCATGGTCGGCTCACCGAAGGCGGTATTGAGTACAACATTGGCAGTTTTGCGGCCAACGCCTGGTAGCGCTTCTAGTTCTTTTCGGGTTGAGGGCACGATGCTGGCATGGTTCTCAATCAACGCTCGACACGTCTTGATCACATTCGCCGCTTTGGTGTTGTAGAGCCCAATGGTTTTGATGTACTCCTTCAACCCTTCTTCACCCAGGGCGAGAATCTTTTCGGGCGTGCTAGCAATGGGATAAAGCTTATCCGTGGCTTTGTTCACCGATACATCCGTCGCCTGCGCCGACAGGATGACTGCGATCAGAAGTTCGAAAGTGCTGTGGTAGCTCAGTTCTGTCGTCGGAGTAGGGTTTTCAGCCCGAAGCCGTTTCAGAATTTCGTAACGCTTGTCTTTGTTCAATTTTGAGATCAATCCAGTTTTTTGATTCGATAAGTAAGCCGAATAGCAAAAAAGCTCCCGGAGGCAATATAGCGAGTAGAACGCCCCCATTAGGTAGATCCACTTTCCAGGATGCGGCCTGTGGTCCAAAGATCAAATCGGCACTCGACAGTAATGTTCCGTAGCCGATG
>JBLIIB010000337.1:0-4249 GCA_047634795.1 Candidatus Azotimanducaceae bacterium | reverse complement strand
AGTGAGAAAGGCTGTCGCCGCAAGCCAACTGTACACGAGACGACAAATGACGCTGACCATCCCAGGCAAAGGCGAAGTGACAGCAGATATTACCGTGACACCCATTGAAGATACGCAGCAGTCTCTCGTCGAATTTGTTCCTATGGATCGATATTTACGAATCGATCGAGATGCCGCCATCAAAGAACACCACGATGTGACGCGGCAAATGGTCCGAGGTTTTGCTCACGAGGTCAAAAACCCACTGGGTGGCATCAAAGGTTCCGCACAACTGCTAGAACGTGAACTGCCAGACGAGAGCCTGCAGGAATACACCAACATAATTATCGAGGAAACTGATCGATTGACCTTGTTGGTGGACCGCATGCTCGGACCCAACACGCCACCAAAACTGCGTCTAATTACGATACATGAAGTGCTCGAGCGTGCCGCTAAGTTGATCGAACTGGAATCCGACGATGCGCTTATTGTTGTTCGTGACTATGACCCCAGTATTCCCGAAATTAGCATCGACCCGGAACTGATGGTCCAGGCACTATTGAACGTCGTGCGCAACGCTATGCAATGTCTCGAAGGCACGCCCCATCCCTTTATTACCCTGGTGACCCGTATCGAACGTCAGTTCACCATTGCGGGCGAGCGCCATAGAACTGTGCTCAAAGTAGAGGTGTGTGATAACGGACCGGGTATACCACCGGAGATCCAGGAACATCTTTTTTATCCCATGATTACAGGAAGGCCAGGTGGTACCGGGCTTGGCCTAACTTTCGCCCAATCCATTATCAGCCAGCACAAAGGGATGATCGAGTTCGAGAGCGAACCGGGCGACACCATTTTTAGAATTTTAATACCATTGGAGTAAACACATGAGCACAGACAGCCAAGTCTGGGTTGTTGATGATGAGCGATCAATTCGGTGGGTGCTTGAAAAGGCACTGAACCAGAATGGGTGGCATGTCGCCTGTTTTGAATCAGCTGAAGCGTTGCTCGATGCCATGGCGTATGAAACGCCCCACGTCGTCATTACTGACATCCGGATGCCCGGTATCGATGGCCTGGAACTACTGAAGCAATTGCAGTCGACTCATCCGCAAATCCCCGTGATCGTAATGACAGCCCACTCTGATCTAGACAGCGCTGTCTCTTCTATTCAAAGCGGCGCATTTGAGTATCTACCAAAACCTTTTGAAGTAGACGAAGCCGTTGAAGTGGTCAGTCGAGCCCTGGATCAGAACGCAAGACAAACCCGGTCATCTAAAGGAAAGGCTGCAGAAAGCGAAGAATCAACCGTTGAGATCATCGGTAAAGCACCGGCAATGCAAGAGGTCTTTCGAGCCATCGGCCGTCTTTCAAAATCCAACGTAAGCGTCCTGATCAATGGGCAATCCGGCACGGGCAAAGAACGAGTCGCACACGCTCTCCACAAACACAGCGTTAGATCCGAATACCCGTTTGTGCCACTGAACATGGCAGCTATTCCCTACGACCTGGTGGAATCTGAACTATTCGGGCACGAAAAGGGATCATTCACTGGCGCCAACCAGACGAGACAAGGGCGATTTGAACAGGCTAAGGGGGGCACTCTTTTTCTTGACGAAATCGGCGACATGCCGCCTGAGACTCAGACACGGCTACTTCGTGTCCTGTCCGATGGTGAATACTATCGGGTTGGCGGGCATGAACCACTTCGCTCCGACGTAAGAATTATTGCTGCGACTCACCAGAATCTAGAAGATCTGGTGGCGCAGAACAGGTTCAGGGAAGACTTGTTCCACCGCCTGAACGTGATTCGTATTCATTTACCCACCTTGTCGGAACGCCGCGAGGACATTCCCGTTTTAGCGGGCCATTTCCTCGCCCAGGCAGCCAAAGAGATCGGTGAAGAACCCAAACTATTACTCAATGAAACCATGGAGTATTTATGTCAGCTGCCGTGGCCAGGCAATGTTCGTCAATTGGAAAACTCCTGTCGTTGGATTGCGGTAATGGCCACTTCCCAGGAAGTCATGATTCAGGATCTACCGCCGGAACTTCTTGAGACCAAACCAGAACAGGGTCCAATAGGAGGCGATTGGGAGCGGGCACTCGGGAGCTGGGCGTCACAACGATTGTCGTCAATAGAACCCGGCGAACCCGGAGTACTCAACGATGCACTTCCGAAATTTGAAAAGATCATGATACAGGCCGCCCTAAAGCAAACCGGTGGGCGAAAAAGAGACGCGTCGGTTCTGCTGGGCTGGGGGCGTAACACGCTGACCCGAAAAATTTCAGATTTAGGACTTTCGGAAGACTCGCTGGTTGATTGACTTGGGTAACGCTAGAATAGCCGCACTATGTTTAACGTTGTCCTCTTTGAACCCGAAATCCCTCCGAATACGGGAAACATTATGCGCCTGTGCACCAACACGGGCTGCACCCTGCATCTGATTGAACCGCTGGGATTTACTCTGGACGACAAACGGTTGAGGCGAGCCGGACTCGATTACCGCGAATTTGCAGATGTTAAAACCTGGAAATCACTGGATCTCTATTTAGAAACCATTACTAAGGATCGAGTTTTTGCCATCACAACCAAAGGCGCTATCGCCCATAGCGAAGCCAACTTTAAAGCTGGCGATTCACTCATGTTCGGCCCTGAAACACGCGGATTACCCAAAGCAATAATTGACGAAATACCTGCGGAGCGGAGATTAAGAATTCCAATGCAGGCGCATTCCAGAAGTCTCAACCTGTCGAATGCTACCGCCGTCATCGTGTACGAAGCATGGCGACAAACCGGATATCAAAGCGTCCAATAAGCAAACGTGCTTACTTGCAGGCACTTAAGACGGTGCCTACTGAATGGTGGCACTCTCTGACTCTGCTCTGGCCTTGGCCTGAGCATAAATCGCATCAAAATTAACCGGCGCCAGCATCAAGGCAGGAAAACTGCCCTTGGTCACGACGGTGTCAATGGCTTCGCGAGCGTAAGGGAACAGAACATTTGGACAAAAGCTTGCCAGCGTCTGCCCCATCGCTTCTTCTTTCATACCCTTAATCATGAAAACGCCTGCCTGCTGAACTTCCGCGAGGTAAAGCACTTCATCTTCTTCATTTTTTGCGGTCACCGTAACCGAAAGCACAACCTCATAGTTGTCATCACTCAAAGCTGAATTTGCAGTATTCAACTCTAAGTTGATCTGCGGCTTCCATTGCTTCAAAAAAGAATCCGGCGCCTTTGGCGATTCAAAAGATAAATCTTTGACATAGATGCGTTGAAGGATAAATTGCTGATCTTGTTGGGCTTGCTCGCTCACTATTGTTCTCCGAAGGCGATGGGGTCTAGTTGACCCGTCATTTCTAATTGAACCAGTTCATCACAACCACCGATGTGGTGCTCGCCGATCCAGATTTGCGGCACGGTATGACGACCAGCTTTACGTATCATTTCTTCGCGCAGCCCGGGATTGCCATCAACGGAGATATCTTCAAAGACCCAGCCTTTGCTATCCAACAAGCTTCGTGCGCGCACGCAAAAAGGGCAAAAACGAGTGGTGTACATAACAATCGGCTTGCTCTTTGAATCCGGATTTTGAGAATCAGGAGCTTTAGAATCAGCCGCCTTTGAATCAGGGCTATTAGGTTCGTGAGTTTCCATGGCAATGGGTTCTCCAGAGAGACGGTGAGGGTCTCGCGCAGTCAGACCAAACCAAGCTTTAAGTTTTTCAAACATTATCCGGCGTCTTTTGTTGTCGTGGATTCTGTCATCTGTAAATGAAGGGCGGACAAAACAGTACGCTAAAACGAACAGCGCTATTTAACAACCGGCAAATTACTGGCGGTCCATTCCGCCATGCCGCCTGACAATCGGCGCACATCCTGATATTCGGCGGCGCGCAACTTTCTACCAATCGCACCCGCGTGTTGGCCCATCTTACAAACCAGCACAACAGGCTTTTCCTTGTAGGTATCAAGTTCACCCAATCGTGAGTCGAAACTGCCATAGGGAATATGCACTGCCCCTGCAATGTGGCCCGCGCTGAATTCCTTACCCTCGCGAATATCAACAATCACAGCACCATCCCGGTTGACGAGATTAACTAAATTGCTGGGAGTGATCGCCGACCCGCCCTGTTTGCCCTCATTAATAACGAAAGCGACCAGAAGGAACACGAATACACTCACCAAAATCAGGTGATTACTAATAAAATCAAAAATCTGCTCAATCAAGACAAATGGAGTCCTTAAAACACGTCGCGAAGTATACACA
>JBLIIB010000336.1:0-4254 GCA_047634795.1 Candidatus Azotimanducaceae bacterium | reverse complement strand
AAACGTTTCGTTGTCGTTTGCCCCCAAACCAAATGTGAAGCTGTCGCCGACAATCAGATGTTTGCTAACAATTGGGTAAAGCTGCCGCGAAGTACTTTGTGGGTTGCTCTGGGGAGTGCTGTGAGGGGTGCTCTGTGCAGCACCCTGACGAGTATTCTGGCGATCGTCATGCCGAAACCCCGTTGGGCCAACACGGTAATGCACGGTGTAGTCGGTGTGATTGTGTTGACCTTTCCACCCGGGGGTCAGGTTCCAACCGTATCGAGGATGATATCGAATCAACCCTTCGTCCATTTGATCCGTGATTGGCGGCCCAGACGAGTAGACAAGCAGAAACAATTCGCCGATGATCAAGGCGAAAGCTGTACTGACAACAATGGTGATGAGTGCCAATAGCCTCTTGCGCAGCAAAAATTTTTCCTTAAGCCTGATATGACTCGGATACTCGGTATTTCGGCATACTACCATGACAGCGCGGTAGCGTTGATTGAAGGCGGTCGTATTGTGCGCGCCGCTCAGGAAGAGCGATTCAGTCGAAAGAAAAACGATGCCGAATTCCCATCGGAGGCACTGCGGTTTTGCATGCAGAGACTGTCTGCGGACGATATCGACTATGTCGTCTTTTACGAGAAACCCTTTCTGAAATTTGAGCGTCTGCTGGAAACCTACATGGCGTTCGCGCCGCGAGGTTTTACCCAGTTCCGTCGTGCGATACCGATCTGGGTTCGCGAAAAATTGTTCCAAAAACAATTGTTGAGGAAGTCGCTCAGAGAAGTTCTGAATACGGCGGAGCCACCCAAGTTGCTTTTTAGTGGACACCATCAATCCCATGCGGCTTCAGCTTATTTCGCCGGGCCGTATGATGAAGCCGCGGTGCTGTGCATGGATGGTGTTGGTGAATGGGCGACAACATCGGCGTGGCTAGGTGGCGGCGGAACCTTAGTGCCGCTTTGGCAGATTAACTTCCCGCATTCTTTGGGTCTGCTCTATTCATCGTTTACGGAGCTTTGTGGTTTTAAGGTTAACGAAGGTGAATATAAGTTGATGGGTTTAGCGCCTTACGGGGAACCGGTGTTTGCTGATCTGATCAAAGAACACCTCATTGACATCAAGCAGGACGGGTCCTTTCGATTGAACCTCGACTACTTCGACTATTGCACAGGCATCCACATGATCAACTCCTCCCTGGAGGGATTGTTTGGTATCAAAGCGCGCGGCGAAGATGAGCCGATTCAATCCATACACATGAACCTCGCTGCTTCTATCCAGCGTGTCACAGAAGAAGTCGTGCTAAAGCTGGCGTCGGCATTGAAGCGCGAGACCGGCGCTGCCAATTTGTGCCTGGCCGGCGGCGTGGCGTTGAACTGCGTGGCCAATGGCCATCTCCGCAGGGCCGGTATCTTTGACAATATATGGGTTCAGCCGGCATCTGGAGATGCGGGTGGCGCTATTGGCGCTGCTTTGTCTGCCTGGCATCAATATTTGGGTCACGAAAAGGAATCGCGATTCGGTGACGGCATGTCCGCGTCATTACTTGGGCCGGCATATGGCGCGAACGAGGTGACGGCGCTACTGGACGGTGAAGGGTTAAAGTACGAGCAGCTTTCACAAGACACTCTTATGCCGCGCGTGGCGGGGTTGCTTGGGGCGGGTAAAATTGTGGGCTGGTTCCAGGGGCGTTCAGAGTTTGGGCCAAGGGCGCTAGGTTCGCGGTCCATCCTTGCTGACCCGCGCTTGGACGATATGCAGCACCATCTTAATATCAGTATCAAATTTCGTGAGTCATTTCGGCCGTTTGCGCCGGTAGTATTGGAAGCAGATGTGGCAGACTATTTCGAGTCCGATTTGCCAAGTCCCTATATGTCATTTGTCGAGCAGGTTGGGCGAGACTTGTGTCATGAACCCCTTTGTCGACCAATCGATCAGTCAGTTGATCAACCGTTTGACCAACCTGGTCGCGAGCTCTCAGGATTAGATCGGGTTAGAGAACGTCGGTCTTCTTTGCCGGCAATCACACATGTTGATTTCAGCGCTCGGGTGCAGACGGTCAATGAACACCAGAACCCGCTTCTATTTGCATTGCTGCAGGCATTCAAAGAACAAACGGGGAGCAGCGTACTGATCAACACATCGTTTAACGTCAAAGATGAGCCGATCGTCGAGACGCCGGGCGATGCGCTGAATTGCTTCAACAAGACGCAGATGGATGTTCTGGTGCTGGGCGACTGTCTCTTAATGAAAGAGGATCAATGGGTGGGTGAGTCATGAATTCTGCCGGTTCACCCAATTCAAACCCGGCGGCGACGGGTTCCTCGGCGTACGAATTACGCTCTTTTGGTCGGTCGCTCGCCGCGCTTATCGTTATTTTTTTTGGTTTGGTTTTTCCTTACCTGATGAATTTTAGCTGGCCCATCTGGCCCTGGCTCATAG
Organism: Candidatus Azotimanducaceae bacterium; assembly: GCA_047634795.1. GTDB lineage: Bacteria > Pseudomonadota > Gammaproteobacteria > Pseudomonadales > Azotimanducaceae > UBA9659. The sequence goes on along the minus strand of JBLIIB010000336.1, from coordinate 1,824 downwards.
CGCTTCCTCTATGGGTAGTGGCCGAAGTATCGCCAACCAAGCTGAATAAGGTTCAGTTTTTCTGGCTTCGCCTGGGTGAGCTGATGGGTCAGGTGACAACACCTATTGTGCTCGGATTGGTTTTCTTTCTCCTGCTAACGCCTATCGGCTGGCTAAAGCGGACACTGGGCGCGAGCAAGATTGACCGAAAGCTAGATCCCCTTGCCGAGTCTTATCGTACAAAAGTCTCGGTTGAATCTGATATGAGTGATCCTTTTTAGATGATGGAATTTATCGCGGACCTGATGAATTTTATGAAGGTGCACAAGAATTATTGGCTGATGCCGATAACCTTTGTACTGGTGCTATTTGGTGGATTGTTGTTTGTGACGCAAGGATCAGTGATTGCGCCCTTCATTTACACGCTGTTTTAGAGCGTATAGTTAACTTTGCGGGGTTGTTTGCGTAAAAATTGCGGGTAACGGGAGAAAGAAAAGCGACAAGAATTTGGCGACTTTGGGAAATTAAGTGCATATTATCCCTTCATTCGTCGACATTTTTTACACGTTCGCCATATTTTTCAGTTCGCTGGTTTTGTTGAGAGGGACTTTCTCAAGACCGAGAGAGCCTTAAGTCCCTGATTTATAGTTAGTAAATGCGCTGCCAAGGCGTCATGTAAGGTTTTTGTGAGTAAATGAAGGTAATCGGTATGTTTTTTGCGTACTAATAGGTGAGTTCCAAGGCGTTACGGAACTTTACAAACGAATCGTGTTTTTGTGACGTGGTTCACAACAAAATCGAATAGGTCGGCATAAAGTGCTGTAATGAAAAATAAAAACGGACATCAAATGACGAGCATTCAAGTTCAGCCAAATCACGGACGGGTTGAATCATCAGATCAAGGAACGATCATGAATTTATTCGGTGATGATCTGCCAGACATATTGAGGATTTATTCTTTCAATCTGAGCAGGCTCAAGTCCGCAAGTGAAGTGCACTTGCTCGACACGCTCAGAGTGCTTTATCAGGTGGCCACCAACGAGGTGAGCATTCAGATAAGGGAATCACTGTTAAAGGGTGTTGTTCACGAAATCCGATCGGCACAATTGGACGCGGCTTGTTTGCTGCCTGTTGTCATGAGTGAATCGGATCCCGAGATTCTGGATCTTGCGGTGGTGAGCTATTTGGAACTCTGCAGAGTATCCGAGAGCGACCAGTTCACGGCAATGGAGCATTTGTCTTCGTTGCTGCAAAACAATCAAACATTGAACCGCGGGGCGGTTCACGCATCGATTGCCTGCTTTGGTGATCGACGCCTTTGCGGTGCGCTGAGGCCCTTACAAAAAGACTTGACCAATGTTGAGCTAAGTGGTTTTTATGATGCCATTCGCCAACCTCGACAAATCAAACTTGCCACGCTCGACTACATGCTGAGCTGGATTGTTAGTCAAGAACATTCAGGTAATCGTCTGTTAATCGATACGTTGGCAGCAGGGTTGTCTGCCTATTTGTTGAATAGTGTCGATCCCAGCCAGGTATTCGATAGCACCTACAACTTCGGGCCAAATTGTTTCCCGAACTACACACCAGAGACGTCTCGATCCTACGAGCAGTTGCTGGTAGAGGTTGCGCATTTAATCAAACAGCTGAAGTCTAGCGAGCTGGCGCCTTTAAAAGGTCTGGCAGCGATTTTAGAGAACCCTTCGATCATGTCGCTGGAAGCGTTAGAGACTGCGCAGGGGATCAAGAGTCGGTCCGATGAGGATCGTCGTGCTAGCGATCGTCGAATCGTAACGCTTATGCCCTTGCTCGAACGTAGGCAGGCCCAGCGTCGTGATCTTAGAC
>JBLIIB010000335.1:0-4297 GCA_047634795.1 Candidatus Azotimanducaceae bacterium | reverse complement strand
AGGACCACCACTGAAGACACCCTGATGGCGACTACCGCAAGAAAGAAGGTAGCGAGCATGGCGCCCAATATCGCCGCAAGCGGCAAAATAAAACCGGACAAGGCGCTTAAGCCATAATAAATCGACACCGTAGCAAACAGAGATGATGTCGCCGAAACGCCTAAAACCCCGGGCTCGGCCAATGGATTTCTCAATAAACCTTGCAGGGCAGCGCCACTCAAGCCGAGCATAGCGCCCACCACATACGCCGCGAGCGTCCGCGGCAACCGGATGTCCTGAATAATAATTTGATCCGTGCCAACACCCCCGCCCAGCAATGCCTGGAGTGAGGCTGAGAATCCAATGCTCGTGGGTCCAACGAAGATACTGATCGTAATCACGACAAGACTCAGCGCTAAAAGATAGAGGTTAAGCTTCGACGGCGTCATTGCGCTGCGCCCTCTGACAACTGCTCAACCGCATCGACCAGAAACCAGCCGCCACACGCGGTGGTCGCGCCATCAAGCGATACCGATTTTGTAGAGGAAAGTTGACTGCGAATCATAGGATGGCGCGCTGCTGACCAGTAGTTGGTGTGATTGGTTTCGGTATCATAGAACGCCGTTGCCAATAATTCCGGCTGGTCAAAGGCGAGCTTTTCAAGGGGTAAGGAACGCCAACCGGGTTCTGTCTGAAAGTTGACCAGACCCGCCGCTTTGATCATATCGTGCACCAGCGAACCGGCCCCACTCGTAACGCCCCCGGGGGTTACATACAAAAGCGATTTGCCTGACGCGCGTGCTTTGACACGCTGTAAACGCGCGTCCATATCGGCCACAATCTCGCGCGCTTTTTCTGGTTCGCCGAGCTGTTCGGCAATGCGTAAAATTTCAGCTCGCACTTCGTTGATGGTGCTCGCGTAGCCAATTTGGATGACACGGATATCAAGGCGTTCATAAAACTGAACCGCGTTGGGTCCCCCGCCATAACTGCGTACGATTAAATCCGGCGCCAATGCCAACACGTGTTCTGCACTGGGCCTGATCTTTCGATGTGCCTCCGCGGCATCCCGCATGTATGAAAAATCCCGCGTGGCATCCCGCGATACTGCGGCGATCCGTTCGGGCTCTACCAGCTTGAGTACAAATTGATCTGCGCAGTAGTCCAGACTCACAATGCGACGTGAATCGCCCGCCTCTGCAAGCACCCATCCGGCATGGAAACAGCATCCGACTAATGTCAGAGACAGCCAATACACCATGCCGGATTTCATCAGATTGGCCTAGAAGGTGTAAGTCACGCCAACATATCCCGATCGTTCCGGCGTACCGTAACCAAAGATTTGCTGGTAGTCCTTATCGCCCAGGTTTTCCAAGCGGCCAAAGACTTCGACATTGTCATTCACGGCATAGTTGGCAGACAGATCAAGACGCGTCCAGCTATCCACAGTGCCGCGGGAATCTTCTTCCTCGTCGTTGTAAACAATCGCCAGAGTAGAATTCAAACCTGCGATTGGGCGCCAGATCAGCGCCAGATCAGCGGTAAGTTCCGGCAGACGGGCCAATTCCTGGCCATCACCATCTTCACTATTGATGTAGGCAAGATTGGTGGTTGCAGACAATGTTTCCGTTAACCGATAAGAAAATGCTAACTCAACGCCGCGAGATTCCACTTCTGAGATGTTCTCGTAACCACCGACACCAAACGAGAAATCTATGAGGTTCGTTGTATCTTGATCAAACAGCGTGACTGAAAGTGAGCCATCACCGTTGGGAAACCGCCAGTCGACGCCCACATCAAAGGCATCACTTTCTTCTGCTTGAAGCCCGGTATTAGGACCGGTCGCACCACAACAGAAAAAGGTCGTCTGAAAGATGGTCGGCGCCTTAAAGCCTTCACCCCAGCTCGCCCTCACATCAACGTAGTCAGTAAGCGACCAGGACGCACTCACACGACCCAAGGTTTCAGTGCCGTACTCGTTGTTATCATCCTGGCGAACACCCATGGATACTGTCAGGTCTTCAATCAGGCTAAATTGATAAAGCGCATAGATCCCCGTGTTCGAAAACTCTATTGTGCCGTTATCGGTATCTTCCTCTTCATAGCCTAGGGAAACCTGATGATTCTCATTGACCGTGTAGGTACCCTGATATTGGAAGACCTTACGCTCGCCCTCAGCAGAAAACCCTGCTAAGCCGTTGGTGAAATTTTGCCGATCCACATCGCTATCCGCGTATTTCAACGTGTTTTCGAGCCGATCATCGAACAGCGGAAAGGTCAGCGACACCTGCGCCGAAGTCTGCTCGGTTTGGCTCAATTCGTCACCGTCCTGCGTACCCGTGTTCACACCAAAGCTGTCAAATTCTGTGTCTGCCTCGGTTGAACGATAGCTAAACTGTAACCGCGCATCACCGGGTAGATTAACGCCGGCCTTAAACGCCAACGTTTCGGAATCAAACGCATCTTCTTCCGAGTTGCCGTCGTCCGCGTCGGCCTTTGAAATACCATCGGTTGAAATATCGTTGTAACTCAATCTGAAATCCGCAGTGTCATTACCGCCCTCGATCGCCACACGATACTGCTGCGTACCAAAACTGCCTGCAACCACACCGACATCGCCGTTTAATCCCTTGTCAGGTGTTTTCGACACGATGTTAATGACACCGCCAATCGCATCCGAGCCCCAAAGAGTCGACTGCGGACCTTTCAACACCTCGACGCGCGCGACGTCACTGACGTCAAAGCTGCCGTAGTTGAAACCGCCGCCCGGCGTACTAACATCGTTAACCACAATGCCATCGACCAACACCAATGTTTGGTCACTGCTGGCGCCACGGATGCGGGCGCTTGCCTGCCCACCAAATGGGCCATTCTGATTAATCGTGAGACCCGGTACGCTGGTGAGCACGTCCGTCATGTGCATGTAGCCTCGGGATTTGATCATCGCTTCATCAACCACCCAGACGCTGGCGCCGGTTTCAGATTGTGTTGCGGGTAAGCGAAAAGCCTGCACGACAACCTCATCAATGTCATCGGCTGAATCAGCCGCGAGCGCACTAACAGACACTGCCAATAACAGGCCAACCAGGGTTGAAGCTTTAGGGATTGAATATGAATGTGCCACGAAATACGGGCGGGGGAATACCTTGAACATGAAGCTCTCCAAAATCAGCTCACCCCACGCCGCGGGCAGGCGTATAACGACAAATGCCCATATAAAATGCGACGTGGGCGACAATGCCGCTGCAAAGGAAAGCAACTCCTGTCCCAAAAACTGATCCCGGTTTCGGACGAGCGACGAGATGGCAGGTCTTCTGGCTCACGGGTCATCACCGGCTCGCCCCTTCCCGAAGGCTTTAGCCGCTCAATGCGGTAAAGCTGTTTCAGTGGTTTATGCGAGTAGCTCGTCGTTTACAGTTGCGGGTACAGCCCCGGATTCGTGTAAGAGTGACACTTTTGTCACGACTACACCGGGTTCCCTTTTCGCCCTTTCAGGCACCATCGGGCGCGATTATCTGGGAGTCTAGCAACCGATGCAACCCAAGACTGATAAGAAGCGTTAAGCCAGACTAAAAATCGATGCCCTGTTTCGCTCTAATACCCGCCTGGTACGGGTGTTTGATCTCTTTCATTTCGGTCACAAGATCAGCAACCTCAATGAGCTCATCTTTCGCATCCCGGCCGGTGAGAATCACGCTGGTGCGCTCATGCCGCGCCTCTACGGCTTCGATCACTGTTTGCACATCAAGATAGTCGTAGCGCAGCACGATGTTAATTTCATCCAAAAGGATTAGGTCATACTCACCGCTTTTCATCATCAAAGCGGATTGCTCAAACGCCGCTTTTGCCGCGGCAATATCCCGTTCTTTATCCTGAGTGTCCCAGGTAAACCCTTCCCCCATGGTGTGCCAATCTACAGGGTGGTTGTTAAAGAAGTTTTTTTCACCCGTCTTCCAGGTGCCTTTAACATACTGAACCACGCCCACTTTGTGGCCCCAGCCAAGCGCCCTGATAATGACACCGAACGCTGAACTGGATTTCCCTTTGCCGTTACCCGTATGCACCAGCACCAGACCACGATCAGCCTTCTTGCTTTCCAGACGCTTCTTACGCTGGGCTGCCTGAACTTTCTGCATCTCATCTTTGTGGGTCTGTTTATCTTCTTTTGAACCTTGCTCTGTTTCGTTATCGCTCATTGCCAACTATCCTTTGAGAACTATTCTTTGAGAACTATTCTTTGAGAACTATTCTTTGAAAAGTTCAATTTCTACCCACTCACCGTAGTCAATCTTACGATGGCGCTCATCATTTTGTTCAT
>JBLIIB010000334.1:0-4304 GCA_047634795.1 Candidatus Azotimanducaceae bacterium | reverse complement strand
GCTGTTTGTGAACTCATTGACTGAGCCGACAATGAGTTTTGGCAGGCGGCACTCAAACACACCTCGAAGCGACACAAACTACCCATCCCTGGCTGGGAAAGAATTAGGCACGGAGGAAACGCACTCTTCAAGCCAAATAAACTCGTAATCAAACTGGTACCACCTAACTGGGCGCGACAAGGCAATGCTGAAATAGAGTCACTTAAAAACCTGCCTAACGAGTTGGTCTTCCTGACAATCTGATCGATCAAGTCATGCCTTTTTTGCGCAATACCGAAGAGTACTTTGACGATAATGCCACCATGTTAATCCATATGGATCTAAACCCCTTGAACCTCAAGGTGAAGCCAGAAAAACAGGAGTATAGGTTCGCGCTCTTAGTCCAGAACAACGCTGCTTGAGCTGTGCAATGCAGTGAAGGATGCGAGCCGTCATCAAATAACCTGTCGCACCGGCGATAAGCACATGGGGTGGATTACCCCCAACGTGGGGCTGTTTTTTGTTGCCATGAGTGTTGCAGGACATTTACTCTATAACACGTAGTGTGTTCTGGCTGGTTTCTGAGGTGTTTTTAGGCCTCACGGAACGGATTCTTGTTTTATCGAGAAAAATAACGCCGTTGGATTGTCACCTGTGGGATAAGATCAGACCCATAGACGGTTTCAGCTCCAGCAGCTGATCCAGGTGCTGTCAGATCACCAACAGCAGCGCCGAGCTTAGTTCATTGACCATATCGCACGGCTCGGTCGTGCGCAGACAGCAATCAATTTAGAGCAATAGGGCGGAGACAATATGTCAGTTCAACAAGAGAAAAACCCTGCACCCGAAGTCACCTTCGAAGGTAACTACTTTCTTGAAGGCAATTATGGACCCGTAAAGGACGAACACATCGCGACAGATCTGCAGGTCATTGGTGAAATCCCGGCTGACCTTAAAGGTCACTATCTGCGCGTAGGTCCAAACCCAGTCTATGTTTCAAATGTTGAAAAATACCATTGGTTTGACGGCGACGGCATGGTGCACTCGGTGCAATTCAAGGATGGCGCAGTCACCTATCGCAATCGTTTTGTTGAGACAGAAGGGCTTGAGTGGGAGCGTAAAGAAGACCGTTGGCTCTGGAGAGGGCTCAACGGCATGATGGATGGCGGCCCTGCTGTAATGCCTGAAGGTGCGCCAGCGGGTAAGAACCCAGGCAACACGGCTTTCGTTAATCACAATGGGACGCTGTACGCTCTGCACGAAGGCTCCGACCCTCATATACTGAGTCTGCCGGATCTAGATACCGTTGGTACGACAAATTTTGACGGCAAGCTCACCCACGCTTTTACGGCTCATCCAAAGGTTGACCCCACCACCGGGGAAATGATGACTTTTGGTTACGGCCCATTCCCGCCTTTTGTGACTTATTCGGTCATTAACAAGGAAGGCGCTCTGGTTCACTCCACGCCAATCACGATTCCCAAGGGCGTGATGATGCACGATTTTGCCTGCTCCAGAAATTATTCAATCTTCCTCGATTTTCCACTGACTTTTGACATTGAAGCCGCTATGGAAGGCAAGTCGCCGCTTGCATTTGAAGCTGAGCACGGCTCTCGCATTGGCATTATGCCGCGCCATGGGTCTGACGAAGATGTTAAGTGGTTTACCGTCGATGTAGGTGTCGTGATCCACACAGCAAATGCCTGGGAAGAGGGTGATGTCCTGGTACTTCAAGCCTGTCGTTCGAAATCTTCAGACATCATTGGCGCAGCAGAAGTTGATACGGATGATCCCACTGACTTGCTGGGGCAACTGTATGAATGGCGCATCAATGTGAAAACAGGTGACATTACTGAAGGGCCTCTACATGAATACTATTCAGATTTTTCACGCATCAATGAAAATTATTCAGGGACGAAAACGCGCTATACCTACTCTGCGGAATTTGATCAAAGCCGCGACATCACCTTCAAGGCGATCATGAAATTCGACCGAGAAACCGGTGAAACGCAACATCACAATTTCGGTGCAGGACGATTTGTTGGCGAGGCAGTATTCGCGCCAAAAGCCGGCTCGTCAGATGAAGACGACGGTTATGTCATTTGCTTTATTCAGGACGAAAATGTCAATCAGAGTGAATGCGTCATCATTGATGCGAAAAATTTCGATGCTGACCCAGTCGCACGAATCATGATTCCTTACAGGGTGCCATACGGCTTTCACTCTGGATGGGTTGGCGCTTAGGGATTTATTTGCTGCCACCTCCGTATCAAAGCTGATTGATCCCGAAAGAGTTTTGACGCGCTTAATCACGATATCATCACGTTTTCTTAGCAACGATGGAAAACTGGCTTCAAGCACCTTACATCTGCCGCAGTTATCCGCATAGACCTCGACGATTGTATAAGCGTCAGCCTCGCTCATTTGTGCGAAGGTAGTTCTGCTCTCATATAGATCAGCGATTTCGAAAAACTGTTCCCGATCCACCGAGGTTGATGATGCCTGAGGCAATATGGAATAGTCGCCTTGATTCGAATTGAGATAAAGTAGTGTGCCGGCGAAGATACCGATCACAACCAGAAGGTTTCGCACAGTCTATCTCCAAATTGCTAATCGCTGTATCTAGCAAGTTGATCGGCGTCGGGCGCTTGGAATTCAGGTAGGTATCCTTTCATCATAGCGTTGGGGATATACGTCACGTCGTCAGATTCTAGTTGGTTTCTCGCGTTAATCCTCTCTAGCAACTGCTTAACCGGCACACCGAAAAAGTGAATTATTGTCTTTGCGCCCACCGCGAAGGCCCTCGTTTATGTCGGGTTCTGGCCGCTAGCCCTCACCACCTTCATCGTCCTGAATGTAATTCTCGAGCGTCTCAATTTCCTCGGACTGGACCTTGACGACAAACTTCATCAGGTCGCTGCCTGAAATCATACCGACCAGTTTTGCGCCGGACACCACTGGGAGGTGACGTATCTTATATTCGGTCATAAGCGCCACACAGCGTTCCACATTGTCATCTGGGCTCACCGAGATAACATTTTTCGTCATGACTTCCGATACAGCCGTTTCGCCTGCTGGCATGTTTCTAAGGATCACCGCCCTGGCGCAATCACGCTCAGAGATAATACCCACCAGTTCTGAACCGTCTGGTGATACGGCCAACGTGCCGGCCGCCTTTGTTTCCATCAGAGCTGTTGCTTCAAGTACCGACTGAGAAGCAACAATCGTCCAGACCTCGCGTCCTTTGAATTCCAGAATTTCGTCAACTGTATTCATCATTACCAACCTCTCACTTGCTGAACCTTCACTATAAACCGACTCAAGCAGATTCTGCTAGAGGCGGGAATGCAATTGATTCTCACTTGGAATTGGACATGGGGAGCACTTCAGCGATACTCACCAATTAGGACACTACCAGGCGAGCAACTCAAAGCAGCAAAGCCTTTGGATTAGGGCCCTGTCCTGAAAGGGCCATAAGCCTCTGGTCACCCACCGATTTGTGATTACAATATCCGCCAAGCCTCCATAGTGGCCGCTCGAGGTGAGATTTTTGAGACGCGATGCAGGTTTTCAAAATTTGAGGTAAATGAATCAGCGACTGTTTTCTCTTCACGCCGTTGGCTTGGGTTCGGGCTTATCTGCTAACGACTCTGTGCGCTCAGCATTCCTTGCTCTTAGGCAGATAACAAGCCAAAGTGAGAAAACAACTCTACAATCGGGGAACAACGCATGAATCAACTTGAACAATTTCAAGCCTACGCCGCCGCCTTTGAAGAAACCTATGCAGACGACAACTGGCAGCGATTGGAACAATACTTCACCACCGATGCGATATATGCCCCTGGCGATGGCACCGAGGCAGTTGGCCGCGAAAAGGTTCTTACGCAACTGCGCGAGGGCATCGACGGGCTGGATCGCCTGTTTGACTCCCGCGTGTTGAGTGCTGCACCTCCAAGTGTAGATGGCGACACGGTATCGCTGGCCTGGAAGCTCACACTCAGCAAAGCAGATGTCCCTAACCTTACTGTCACAGGCGTCGAGCACGCCACATATACTGACGGTGTGATCAGCCATCTGGAGGATGTTTTCGATGAGGGTACTGCCAAAATCTTAGGCGGGTGGATGAATGCACACGAAGAGTCTCTGGAAGGCTAAGCCATCTCACCTGGTGACAGAACAACTGCTTCTGGCCGTTAGCACTGCACGAATATCAACGATTCAATCTGCTACCGACCGAAACCTGCCGCAAGTGATGGCCTGGTACTCCTATCGGCTGGATCTAATCCCGCGAAACAGATAGTTAGGATTCGTGGCGTAATTGGAGC
>JBLIIB010000333.1:0-4341 GCA_047634795.1 Candidatus Azotimanducaceae bacterium | reverse complement strand
AAACTCAAGTACATCATCAGCAGCTTCATTTTGATCGCCCTTATCGTCATATTAGCGCTTGGCTTTATTTATTTTTCTCCTCGCCCTCCATTAACTATCGATCCTGAAACGCTTAGCGGAGACGGCAGCACACTCAATTACTGTGACTTACCGGTTTTACACGGAATGGGAAAGACGGCGAGCGACATTCCCAAGAGCAACACGCCGGGCTGCAGCTACACACATTTCCCACTACCCGTTTTACGCGAGTGTACGGAGCCACTGCCAGCTAACGCTGCAGATATCCGCGGCTTGTGGATCGGGGTAACAGGCAGAGTCGGACACGTGGAACGCATTGAACAATGCGGCGCCCGTACCGTGGTAACAACCAGCGGCATTATTCACGATGGTGGCCCAAACAGCACTGCGGGCCTTAATTCCAATGACACCAAAGGCAGCGTTTTCTTCACTTTGAATGACATCGAATATTGCCCGCGCACTTCCGCAAGTATGACCTGGAACAATCGGGTTCTGGATTTTCACCTATTGGGCTGGGGCCCGCGGGTCGTGAAACGGTACCTCGATGGCGCCCAGTTGGTCTGGGAATATGTTGACGGCAGCGTGACGCGGATGGACCGACTCTGCCAGCTACCTGTCGAACACAAAACACCAAAACCCAGGGGCCGCCGAGTTGAGTTATTCCGCAGTTAGATCAAAACAAACAGACCGCTATCCCATCTCTATTACAAAGTTGTGACAAATCTATTCCACACGATATTTACGCAAAAAGTGTTTACGCAAGAACACACAGAGAAACCTCATGAAAAAGATACTTCTCACCATTGCTCTAATGATCGCCGCAGGTGCCTGGGCCTTTTCTCAATACTGGTATTACCTGCCCGGCATCGTTTCTGGTTTCTTACGGCCGGTCGGAAACACTCAAAGCGTTAACTGGGATGCAGGCCCGGATAAACCAATAGCGACCGAACGCCCCCCAAACATTGTTCTGATCGTCGCAGATGATCTGGGTTTCAATGACATCACCTTCTATGGCGGCGGTATAGCGGGCGGCAGCGTACCCACGCCCAGTATCGATGCGATTGCATCAGAAGGCATCCACTTCACCAATGGATACGCGGGCAATGGTACCTGCGCACCATCAAGAGCCGCATTGCTTACTGGGAGGTTCGCCACACGATCCGGGTTCGAGTTTACACCCGCCAGACCTCAGTTTGCCGAATTGATTGCTGGAGACGGTTATCTCGAAGAAAACGCAGAGAACTATCCACCCAATGAAGCGCTCGGTCTCCCTTCAGAAGAATTGACGCTCCCTGAAGTATTGAAAAATAAAAGCTACCATTCGATAGCGATAGGCAAATGGCATCTGGGCGAAGGCGAAAAAAACCGTCCTAATGGACAAGGCTTCGACGAATTTCTGGGCTTCCTGCCTGGAGGAGCAATGTTCATGGACCCGAACGACAAGAATGTCGTTAACTCGAAACAATCTTTTGACCCGATTGACAAGTTTCTTTGGGCCAACCTGAAATACGCCGTCCAATACAACGAAGGCGAACGCTTTCATCCCGATTCACACATGACGGATTATTTTAGTCGTGAAGCTGTTCGCGCGATCGAGGCAAACAAGCATCGCCCATTTTTCATGTACCTAGCCTACAACGCGCCACATACCCCATTACAAGCAGAGAAGCAGGATTACGACGCGCTAAATCACATCCCCGATCACACTGAGCGCACCTATGCCGGTATGTTACGCGGGCTGGATCGTGGGATCGGACAGGTTCTTCAGTCGCTTGAAGATAATGGTATTGATGAAAACACCATCGTCATCTTTACCAGTGACAACGGCGGCGCGGGCTATGTCGGATTGCCTGACCTGAATAAGCCATACCGAGGCTGGAAGATTACGTTTTTTGAAGGCGGCATACATACGCCTTACTTCATCCGCTGGCCCGAAAAAATCCCCCCAGGGAGCCAATACGACTCCGCCGTCGCGCACATTGATATCTTTACCACGGCGCTTGCCGCCGCAGGCATAGAGCCGCCCGCAGATCGAATCATCGATGGCGTGAACATCCTCGACTATGCCCTAGCGGAATCTCAACCGCCGATCAATCGACCATTATTCTGGCGAAGCGGCGGCTACAAAGTCGTACAGCAGGATCGCTGGAAACTTCAGCTCCAGGAACAAAATGGAAATACCTGGTTGTACAATCTGAAAGAAGACCCCACAGAGCAAACGAATTTAAGCGAGTCGCGGCCAGACAAGTTGAATGAATTGAAAGCTGTGCTTGTCGCCATTGACAATGAAATGGCTGATCCACTTTGGCCAGCGCTAGTAGAATCTCCCATTGCCGTCGACTACACGACCAACCAAAAACCCGACTCAGACTATGAGACAATACTGTGGTCGAACTAATAGTAGTTAAGTGTGACTCGTGAACCCTAGGGTTAAAAAACAAAGCGCCCGAAGTCTTGCCACCCAGCAGGCACTAAGAGAAGCGGCAGAAAAACTGATCGCCAGAAAGGGAATACAAAACGTCTCTATCAAGTCGATTGTTGAAGAGGCTGGCCAGAAAAATGAATCCGCTCTGCAGTATCATTTTAAAAACCTAAAGGGCTTGATGGATGCCATTCACGCAACAAGAACGTTACAAACTCGTCAGAAGCGCGCTGAACTGTTGGCCGAACTGTTGGCCGAACTGGATAAAAACGAACTTGACCCTACATTAAGAGAGCTCTGTAAGCTGATGGTGTCACCTTCCTATCTGCTGGCGAAGTCTGACCCTAAGTATCGCCGTTTTGTGACGAGTTTTAGTCACGAACTTGCACTCACTGAAAATTCAGCGTTAACCCGCGTCTACAATCACGGTGGTGGAGGAGAAAGTGGCAAGCGCACCGGAAAACTATTGAGATCTGCTCTACCCCATCTGAACGAAGCAACCTATAGGATGCGAATGGATATTGCCGTTCGGACGACAGCGATTGCCATGGGACACCACGCAAGACAGAAAAATGCATTTCGCGGCATTGAATCTGAGCGCTTCCTGAGCCACTTGGTTGATGCGATCACAGGAATACTCAGCGCACCTGTCTCTGATGAGACAAGAACCTATGAAGATTAGTCAAATGCCTCGGATGTTTCTCACCAAACTCCGCTACTTCGCAGAAAAGCAATCAGTAACCTATTGGCGATTTGAAGCCTCACACACGAACAAAAAGTCCCGGACAAACAGAATTATTCCGGCTAACTGAAAAAAGAAAAATCCTCAGCGCCACCAAACTTAAAATCAGCATCGACACTCGTATTCGCCAACCCTAAATGAGACCTTAATGCCTTGTGCACGTGTTTAGGTAATATCGTAATCCCATCACTATCATCCGTTACGAGGGTATCCGGCTTGAGCTTATAAGCATTTTGAAGAGCATCCGTTTCACCCACTACACGGTTAGTCCAACCCGCATTTTTTTCCATCACAATGACGGAACCTATGGCCCAATGATCTTTACCGTTGTCAGCGTTGTACCAGGGCGTCCTACCGAAGTCCGATGCGATAACAACCGTCATTCGGTCCGCAAATCCTTTTTGTTCTGCCAGCGTCCACAACAAATCAATGGATTCGTTCAAATGACTAAACAATGGCTCATGATTCTGGTCGTGGTTGGTATGGGTGTCGTAGCCTGATGTGTAGAGATCTACCGCACTGGCAAGACCGGCGTAAAACGCAGCAGCCGTTAACTGCACCTGTTGCCCCAACGTGCTGGTAGTGTTGCCATTAACATTGGCAGGCGCAAGGATTTCGCCATCGGGAGGCACGAACGCTGCAAACTCAGAAAGTGATCCTTTATTAGTGACTGCCGATTGGTAAGCCTCCAGGTTTTGAAACTGCCGCGGCATCAAAGTAGGATCATCAAGCAAACGCCGCAGCCGCGACTGTTGAGCGCGTTCTATAATAGTGACTTCTTCAGTTCTCTTGTAAGTCGCGTCGCCATTATTCGCTGACTTAGGGTTAAGCAAGTTGCGCAAAGTTTCAACATCTTCTAGACGGGTAAAACGGATCAAGTTTCCGGTTTGCCCAAACCCACCAAAATTTATATTAGACAAAGGTTGGCTCGGAGCATTCTTCGCAGCGAACACGGCAGTCAACGTAGGATATCCGACCGAATTTCGACCGCTCCAGTTAATAATCACCCCGGTACTGTGAGCGTTGGTTTGGGCATCCACCCCGTTGATCACCAACATCATTTGATTATATTTTTCAAAGAAGCTGGCGTTATTCGCAAACGGTGCAAAAGGGATGTTTCCGGCTTGTTGAATATCGTTAGAACCGGACCAGTTTGTGA
>JBLIIB010000332.1:0-4346 GCA_047634795.1 Candidatus Azotimanducaceae bacterium | reverse complement strand
TGCTTGGCCTAGCTGGCCCGAAGCTGCATATTTGGGCTTTTGGTGGAACATTTATGGACCGACGTGCCCCTCTGCATTCCTTATGTACAGTACCACATCTTCGGCCGGAAACTTGAACCCCCGCGCGTCTGACACGCGCTCGACACTGATAGGATACTTTGGCCTGTTAGGATTTATGGCCACAATCCTGAACATTTCACCGCGTGCTTTGAAGGTCCGCCCATAGTCAGATGGCTCGAGCCCAAACGGAAGTGCGAGCACTTCGAACATTGCTTTCTCCGGCGAATAGATAGCGCCGTCCTCCATTGGAATGCCAACGCGGAAACTAATGTTAAAGCCGTGGCGCAGATCGATGTCACTCAGTTCACCGCCCTCGACGGTCAGGCCGTGACTTTCTACCACGCCTTGACATGCTTTCAACAGATCGCGGCGGAGACGATCGCACAGCGGCGGGGTCAGATTTCGAGGAGGTGGCACCTTTGCCTTGCTCGTACTTTCTGGGATCGGTTGCCGGGCAACTGTTTGCCCTGCCTGCCTCTTGTTCTTTTTCACATCAAGGCCTTTGCTTTGTAGACAGTGCCACGCGACACGCCCATGTCACGTGCTATTTCTGTGGGAGAGAGGCCTTCTGCAAGTTTGACTTGGAGAGCAGCCATATCAATCTTTGCGGTCCGCCCGCGGTAGACGCCACGCTGCTTGGCTGCGGCAATCCCCTCTGCCTGCCGTTCCCGCCGTAGGTTTGTCTCAAACTCGGCAAAGACCCCAAGCATGTCGAAGAAGGCCTTGCCCGTGGCGTTTGAGGTGTCCACCGGTTGTTCGGTCGCGGCAAGATGCGCGCCCTTGCCCTTCAGCGCCGCAACGATGACCTGAAGGTCGCTTAGAGATCGGGCCAGCCGGTCGATGCGGGTCACGACCAAGGTTTCGCCTGGATGAATGAAGTCGAGGATTGTTTTAAGCTCAGGCCGCCCCTCAAGGCTGGTACCGCTCTTTTGCTCGGTCCTGACCATGCCGCATCCAGCCGCCTTCAGCGCCGTGATCTGAGTATCAAGGTTCTGATCTGTGGTTGAGGTGCGGGCGTAGCCGATTTTTGCGCTGGATGTGTTCATTTTGGGTGTGCCTATTGCGTTTGATGTTCATTAACCCGAAAGCAACCCAAAGTGAACAGAATTCTACCTGCTTCATGTGTTCATCCGATACGTCAGATCGGGTATACCCATAGTGACACTGCTCAAGCGACTGCCCGATCAAAGTCGATACGTTTGTTCAGATCGACCTCGAACCGGCCATAGGGGTTGATGTGAGAATAGATGAGCGGCGTCAGCCCCCGATGATCTTCTTTGGAGAGGCTGTTTTGCAGGCGCGGTTGTCGCAAGATCGACTGCACCATACGCGTATTGACATAGACCAGAGACGATTGCAGCAAATGCAACGCGTGGGCCGAGGTCTCTTGATCAGTGATACGGTTGGTTGCGATTTCTCCGCCCTTACCAAAGAAGACAAACCCGTTGGCGCTATTCCAGTTTTCAACAACATTCAGCCCCTCATTGATTTCTCGCCGGAAAGCCTCCGAACGCAGGTAACGGCATAAGAATATCGTTTTGATGGCCCGACCCAGTTCTGCCAGCGCTTTGTATGTTGGATGCATCACATCGGTGCGGGCGAAGCGTCGCAGGATCGCTTCCGGATCAGCCGTCCCGGTCTGCATGGCGGCCGCGTATTTTACCATCTCGTCATATTGCCGTTCGATTTCTTCCCAATCGATAACACCCGACAAGATAGGTAGCAGGTTCGGAAGTTGGGCCCGCATCCCGGCGTTTGGCAACGCCAACTTCTGCCGTGCAATGGCTTTCAAACGCGGCGCTAGTTCAAAACCTAAAAGATGACAGAAGGCAAAGCCCACGACGCTCTGACCATGGCTGTCCACATAATGTCGCTGGATTTCCATATCGGTGCAGTGTCGCAGGACGCCCTCGATCATGGCGGCCACCTCTGAAGAGGAACAACGTTTGAGTTGAGAATAGATGCAGGTTGTCTGGCGTTCCACATGCCAATAGATCATGACACCGCGACCACCATAACGGGCATGCCATTCAGTCATGAGATTACGATCCCAAGCCCCAAATTTTGTAGAGTCCGACGCGCAGGCTGTGCCCGCGTCCCCCCAGACTTCCGGATTGCGGATGGCCAAAGTAGCGTTCGCAACCCGGGCACAGGCCGCCTTCAATGAAGGTGGGTCGATATACCGGCGTCGAATGTGCAAAAGCTCATCATAGCTGACCCCAGACGTGGCTGATGCGACCCGTTTGAGGCCAGCATTGGTTCCAAGGCCATAAAGGCAAAGCAGAAGTCGGCCATCTCGCGTTTCCCGTGGAAGGACCTCTCTGCTGGCCGAGGTTTGGAATTGCTCCAGAAATTTTGTTTCAAGAGCGGTTTCTTTCAAGACATCCAACAGCCCGGTCATTGGCCAGGTTCGGGAAACTTCCGATTTGAGGGCGACAAGACCTTGCGGCTCCGGCGCTGGCGCGAATGGTGTAACTCTGATCCGGTTATCGCCGCGCCAGTTCAGCCTTACACCGGCATTTTCAGAGATTGTCGCATTCAAAAGGTGTAGTTCGTCTTCGAGTTGTTTCCGGACGCCCGCAATGAACTCCTGCGCATCTTGAGGCAGGCCAAGGCCTCTAAAATAAGCGCTGCGACGCTCTTCAAAATCCTGTGGCAAGTCGTCGTCCGGGTCGCGGTATTTATCAGCCCCGACGATCCATATCTCTTTAGCCCGAATGCGCTCCCGAAGTTGGGCCAAAACACAAACCTCATAGGAGATCACATTCAGACGGCCATGGTCGTCGACAACTGTTTCCCGCCATTTTCCCGGAATGGTTCCCTTGGGCGCGCGCTCAGCGGGCATAAACCGACGCCCATCATTATTCCAGCGCACTATCAGCCGTAAGGCCTCCAGCATTGGTTGCCATGACCTATTGTTTGATCGAAATTCCAGCACTGAAAGAAGCGGCGGTAACATGCGCCGGTAGTGACTGGCATACGATCCGCGCATCACCTTTTGGATCCGCTGATCCAAACTTCCCTTGGCTTCATACTCATTGACCACCGCTTGCAATTTGGCGACACCGACAACCGGATAGATTACATCTTCAACAACACCTTTGGGTTCGCTGATAGCTGCCAAGGCAATATCTACCAACAGGCGCTCCTTGCCATGAACTGCCCCTATATCCGCTGCAATCTTCTGAACAACCTTGCGCCGTGACCGGGTGCTCATCCGATGGATAACCTCAAGCAGAAGATCAATTAGTCCGTCGATGAGTTGGGCACGCCGTTGCATGAGATAAATAGCCAAGAGGGCAAAGCGATGAGATTGCTGATGGCGACGCATCTCCGACGCTGTCTCTCCTTCAACTTGCCGCCCTATCCGTGAGATCCATCTCCGGTCAATGTGCGCAAGCAATTCGAAGGGCAAATCCAGTCGTTGTAGAAACGCCAGCTTTGTCGATGCCAGGAGAACGTTTTCCAGGGTTGCAGCACCTATATCGTCTTTCATGCGCTGGAAGCCGGTTGGGAGAAGTGGGTCAGAAAGACAGTCATTGAGCGCAGAGACGGTCCCAGATGACAAACGCTCGGAGATCTGTTGGAAAAGCGCGTCGCGAAACGCTTTTCGGGCAGAGCGTACAATCCGCTCCATAATCTTGTCAGAAGGGATAAAAACCGAATGCCGTCGTGACCAGCGATAGCCTTCAATAACCCAGTCTTCAAAACTTGCCTCACGCCCACCAAGAGTGCTTTTGAGCCAATCGCGCAAGTTCTGACGGTCGCTCTGCGTGGCCCGGTGAAATCCGAGGTGGCGCAAGATTTCCAGCTGGTGGCGCCGAACCGTATCCTTTGAGACATTGTAGGGCATCGCACCATCGAGCCCAAGCTGATCCCCGACATAATTACGTGCATCGTCGGGTATGTCGTTCAATTCTCCCGCGAAGTGTCCATGATCTCGAAAATAGAGAAGTTGCACGCCGATCCAAACCCGAGATCCCTGATGGTAGGTCTCCAAAAATTCAAAATCAGAAAACGATAGGCTCCAGATTTCTAAAAATGCCCGATCTGACATCCAACCCTCCCAAAAGGGAGCAGTCTTCGACGGTAAATATCAACCGTCAATCACAATATATGTTCATGCCTTGTTCCAAACTATGCCCAAATATGCAGCTTCGGGCCAGTTAGGCCTTCTCCTCAAGCCATGCGCCCTCGCCGAAGATCTTCAGGCCAGTGCTATCTACCACCAATTGTATTGAGGCTTGGTTGTCTGTCCTTGGTCTTGGTCGCAATATCAGACCGTT
>JBLIIB010000331.1:0-4374 GCA_047634795.1 Candidatus Azotimanducaceae bacterium | reverse complement strand
TAAATCGCGCCAACCACGAAAATTAATGCGCGTAACATAATAATAATAATTAATTAAATCAGACGGTTAGAGTTTCTTCATTTTGGTACGTGTATTTCAAAGATCGCCGATGACGAGAAAGTGTAAAAAATACCGACAGTCCTACAACCCTGAAGCGCTTCGCAATAGATTGATGGCTGCGAAACAGCCCGGAGATAGCAGGTGATCTATTCTTTGTGCAGGAAATTTAGGGACAAAACCGATCTAAAAGTCCGTTAATACCGGGGCCATTGCGAAACTAGAGACTCCAAATTAGAGACTCCGAATTGAGGACTCCGAATTGAGGACTCCACACTAACGACTACAGAGGATTGATCTCACACCGAGATTCGAGTGAGTATTGAAAAGACCACCTTAGCCACATCCCGGCACATAAATTCATCGTTACCGTTGCTCCCTTCCGGGCCTGGCGGAGTTCACAAATA
The DNA here is from genome assembly GCA_047634795.1 of Candidatus Azotimanducaceae bacterium. Taxonomy (GTDB): domain Bacteria; phylum Pseudomonadota; class Gammaproteobacteria; order Pseudomonadales; family Azotimanducaceae; genus UBA9659. The sequence goes on along the minus strand of JBLIIB010000331.1, from coordinate 3,910 downwards.
TCTATTGCGAGAGGACCAAGGTGGAGCAGACATTATATGCTGAAGTGACACAAAAACCTATGCCGCAGCCATCGCATTTACCCATTGACGCTCAGAAATAATTTTGATGTCATTTCCCTGCGACTCAAGTTCTATTGCTCGCTCAATAGATCGGCCGAATGTGGTGTGAATCCAGTCTGGACTGCAGAACTCTCCAATGACCAGATAGTCTGTATTTAGCGTTGGCTGATTCACTAGACTACCGCCAATTTCTGAAATCGTATCTTCGCAATCAACGGTACTACCAAAGACAAACTTGCCCGTTAGGCAAAATGTCTTTCCTACGAACTCGATAGTGGGCTCGGGTTTAGTCAAAGGCAGCAGGGTTGAATGGTTCGGTTCCTGCAAGGGAGATGATTCGCCGGTGAGGTCCCTCAGCGTTGTCAGTAGCTCAGCCTTTTCGTTTGCCGAAAGAATCCCATCTCGTAACATTTCAGTGACACGGGCATAGACGATATTGGCAGGCCAGCGGTCTGCGACTTGCCTGTTTTTTTCTATCCACTGGCCAAGAAAAATGGCCTCGGATTCGTCGATGATGCCATCTGCAATCACACCACGACAAACACCAATCAATTCATCTATGAGTCGATCCTGAATTCTCAGGGCTGTTTTCGATCTACTTGTCTTACTCATCTTCTACTCCATCAAACAACGACAACTGCCCTGAATTTTCATCCCGAAATTTGTCGTACGACTTCTTTCCACTGACATAGGGAAAGCAATTCATATTTAAATTCGCTATCGGGTGTAAATGATAACGGCGCCTCAAACCCCTCGAGTTCGATATCGTCCGTCATTTGGATTCTCACCGATCTCTCGTCAACCTTTTCTGCGGTCCAGTAAACACCAAGCACCGCTTCTTTACTTCAGAAACGACTGTACCCATCAAATATTAGATTTTCACCCGATGCAACATCGTGCTCCGACAACTCAATTCGGAGTAACCGCCATTGCGCGTCTAGCACAGCTTTTTTAGTGACTAACGTACTGACCAATTGATCGACCGGGTTATGGACCGAATGATAGGCCGAATGATAGACACAGTGATTGACTAAAAGCTCACCAGTGTTTCACGTAATCTGAAACATTCAGCTTAGGAATATTTTTTTGACGCCCTTCTATTTCACCAACATAGATGAACGCTACGATTTTACCGGTTTCAGCCAGACCAAGACCATGCAGCACGACCGGATCGTAAGCCATCTCACCGGTTCGCCACATAGCACCTAAACCCATCGCATGCGCCGCATTCAGGATATTCTGAGCAACAGCACCCGCGGACAATATCTGCTCAATTTCAGGTACCTTGGGGTGATCCTGCGGCGTGGCCACGACCACCAAAACAAGCGGCGCCCGAAGCGGTTTCGATTTCAGTTTTTCTAATTGATCACGAGGCTGGTTCGGATCACGCGTCAGCTTTGCCTGCGCAAAAAGTGCGCCCAATCTATCCCTCGACTCACCTCCAATAACAATAATTTGCCAAGGCCGCAGCTGTGCATGATCGGGCGCTCGCAGTCCTGCATTTATTAGATCCTGCACCTGATCCGAAGACACCGAACCTATGAGTCTCGGTGACGAATTACGTTTTTGAATAGCGTCCAGTGCTTCCACTTACAATGTTCAATCAATTATGAATCTAGAAAGATACTCCATAACTTGAGGTAGTGGAATGGTTCTGCGGTGAATTAGGGGCGCTCTGATTAAATTGATATTTGGGCGGGGACGCCCAGTTCAAGACAAGCGGTCCGGCGTTCCGACTGGTGCACACATGCCCTGGTGCGGTCCGAACGCTGTGATGGACCAGGCGTTCCCGCGCAAATAGACTTTAATCAGAGGCTCCCTCATCAACGCATTTGCTACACTGCCCTGTTTAATGAACAGATTTCATCATGATCAACGATCATCGCCCCTACTGGTTCAAGAATCTTATGCGGAAGTTCGAGCGCGGATGGGCGGAGCAATTTGTTGCGCCCGCTTTTGAAGCGCTTGGTTTTGATCATCACCTGATGAAACCCTGGCACATCCGTATCCATGGCAAAGCGATTCGGGCCGGGAACAATTTGCACATCGTTTCTGATCTGGATCGTAAAGTTTCATTTTCGACCTGGACACTGAACGAACACCAGGGGCAAATCACGCTGGGTCACAATGTATTGATATGCCCGGGCTGCAGGTTCGATTCGGCCAGCGCGATTACCGTGGGTGACAACTGTATGTTCGCAGCAGGATCCTATGTAACTGATGCGGACTGGCACGATATCTATGACCGGACTCAGGCTGTTGGCACCACAAAACCCGTGACCCTCGGCAACAACGTGTGGGTCGGCGATGGTGTCACCGTCTGTAAGGGCGTGAGCATCGGAGAAAACTCAGTCATTGGCGCCGGGAGCGTTGTAGTCTCAGACATCCCGCCAAACGTGATCGCCGCAGGTAACCCGGCAACAGTCATCAAACCACTGGATCCCGAGCGCGAACTTATCACGCGTGAACAACTCTTTGAGAATCCTGACGGTTTAGCCCGAGAAATGGAAAAGATTGATCGTTACGTACTGCACAACAACACTTTTCTGGACTGGCTACGGTCCCGCGTTATGCCAAAGCGAGGTGATTGAACCACTGGAGATACGGCTCCAACCTTCCACGGAATGCTTCCCTGAAAGAAGGCTGTTAGAACTGCGAGAACGCATCGAGCGCCGCTGTCCGACTTGATCGCGCAATGCTATTGTCGATCGTCAGCGTGGAACCCGCTCGCATACTGGAGAAGTAAGCACGGTTGCCACCCGGCGTATCGTTGTTGGTCTAAAGTCCATGAGGCGCGTTTCTACAATTAACAACGGATGTGTCTTCAACGTCAAAAACCGCTACGGCGCTCGCTGCATGAGCAATCAGAATGGCAGAATTCAGTAAAAGCATTCATGACAGTGGTCTGCGTTCATCAACGCACTGAGAATGCAGGATAAACAAGCAATGTGTGCGACAGAATCTGCTAGCCTATATATATCAGCAGCTTACCCGGACAGACCACTTGACCATTCACGGTGAAAACCCAACGGGGTGAATTTTTTCGACGTCGTGACACCAAACCTAACCGAACCGCGCGGGAATCGTCATCGAGACCTTAAGCTGAGCGCCAAAAAATAAGCAGAATGTAAAACATCGAGGAAAAGCAGGCGGGTCAGTAGGCGATCTCCTGATCAGGCAGTAAGAGACCATCATGAGCGAAACATCCCCCCATCGACGCTGGTCTGCAGGCGTATTTATTTACAGAGATTATCGATTCCTCTGGCTTGCACTCATGACAAGTTCTGTCGTCGTGTGGATGCGGATTCTTGGTACCGCCCAGTGGCTACTCGAGGAAACCGGCTCGGCCTACTACGTAGGACTCATTGGCGTTGTACAACTGGTCGTACAGCTACCCGTGACGCTGTGGGCCGGCACCCTGGCAGATCGGGTGGATCGCAAGCGGCTGATGTCCATCGCGAATGCCGCGACCGGCTTAGCGTTGTTATCTCTCGGATTTTTGAATGCCATGTCTTTGCTGACGCCGACAATGGTCTACGTTGGTATTGCCATTACAGCGGCAACACATATGTTGGCCAGTCCAGCAACATCGGCGTTGATGCCCATCATTATTCCTGAACGTCAACTGATGCTTGCCGCCTCAACGGATACGGCCTCTCGTAACGCCGCTGCCATCGCCGGCCCACTGCTGTTCGCATTTGTGGCGGTCACCGCCAATCTCACTACGGTATTTTTCATCGCAGGCGCCGTGGCATTGAGCAGCTCAATTCTCCCATTCTTTATTCGGGCCGAAGGTAAAGCCGCAGAGGAAGCGGACACCCCGAAGGTTTCACAAATACAACAGACGATT
>JBLIIB010000330.1:0-4377 GCA_047634795.1 Candidatus Azotimanducaceae bacterium | reverse complement strand
ACCAATTTGAACGGAACTTTTTATACCTTCAAGCATGCTGGAAGAGCCATGGCAGCATCTGGCGGCGGGGCTATGTGTGCTATTTCATCGATTGCAGGTATTCGAACGCATCCATTTATGGGGCCTTACTGCGTGAGTAAAGCTGGCATTGATATGCTGGTTAAGAATACGGCGGATGAATTGGGGCGCGTTAACATTCGTGTGAACAGTGTTTGCCCCGGTCTGGTTGAAACAGAACTTGCCTCGGGTTTACTTGAAACACCGGCAGTACTCGAAGACTATTTGAACTGTATGCCGATCAGCCGACACGGTGTTGTGGAAGATATTAGCAGCGCAGTGCGCTTTCTTTGTGGTCCTGAATCCTCATGGATCACCGGCGTTACCTTGAGTGTCGATGGTGGACACCATTTAAGGCGTGGCCCAAATGTGGAACCCTTTTCGCGTATGTTGTTTGGCGACGATGTCACAGATGGGAAAATGGGCTAGGCGCTGTCTTCTTTTGGGGTTTGTTTCACATCTACTCTTTCGATATCGACCAGACAGGAGAGCGCTGACGGACCCTGAGCAATGTCAGAGGTTCCAACGTCGGCGGTTACTGCGTTTGGGTTCCCCGCATGGCAGGTTCCGTCTGCATCGGGTTGCCACCAAGCCCCCGTGGCAATGTGCAGGACGTTTTTCATTTGCCCTTCATCGATTACCGTTCCTGCCAGAAATGCGCCTCGGTTGTTGAACACTTTAACGATGTCGTCATCCTTAAGGCCTCTCGCTGCGGCGTTCTCGGGATGAATGTACAGCACTTCGAGTCCTTTGATTTTCTGAGATTGGCTATAGCTGCCGTGATCCAGTTGGCTATGGAGTCTCGTGGCGGGTTGATGGCTCACGAGGCTGAACGGGAAATCACCAGGCCGACCTAACCATTCGGTAGGTGCCTCCCATCGGGGGTGCTGCCTGGGGCTCAGTGATATCTGAATTCGACCGCTCGCAGTGTCCAAAGGATATTTCGTCGGGTGTGTTCGAAATTTTTCAAACAAATTGTGGGCGGGTGGGTCAGCGAAATGAAATTCGCCGTCTTTCCAGAACTGTTCAAATTCGGGGAGTTCGCAGTGATGCTTGCGGGTCTGATCAAAGAGATGTCTTATCCAATTTTCTTCGTTCATGCCAAGCGTGAAAACCTCTTCAACGCCGAGAGCCCGGCTGAGGAGGGTGAAAATTTCGAAGTCGGACTTTGATACTCCGTAAGGCGGCAATACCTGTTTCATGGCGACCAAGACGTCTTCGTTAGGCGCGCCTCCAAGATCATTGCGTTCAAGAGAAGATGCCACCGGCAATACAATGTCGGCGTGCTTGGCTGTCGCATTCCAGACAAGTTCATGGCAAATGATGGTGTCGGGCTTCTGCCAGGCTCTTTGTAGTCGGTTAAGGTCCTGATGATGGTGGAATGGATTGCCGCCTGCCCAGTAGATGAGTTTGGTGCTGGGGTAATTGAGCACTCTGCCGTCGTAGCGATATTCCTCACCGGGGTGCAGCAGCATATCGGCAATTCTGGCGACGGGAATAAAGCAAGAAACGTCGTTAGTGCCCTGGGGCAGAGCGGCAAATTTTCTTTTACTGACGTTCTTGCCGACTTTGTTCTCTGCGCTGTAACCCAGCCCCACCCCTCCACCAGGCAGGCCAATCTGGCCCAGCATGGCAGCGAGCGCGATGCCCATCCAGTAGGTTTGTTCGCCGTGCTGATGTCTGGATAAGGACCAACTGAGTGAAATCATCACGCGATGAGTTGAGATTGCCTTCGCGAGGTCTCGGATACGGTTGGCAGAAATACCCGTAATGTTGGCTGCCCATTCTGACGATTTTGCGACGCCGTCTTGTCCTCCGGTCAGGTAAGCCGCAAGGTCATCAAGTCCGGTGGTGCATTTCTCGAGGAATGCCTCGTCGTGCCTGTTATGAATGAATGTTTCGTGAGCCAGGGCCAATAGCAGTGCGGTATCAGTTCCTGGTCTTATAGGGATCCAGTCCGCCTCCAAAAAATCCTCGCAATCCCGCTTGCTGGGACTGATGTTCACGAACGAAACACCAGCGCTCTTTGCTTTGAACATATGGCCTTTTTGCGTGTGCTTTGACATCCCACCATTAGTGATCTGTCCGTTTCGCAGTGGTAAGCCACCAAAACAGAGCATAATTCCGGTGTTTTCTGCGATGGAGTCCCAACTGGTTGGTGCTTTTAGCAACGCTTCGTAGTCGCCAACGATGTGGGGAAGGATGACTTCCGCCGCTGCAAAGCTGTAGGAGTTAACCGATCGAGTATAGCCACCCATGCAATTAAGGAAGCGATGTACCTGGCTCAACGCGTGGTGGAATCGACCGGCACTGGCCCAGCCATACGAGCCGCCATAAATGGCTTCGTTACCAAAGGTTGTTCTGACTCGCTCAAGTTCTGAGGCTACGAGCGAAATCGCGTCTTCCCATTCCACATCGACGTACTCGTCCTGACCTCTTATGGACGAGCGATTCCCTTCGAGATAGCCTTTTCGTACGGCAGGCTTCGCAACACGATTCAGCGCGTTACCGTCTATTAAATTTTGTCCTATCGGGCTAGGGTCCGTGTCGTTTGGATGCGGTTCGACCCGCGTAATTCGGTTAGATTCGGTGTGAAAGTCATAGAGTCCCCAGTGCGTCAGGCTTCTTGTTTTCACAGCGATTTGGAATTCATAGGGTGACCGTTCTTACAATGAAACAGTGTTCAAGATGAGACCATTTTCAAAATGAAATAATGATGCCGACGATGGTTGCGCTGGTGCAGGTTGCGATGGTGCCTGCTGCAATGGACTTGAGGCCCATATCCATAATTTCGGTTCGACGTTCGGGTACCATGGTGACAAGTCCTGTGATCATAATGCCAAGGCTAACAAAGTTGGCGAACCCACAAAGTGCATAGGTCATTATGATTCGAGTGCGTTCGGATAATTCTTCCACCGGGATCTGCCCGAAACGAACATAGGCAACGAACTCTGTGAGTACAACTTTAGTGCCCATGAGTTGCCCGGTGACAAACGCTTCACTGAAAGGGATTCCCATCATCATCGTCAGCGGTGCCATCACGACGCCTAAAATCCTTTCCAGCGTAATAGCCTCGCCATAGACGTCGGGGAAAGCGCCAAGGACAGCATTGAAGATAGATACTAACGCCACGATAACAATGATCATGGCGATGATGTTTAGGAAGAGTTGTAGTCCGTTGGTGGTTCCGGTGGAAATGGCGTCCATTAGATTGTCTGCACCTCGATCGACTTCAATGCCGCCGGAGGTGACGTCGGTGCGATCAGGTATTAGCAGATGGCTGATATAGACGACGGCAGGCAAAGTAATCAAGGAGGAGCTAATCAGATGACCAATGGCGTTGGGTACTACGCTACTGATCACTGCGGCTTCGAGCGCGAGCATGGTGCCGGCGATGGTGGCCATTCCCGCACACATCACTGCGAAGAGTTCCCCGCGACTCATTTTTGCAAGATAGGGTTTGATTAGGAGAGGCGACTCGATCATACCGAGAAATGCATTGGCTGATATTCCCAGGCCGAGTGCGCCGCCGATTTCCAGCGTCTTCTCCAGAACTAAAGAGAACCCTCTCATGATGAGCGGAAGTATTTTCCAGTACATCAAAATGGCAGAGATGACACTGATCACGATGACCAGTGGCATTGCCTGAAATGCAAGGATAAAGCCGCCGCCGGGTGTCGTTTCTTCAAAGGGCAGGGGGCCTCCGCCGAGATAACCAAAAATAAAGGTGGTTCCTGCTTGTGTCGCGGACTGAAGGTGCGAGATGCCATCGTTCAATACGACAAACAGTTTTTGTGAAGCGGGGAGCTTGAGCAGAAGGACCGCGAACAAAATCTGTAACAGTAGGCTTTTAATCACAATCGGGAAGTGAATTGCATGGCGCTTTTCACTGGCTGCGTAGCATAAGGCAATCATGGCCAGTAACCCGACCAGACTTTGAACTATCAACATGAGGGAATGCAGCCTAGGACTAATCAAAAAAAACTAAGGTAACACAGTGGACCAGAAAATTGCCGCAAACTTAACGCTGCCTTTATGGTAACTCGTTGAGCTTTTAGCGCTGAATGCTATGCTCTGAAGATGAGCGAGCATTTTGACAGGGACATTCTTGGTCTTCGCGACAAGATCATTGAATTAAGCGAGTCAGTGGCGGAAATGATTGAGAAATCTATTTCCATGATTCAGAACTACGATCGCATTTTGGTCAACGAGATCTATGAGGCAGAAGTGCGGATCAACGAATTGGAAGTTGACGTTGAGCAACAGTGCCTAAAAATCCTGTCGCTCCATCAACCCGTCGCCAAGGACCTGAGATTCCTC
>JBLIIB010000329.1:0-4419 GCA_047634795.1 Candidatus Azotimanducaceae bacterium | reverse complement strand
TTGCAATAAATGCAAGTACATGCCTCAGATGCCATAATCTCAAAGGTGTCATTCAAATGTCGTCCTTAAGAAATTTCAGGAGTACATACTATTGATCACCCTCGAAGAGGTGAAAGCGGCGGCCGCAAGATTTCTCTCTGAAAAATGGGATGTGCCCGTAGAGGTTACTGCTATCTCCAAGATATTTGGAGGAGCGTCACGGGAGACCTATCGTCTGACATTGAGTGTAGACGGTAAATTGAAGCGTGTGATTGTTCGACGCGATCCTCCTTCAAGCCTGATAGATACCGAGCGCGCACTGGAATACGGCGCCTACCAAAAAATCTTTCCAACCGATATTCCCGTCCCCGAGCCTCTATTCATCGAAGTGGATCCCTCTTATCTTGGTCAGCCCTTCTCTGTGATGGCGGCAATTGAAGATTGTCAGACGGATGTCACGCCATTGTCGACGGAGGCGCGGCGCAACCTTGGCGAGCAAAAGTACCAGATACTGGGGCGACTGGCGGCGAACAATCCCATCGACCTAGGCTTCGACAGCATTACTCCTGCCCCAGATTTGGATCAGTGTGCGTCAGAGCAGCTCAGTTATTGGCGCGACGTTATTCTTGACGATGAAATTCACCCTCAGCCGATTGCACAGGCTGCTATTCGTTGGCTCGGGTCTAATCTGCCGGCGCCTGCTCAGAAATTGGCGATCGTACATGGAGATTACCGTACGGGTAATTTTCTTTTCAACACCCAGAACGAAATTACCGGAGTGTTGGACTGGGAGATGTGTCATCTGGGCGATCCACTTGAAGATCTTGCATGGTCGCTGGACCCACTCTGGACCTGGGGCGAGCCCGGCCTAGCCGGGCGATTGCTCCCGGTAGATGAGGCTATCGAGATTTGGTGTGGTACAAGTGGTCTGGACTGTGACAGGATTGCGTTGAAGTGGTGGCGTATCTTTGCTGCGTTGAAGGCCATAGCGATCTGGATTTCGTCGTCAGAGGACTTTCATCACGGCGAAGGAAAGGATTCTATCCTTGCCATGGCGGGTTGGGTGATGACTGACCGTCAAAACAAGATTCTTTTGGATTACCTCGTGCCCGACGAGCTAGCGGATGCTGACCAAGAGACAGAGACCGTGGCTGCAACAGGAGCCCCTAAATGATTCCATACACCGACCAGTCACTTCGGCACCTGTCCACAAGACTCATGACCCAAATTCTCCCGGACATCGGCAATGAATACTCGATGTCTGATACTGCGCTGGTTGGACTTTTGATAAATGCGATTGCAGATGAAGCAGAGCAGGGTATCCAGCGACGGCTTGAGGACATTAACGAGTTGCGAGAAATTTTTGTGATGGCGGCTGGCAGTTTGACGGCTGCAGAACTTGAATTGGCAAGCTCCGAACTCAAGTCTTATCGCCTTAGCGATGTGAACGAGCTTCATGATGGCCTGACGCGTATATTGATCGAGCTGCAAACAAGGGATGAAAAAAATCCAGTGGCGGGACCGGCGGCAGAACCAGGGTCAAGAATTGATGTCACCAACTCAATCTGGCGCTATCTCAGACGTCATGCTGATCGCCATACGATTCGTGCTATCCCTTAGTCTTGGCGGTTGGCTGAGTAAACTCTCCTATGATGGCTATTGTGGCTTTTCAGCGATCACGATGGCGCGAGTCGGTGACTGATAGCCTTCTATAGTTTTCGTCTGATCCTGATCATCAAGAAAATCCGGAAGCGATTGAAAGCTCATCCAGGGCGTAGACCGCTGCTCCCGGGTTGTCGTCACGGTGACGTCAACCGTTCTGATCTGTTTGAAACCAACCCGCCGCAACATGGTTTCAAGCATCAATGCCGAGGGAATAAACCATACATTGGCCATCTTCGCATAGCGATCTTCAGGCATGAGCACGGTACTTTGGTCCCCATCTACTACCAATGTTTCCAACACGAGTTCGCCTCCGGGCCTTAGGAAGGCTTTGAGCTCCTGCAGATGATCAAGCGGCGATCGGCGATGGTAGAGCACGCCGAGTGAAAACACCGTGTCGAAACAATTAAAGGCGGGCAGGTGTTCGCCGCGCAGTGGTAGAAGGTAGGCTGCGTTTTCGGCCGCTAGTCGCTGAAGCAGTGCAAACTGATAGTTGAATAAGATCGTAGGGTCGATCCCAAGTGCCAGCGAGGCACCGGCGCCTAACATTCTGAATAAGTGGTACCCATTACCGCAACCGATATCCAGAACGGCTCTGCCCTTTAGGTCCGATAGATACGGCAAAATACGTTGCCATTTCCAGTCGCTGCGCCATTCCGTGTCAACAAAAGTATCGCCAATTTGAAACGGTCCTTTTCGCCAGGGCATCAGTGCTGTTAGCGCATCGGAATAGTCCTGACCCTGCTCGCCGAACGCCAGCGTCTCGCTGTTGCCATCTATGTCTCTTGGGAACGGCGTAACGCGCTGGATAACCGCATCCCATTCCACGGTCCTGCCGTGTTCACGCTGGTGATCAGTGATTGCACTCTGAAGTGCCTGTTGGAACGGTTGGAGCAGTTCAGGGTTGTCCCTGAAAAAGCGGTTGGTGTCAGTTAGATCGTTCAATCTCGATTTGCTCGTACAAGTTGTTATAGGCATCGTAAGAGCGGGACAATAACTCATGCAAAAAGCGAGAGGCCAAGATGTGCCCCGCGCGGAAGAATACGACCGATAATCCGAATGCGACTAAAGGCAGGCCGTAGGAGAAGGGTAGAAGGTAACCCGCGATAAGTGAGAGAACCATAGCGGCCAGCGTTGTCATGGTTGATCCCATTTCGGTGGTAAAACCAATGAGGATCGTCCAAATAATACCAATGATCGGCGCTGCGAATATTCCTGGCCAACCGAATTGCTCAATCACTAAGGCGAGGTTGGCAAAGATAAGCAGGACAGACATTGTCAGCATCAGGATGATCACCAGTTTTTGAACCAGAGCGGATTCTCCCGTTTCGCTGGCAATGGACCCGGCTTTTACATGAAGATAAAATTGTCTTGCAAATGCCCGACTGAAGATGAGTTTCGCACTATCGTTATCGAGCGCTTGCTGTAGATCTGAGTATTCGCTTTGATTTAAGAAACTAGCCATTACTTGATACCCAGAAACGTTGAAAAATTAAGGCAGTGTACACATTGTTCCACGGTGCCAAAGCCTGCCAGTCTGAGTCTTTCTTCGTGGATTGTCTGCGTGTCCGGGACCAAGACGTTTTCCAGCGCGGCTCTTTTTTGCGCCACCTCTAAATCGCTGTATCCATGCAGTTTTTTGAACTGATGATGGAGTTCTGTCAGTAGGCTTTGGCGATTATCGTCTGCGGCCAATGTTTTTTCGGCGAGCACAATCACTCCGCCTGGTTTTAGACCTTCATAGATGGACTTGAGAACCGCGAGGCGCTCATTGCTCGGGACAAATTGAAGCGTGAAATTCAGGACCACAATGCTTGCTGATTCAATTCTGGTTTCACGAAGGTCTTGCTCACGTATTTCAAACGCGGCCGCCGAATGATCACGGGCCATGTTTGCCTGGCAGCGCTCTATCATTGCGGGTGAATTGTCGACTCCAATCACTGTGCAGTCCGAAGGCAGATGTCGCCGGAGTTGAAGCGTTGATGCACCCAGCGAGCAACCTAGATCGTAGGCGTTTGATTCTGGCATTCCGTAGCATTCCGCGACTACGCCGATTAAGTCAAGCACCAGGCCATAGCCCGGTACACTTCTTTCGATCATGTCCTGGAAGACATCGGCCACACCTGCGTCAAATCGGAACGCGTCAACCCGCGCCATTGGTTTGGCATAGACTTTATCTTCGCTCATTTTAATTTCGGCGTTCACAGGTTATTGGCGATGAATAGCGCACGGTCGTCTGACGATATGGCCTCAATGACGACTTGCTGTAGTAAGGGGAAAGATTATCATAATTCGAAGCGTCAATTACTGAGGTTTTTGAACGGACTGACCTCTATTTGAAGGTTTGATTCATTTTGGCCCATGGGAATAGGAATGACTTGACCCCCTAAGGCCTATCGCTAAGATAAGAGAAAGGCTTGTATTAAGGTGCTCGGAAAATTGATGGCAAGGACGGGGCTGTATGCTGCTTCGTCATGCAGACTCAGTATCGAGCGCGATAGCTAACGTAATGCAGACGTGAGATGACTGAGTTACCGATGTTGATCAATGCACTTCACACTACCGAACCAAACCGGGGCAGCGACAGAGATCGTCGTGGTATTGCTGGTCCGGTCGCGCTTTTTTTTATTAGAACAATCGCTCTCAGCATCGTTTCTTATGCCCCCTTGGGCGCCAAGCCAACTGAATCCTTCACCCGGCGTGCCTTTGCGGCCGCAGGGTCAACCGACTTAAATAGATCCGACAGTAAAAGCCCTGCTGGTTTTATTGTCCCCGCAG
>JBLIIB010000328.1:0-4425 GCA_047634795.1 Candidatus Azotimanducaceae bacterium | reverse complement strand
GAGCTTGGCATTAAAAATCTGGTTGAAATCGCTAATCGGCGTTCGGGCTTTCACCGTGTAGTGACCATCTTTATGTTTGTTGATGAAGTCTTCTTCACTGAAGTCATATTCATCTTCAATATCACCCACAATCTGTTCCAGCACATCTTCAATGGTGATCATCCCAGAGACGCCACCATACTCATCAAACACAACCGCAAGGTGGTTACGAGTGGCACGAAAATCTTGCAACAAAACATTCAATCGTTTGCTTTCGGGTATTGCCGTACAGGGCCTTAAGAGATCGCGGAGTTTAAACTTCACGCGCTGATCCTGAAGTGCCATTGGCAGAAGATCCTTCGCCATTAGGACGCCAACCACATCATCGGGGTTGTCAGACAAAACCGGGAAACGAGAGTGCCCAGATTCAATCACCATCGGCAAAATTTCCTCCGGTGTCATGTTCAGTCGCACCACGACCATTTGCGAGCGCGGGATCATAATCTCCCGGGCCTGCATATCCGACACCGTCAGTGCGCCTTCAATAATACTCAAGGCTTCCGCATCCAGCAGATCACGCTGCTCAGAGGATCGCAGAACTTCTAACAGTTCGCTTCTGGAACTGGGTTCACCGGTTAGTGCAAGAGAGAGTCGTTCTAACCAACCCTTTTCACTGCCGCTATCGTGTTCACTCATTACAACTTCCTGTAGTCACCCTAGCGCCAATTATTCATAGGGATTAGGGAATCCCATTGTACGTAAAATTTCGGTTTCGATCTGCTCCATCTCTTCCGCCTCAGCGGTTTCGACATGATCAAAACCGAGCAGGTGCATGACACCATGGACCACCATATGGGCGAAGTGAGCCTGCACTGTTTTGTTCTGAGATGCTGCTTCACGACGCACAACTTCTGCACAAATCGCCAGATCTCCAAGCAGTAATCTCCGATCTGGAAGCCCGCCATCGAGAGGGAAAGACAGCACGTTAGTGGGCGCATACTTATTGCGATAGAGCTCGTTTAGAGCCTGACTCTCGTCTTCGTCAACGATTTTGACCGCGAGCTCACAGGATGCAGCGCCTCGATCAAGGAGTGTTTGAACCCCCCACTGAGCAAATTCTGAATCCTCTGGATCACCTGCCATTCTTAATTCTGGCAGCGACCATATAACGGCAACATCATGACCCAAATCAGTCATGGTCGTTGTCAGGTTCGTGACGCTCATAAGCCTCGACAATTCGTTGTACCAAAGGATGTCGCACAACATCCCGGGCGGAAAAGTGCGTAAATGAAATTCCGTTTACGCCATCTAATACTTCAAGCACATGGCGCAGACCTGACCTTGTGCGATGGGGTAGATCGACCTGGGTGACATCCCCGGTGACCACCACGGTCGAACCAAACCCAACCCGAGTGAGAAACATCTTCATCTGCTCGACGGTCGTGTTTTGGCTTTCGTCCAAGATAATGTAAGAGTCGTTGAGTGTTCGGCCTCGCATATATGCTAGCGGCGCAACCTCGATTACATTGCGCTCGATCAGTTTTTCTACCTTTTCAAATCCGAGCATTTCATACAATGCATCGTACAATGGGCGCAAATAGGGGTCGATTTTCTGACTCAAATCACCGGGTAAAAAACCCAGCTTTTCGCCTGCTTCAACGGCCGGGCGAACCAGCAAAATTCGCCGAATGCGTTCCTGTTCAAGTGCTTCCACTGCGCAGGCTACAGCCAAGTAAGTCTTGCCTGTTCCCGCCGGTCCAACCCCAAAATTGATATCGTTGCTACGTATCGCTTCCACGTAGGTCACCTGATTGGCACCCCGGGGCTTAATGCTCTTCTTCTTGGTTTGGATCAAACCGTCGGACAGTCCAACACCATTTTCTATTAGCGCCTCGACACCGGACTCTTGCAAAAACAGATGTACAACGTCCGCCGTCAAGTGGGCGCCACTAGTGACTTCCCGATACATCTGATTGAGTAGTTCACTCGCCGCATAGGTGACACTACTTTCGCCAAACAACTGGAAGCTGTTGCCGCGGTTTTTAATGGTAATTCCCAAACGAGCTTCTATCTGGCGCAGGTGTGCATCAAACGGTCCACATAATATGGCGAGCTGATGGGTATCGTTGGGTTCCAGCTGGAGCTGGTGAGGTTCGCTGTTGGCGTTCAATAGATTGGTATAACTCAATAGATGATCAGGATACCCGCTGAATCAAGGGCATGAAAGCAGTATATACAATTCTAGCCAGCATCACGCCGATTGTCGCTTTCGAGCAACAACCCTCGCAATGAGTTAGGCAATGCTTCGTGGATCTCAACCTGAGCGAACTGACCGATTAATTCCATCTTGGAGGATGAGAAGTTCACAACACGATTATTCTCAGTTCGGCCCTGCAACTGCCCCGGATCCTTCTTGGATTGCCCCGTCACCAGCACAGTTTGGGTGCTACCCACCATCTCACGACTGATGGTCGCTGCATGATTTAAAATTCGGCTCTGCAGGCGGCTCAATCGAGCTTTCTTTTCAGCCATCGGGGTTTCATCGGGTAGGTCAGCCGCGGGCGTACCTGGGCGCGCACTATAAATGAAGCTAAAGGAATGATCGAAGCCTATTTCGGCTATCAAATTCATCGTGTCTTCGAAATCCGCGTCAGTCTCACCGGGAAAGCCGATAATAAAGTCTGAAGATAGGCTAATGTCAGGGCGTATTTTCCGCAACCTGCGGATTTTGGATTTGTATTCCAGCACTGTGTGGCCGCGCTTCATTCTCGCCAGTGTGCGATCAGAACCGCTTTGTACGGGCAAATGAAGATGATTAACGAGCTCGGGCACATCGGCGTAGACATCAATCAGGCTGTCTGAAAACTCCACTGGATGTGATGTGGTGTAGCGTATGCGATCAATGCCATCTATATCGGCCATAATCCGAATCAAATAGGCCAGGTCTGCAACACCGCCCTCTGACAATGGTCCTCGGTATGCATTGACGTTTTGACCCAGCAGGTTAACTTCCCGCACGCCTTGCTTTGCCAGACCGATGATTTCAACCAGTACATCCTCTAGCGGCCGGCTAACTTCTTCACCTCGAGTGTAGGGCACCACGCAGAAAGTACAGTATTTGCTACAACCTTCCATAATTGAGACAAGAGCTGTGGGCCCCTGGACAGAGGGAGCGGGCAGTTGATCAAACTTCTCAATTTCAGGGAAAGTGATATCGACTACCGCCGAGGTTGCCGCATTCGAATCCGCAATCAGTTCAGGTAGCCGATGTAGGGTCTGAGGACCAAAGATGACATCCACATAGGGGGCTCGCTTGCTAATAGCCTCACCTTCTTGGCTCGCGACACAGCCACCAACGCCTATTTTCAAATCCGGCCGCTTTTCCTTGAGCTTGCGCCAGCGACCTAACTGATGGAATACCTTTTCCTGAGCCTTTTCTCGAATAGAGCAGGTATTCAGCAGCAGCAGATCTGCCTCCTTCTCGTTATCCGTTAACTCATAGGCACCGGAATCCTGAAGTAAGTCCAGCATCCGCGCTGAATCATACTCATTCATCTGACAACCATGGGTTTTAATAAAGACTTTGTTCAATTTTATGATACATGTGAAAAAAAGGGGCGCCATTATAGGCATCGCGATTGACTAAAGGTAGTGATTGGGCTTGAAATAGCGTTACATTGCATCCATATACGCAAAACAGTTTTTTTCGTGACTTAATACTGGACACCATCCATGTCTGAAACACCGATTTATAAGGTCATATTTGTCAATCAAGGGCAGATTTTTGAGATTTTTGCCCGGCAAATCTACCAGAGCGACCTCTATGGTTTTATCGAGCTCGAGGAGCTGGTCTTCGGCGAGCGCTCCCAAATGCTGGTGGACCCGTCTGAAGAGCGCCTGAAAGCCGAGTTCGATGGCGTCAATCGCAGTTATATTCCAATGCACTCAATTGTGCGCATTGATGAAGTGGCTAAAGAAGGTGTCGGTAAGATTTCCGAGGCGAAAGGTGCAACTAATGTTTCTCTGTTTCCTAGCCCAGCATTTACACCTAAGAGCCGCGATTAACCTAACCCTTGCGTGTCAATGATCACCCTGCCAACAAGGTCGCTTATCAAATGCTTGGTAGCGACATCGAGGTCACTTACGGAGCGCTAGATCAAGCCTCCAATCAAGGCGCGCATCTTTTTAGAGATCGCGGCATTTGCCCGGGGGATGGCATCGCGATTTGGCTGCCGAATCACGAAGAATTCCTTAAGATTACCTGGGCTGCCCAGCGTTCTGGTCTGTATTACACACCGATCAGCACTTTTTTTCAGACCACGGAAGTGACCTATATACTGGACAACTCCGACGCTCTCCTGCTGATTACGAGCCCAGAACTTTTAGCAAGATTACCGACTATATTCTTAAAACAAACGAGTCTCGACATCCTTATCGTCGATGGCG
>JBLIIB010000327.1:0-4433 GCA_047634795.1 Candidatus Azotimanducaceae bacterium | reverse complement strand
AGATAGGTTTTACTTCTATAGGCGGCATCAGCTGTAAAAGTAAGATACCCCCAATCACCCAATTCTGTATCGTAGGTTACGCCGACAAAGGTGTCCCATTCGGGCGCATTAACAAGCTCTCGTTGGTCGCTAACATCTAGCACGGTATTGGTCACAGGATCCGCACCCGCCAGGAATTCTTCATACTCAGCATCCAGGTAACCAACATTAACGTTAAGGCGCCAGTGTTCCGTTAGCAATACAGTCAATTCCACTTCGGCTCCCTGCATTTTGGCTTCACCAGCATTCGAAAATACGGGAAGCAAACCGCCACCGCCTGGCGTTGCCTCAAAACTACTGACTTGCAAATCGTCATACTGATTATGGAAAATTGCGGTGTTTAGCGTTACGCGGTTTTTCCACAAGCGGGTCTTCAAACCAAATTCATAACTAACGAGTGTTTCTTCATTAAAGGGTTCGAGCTGACCATCCGCCAATCGACCGTTAAACCCACCGCTTTTGAAACCCGTCGACGCACTTAGATATAGATTAGTGTCTTCAGAAAGGCGGTACTGGAGCCCGAGTTTTGGAGAGAAATTATCAAAGTCTGCAGTGTCGGGGCTCGCGGTAGCGCGAGGCACACCGATACCACCGCCTAGCGCCAAATCACTGCTGGAAGGATTGAGCAGGCCCGGATTAGCGTAGGAAATCGCAAAGGTCGCAGGATCAAACTGAATACCAGCCAGCGCAGTCAAATCGAAATCCTCGACGATGCGACCGTAATCTTTCTCTTCCTCTGTGTACCGAAACCCTGCAATCAGTGTGAGCTTATCGCTGAAGGCGTAATCAACCTGTCCGAATATCGCAGCGCTCTTTGTTTCAAAATCCGCTTCCCCTGATGCGGCAATCAAGAAATTATTGAAGATACCTCCATCAAAGGTGTCACCTGTTTCACGGTAGTAATAGATACCGGAGACCACTGATATTTTATCCGACAGAAAATTGAGCTGAAACTCCTGAGACACCTGATCCTGATCATTGAAGTAATAAATGCCGAAAGCATTTCTTGGTGTGCCATCAAGATCAATTTCAGTCCCGTATTCGAGTTCTCGATACGACGAGATGGATTTTAGGGTGAACCCATCGCTTAGCTCCCACGTCAGATTCAGGTTATAACCCGTCGTCTCAGTGAACTCTGTTGTGTTGAAGTCAGCGTTGACTTTAAAGGGGTCCGTGTCAGCTGAGAACGTCTCCTGAGTAATACCAAAATTGAACGGATCCACAATCATCAACGTGATGGGTGTCTCTTTCGCGGGCGTGCGCGACCGATCTGGTGTCCCATCGGAATAATCTACGGAGAATTGACCGGAAAATTGATCAGTGAACTGAATATCTAGCAGACCGCGAAAAAACGACACATCCCGATCTCCGTCCTCACCACCGTCGAACTGATTGTCCGCATATCCGTCGCGCCCGAGCTTGGCAACGGTTAGTCTGCCATTGATAAAATCGGTGATAGCACCTGAGATATTGGCTTTCACATCCTGACGACCGTAGTTGCCGAAAGTTGCGGACACATTACCGCTCAAGTCTTCCGTCGCCGGGGCCGACACAAATTTGATCGCCCCACCTACTGTATTGCGTCCGTATAGGCTTCCCTGCGGCCCGCGCAAAACTTCGATTCGTTCAACGTCAACCACATCAAGAAAAGCACCCTGCGCTCTACCCAGATACACATCATCCAGATATATCCCCACACCGGGTTCAAAAAACGCGATGGAATCAATTTGCCCAATGCCTCGAATATAGGCAACGGCATTATTCGCATCACCCACGTGGATGCTCAGGTTAGGGACAACACCCTGCAGGTCACCGATGTTCTCGGTTTGTCTGGCCGCGAGTTGATCAGCCGAAAATGAACTCACCGCAACAGCTACGTCCTGCAAATTGGCTTCCCTGCGTTGCGCCGTGACGATAACTTCCTCGATTTCAAAAGCTTGGCTGTCACTGGCCGCACAGCTGAATGTGACAGGCAGCGTTAGCGCTAAAATCGCCGCGCTCAACACGGCATTTTGTGCTCGTTGCATGATTAGTCCCCTCTAAAAGACGTAGTTAGACAAAGCCTAAGACGGCTGTCTGATAATGGGCACTATAGGGACTAAAACCTGCTCTGGTAATGACGGATCCGATTGAAATTAGGGGTACAATTTCGCTCGTCCGCCGAGACCATCCATGCTCCGTGAACGAATGAAGGCAGTGGGAGTCATACCATGCCAGCGCCTAAAGGCACGTTTCAAACTACGTTCGTCGCTATAGCCAACACGCTCTGCGATCTCCCGCGTCGTGAGTCCGTCTTCCAGAAGATTAAGCGCATAGTCACCCACTACTTTATCGGTCAGCGTCCTAAAACTGCTTTGCGCAGCCGACAACTTACGGCGTAATGTTGCAACACTCATGTTCAGACGGCTAGCCACATCACTTTGTTCAGGCAGCTGCGAATGAAACGAGCAATCTTTTATCGTGGCCGTAACTTTTAGTATGAATTCACCCTCAGACGCTTGATGGCTCGATAACAACTGAAGAAATTGATCATAAACGTTGCCTGCCACATTAATCTCATGACGATAGATTAATGGCTGCGCTATTTGATCTGCATCGTAGGTTAGTTCAAACACGCTTCGACCTGTCACGCACTTGCAGCCAAAGAGATTGAGATGATGGTTGTACTGCGGCAATTTTTTGCGTTTGGTTGCCACCCTCAATAGGTTCAACGGCTCACCCGAGAGGATTGATAACGCACAATGGATTCTGATCAGCGCGAACTCAATCGCAAAATCTTCGGGTGGCCCCGTGTACTGAAACTGACTGTCATCGACCTGATAAGTTAAAAAACGGCCATGTTTACGGACGAAGTTATAGTCACCGCCATGGATAACATTATACGTTTCTGCGATGCTCGCTAGCGCATCACCGACTGTTTCACAGTGCCGCAGGTTTGAGAAAACAAGACGCGTCGTGCCTTTCTTCAACGGCCTGGAAGACATGAGATGCGATTCTTCCTGAAC
Source organism: Candidatus Azotimanducaceae bacterium (assembly GCA_047634795.1). Lineage (GTDB taxonomy): Bacteria > Pseudomonadota > Gammaproteobacteria > Pseudomonadales > Azotimanducaceae > UBA9659. Next base: position 1,389 of record JBLIIB010000327.1, on the reverse strand, counting down.
TGCATTCTGGTTGGCCATCATGATCCGCCAACAGTCAGCCAAACCAATCGGTTTCGCCGAGTCCGCCAACAACGATTCATCCAGTGAAAGATCCTCGAACAATCGTTTGATGGACATCCCCTGTTTAATAGAAGGGCTTAGCAGCTTCAGGATATCAGCCGCTTCAACAAGAAAGTGGTGATCAGATGTCAACATCGGTCTAGTGACTATAAGTATCCAATCAGGGTAAACCTCAGCATTTTCATGTCAATCAGCTATTCGGCGGCGCGGGTTATTCGCGTGTAGTCAACTCTTATACAACTCCTTATAAACCTCTGCACAATGGCTGGGTTAAGTGAGCACACCCATTTGGGTTACAAATCAACACGATGGGTTGCGAGAGCTTTGCGGGTAATCTTTTCCACAGTCTGCGTCTGAACGCCTAACTCGGGCTTTATATGTTTTCACTTACAGGTAAGATTTGAGGCTCCAGCGAAATTTTTTGCCCTTAGCTCTCGCTATGAACTGTGGTTACCTGTGAGCAGACTTTCAAAATAGGATTTTAGGTCTCGTTTCCCCAGTGGCGGTCCGACGCCATCAATTTCCCCTGCGGTGACAATAAAATTCGCTAGGTCGCCAAACTGATTCGACAACAGATAGACGAATTTCACGAGTAGTCTCGCTAGCCAGATAGGGATCACAGTAATCTTGACCGGTTTGCCTAGTAGCTCAAAAGCCATTTCGGCAGATTCACGCTGCGTCATGATTTCCGGTCCGCCGGCCTCCACTTCAAGCACATTACTCTCGGCTGCATCCACACAGACAATCGCGACATCTGCTCCATGAATAGGACTCATCTTGTTATTGCCTTCTCCGACGAGATAAACGCGGCCGTTTTTGGCCATATCCAGCGTCATACCCATATCGGAGAAGAATCCACACGGCCTGACAATGGCGTAGCCCATCGCGCTATTCTGCAAATCCTTGACCACACGTTCATGTGTATGGGTGATCGCAAGATTCAGGATATTTTCCGCGCCTTGCATGGAAACGTAGACAAACTTCTTCACACCGGCACGTTCGCACAAATTGATTAGATTGCGATTGCCCTGATAATCAACCTGCTCGAAACTCAGACCATCGCGTTGGCGAGAGATCCCGACGCTGGAATAGACTATGTCGATCCCATCCATAAGACCGTCAAGCGTTTCTGGTTTCGTCACCTCACCCACAAAAACATCGTCTACATCATCGCGACTAATGGCCGGCGCAGTAAACGGGCCGGGCTCCTCCAGCCGCTCAGTGCTACGTGTGAGCACGCGAATCCAATAACCCCGCCTCTTGAACTCCTGGGCAACAAATTTTCCGAGATAGCCTGTCGCGCCGGCAATAAGCACATGAGTCGAGTTA
>JBLIIB010000326.1:0-4459 GCA_047634795.1 Candidatus Azotimanducaceae bacterium | reverse complement strand
AATTCTGGGAGACCAGGGCATCAAAGATTTGGCCGCCGCCTTTTATGAGGTGATGGACGAACTACCCCTCGCGGAAGATATTCGCGCCATGCACAAGGAAAACCTGGATCATGTTAAGCGTATGCTTTCCGCGTACCTGACCGGCTGGATGGGCGGACCACCGGTATATCTTGCGATCAAAGGTACGGTCTGTTTGACAGATCCACACGAAGCCTTCCGAATAGGTCCAAAAGAACGCGATCAATGGCTTGCATGCATGGACGAAGCGCTGGTCAGAACAGGTGCCAGTGAAGACTTGAAGACGATGCTTAAAGACCCGCTGCTCCGGGTGGCGCAGACCGTCCAGAATTGCGAAGACTCAACCCCTCGCAACAATGGTCCGGACATCATCGCTGTTAACTAGCCTTCAATGTCAGCCTCCGATCAAGGTTAGCCTCCGATCAAGGTTAGCCTCCAATCAAGGTTAGTCCTCTATACTTGAGTGGCCTGATTTATCCAGCAGGTAACTTGCACGACTCACAATGAGACGGTCTGGAACCACAGCCACGTCGGGGTCCTTGTCCGTATAGTCAAAATGACTCAGGACAAATCGCGTCGATTGCAATCGACCGCGCATTTTCTGCTCCGTTTTAACAATGACCCAAGGTGCTTCCAAGGAATCTGTGCGCTCAAAAATGGCATTTTTCGCCTCGGTATACCCGTCCCATTTGTGCTGTGCTTCAAGATCCACGGGTGATAATTTCCACTGTTTCAGTGGATTGGTTTTCCGCTCTTCAAATCGATTGGCTTGCTCGCCCTTGCTAACAGACAAATAAAACTTAACGACGTCTATGCCACTTTTGACCAACATCTTCTCAAACACCGGCGCATGATCCAGAAAAGCCTCGTAATCATCTTCAGTACAGAAGCCCATGACACGTTCAACGCCAGCGCGGTTGTACCAGGACCGATCGAAGAACGCGATTTGTCCTGACTCCGGCAATTCCTTTACATATCGCTGAAAGTACCACTGCCTGCGCTCTTCTTCCGTTGGCTTTTCAAGCGCGACAACATGTGACCAGCGCGGGTTCAAATGCTCCATGAACGCACGAATGGCACTTCCTTTACCTGCCGCATCCCGCCCCTCAAAAACCAGAACGACTTTGCTCCCGCTTTCTCTCACCCAGTTCTGAAACTTCACCAATTCAATTTGCAGTAGCACTTTCTGGTAATAGTAATCTGTTAGCGCGAGGTGATGTGGATAAGGATAGATGACTTCGTTGAAATACTTCTGAATCAGTTTCTTACCGACCTTCTGATCTCGGCTCACCGGAACCGCGCCCTTGGTCTTCCTGACCCGTGGTTCGCGTTCCAATGAATCGATCAAGGCCTCTATTGGAACGTTTTTCATGAGATCAAGAGCGCGTGCCATAGTTGAAATAGCGTTAGCTAGATTTGGAGTTAGCGGACATTCTATCTAAAAACAGCCTGCCTTATGGGCGCCTCAATCATCTCTTGTCTTAAGACTAACTCATCTTAACAAAAGAGCGACCATATCACCGGCAAAGACACAAGTTGACATCAACGGGCTCGATTATTACTTTGAATCTTACTGTTCATTCCAACAAAATAGCCCTGGGCAGCAGCTTGGGAATATTTTAAACAATGGGTAAAACTCGCATATGAAAATTGGTGTTTCACTACCGGTGAGGGAAATGAAAACTGACCTCCTCGCCATTCGAGATTTTGCGCAAGCCGCAGAAGGGTTGGGACTCACTCATCTCAGAATCCCTGATCAGATTATGCGGCCGGACAGCGGGTATCTACACGAGCCAATGATGCTCTTGTCGTATCTTGCGGCGATCACTAAAACCATCGAGCTTGTTCCTTCCGTGATCATTTTACCGGTAAGACAAACCGTGCACTTCGCCAAGCAAGCGGCGGAACTTGATAGTTTAAGCGGCGGCAGAGTGAGACTTGGTATTGGTGTCGGCGTTAACGAAGACGAATACCGATTTCTCAATATGCCCTTTCATAATCGCGGCCGGAGATGTGACGAGCAGATGACGGTTCTTAAAAAGTTATGGACTGAACCGGAAGTTACTTTCAAAGGAGAATTTCACGACATTAGCGGTGCGGGCCTGAATCCACTCCCTAACAATAAACCGATACCCATGTGGATCGGCGCCCGCCCTATTCCGTCCCCACCCATCATCAAAAGAATTGCATTACAAAGTGACGGATGGTTTGTACTATGCGGTCCCGACAACATTGGATCAGTGAGGGACGCTATCTTCAAAGAAGCGGAAGCTGCAGGCCGTGATCCCGGTGAACTGGGAGAAGAAGCTGGGGTTGCAGTGGTGGGTCCGCGAGAAGCCGAATGGAAATCCAGGGTTTCAAACTGGCACAGGCTGGGCCTGAGCCACCTTTGTCTTCGCACTCTGGGGGGAGGATTACCCATTCCAGAGCACTTAACTAAACTGACACAGGTGGTAAATGAGCTACCCGACCACGTACGCTGATCGTATCTACATCAGTCGTATTTCAGCAGAGCAATATTTAAGAAAAAGCACTACGCTCAAACCATCATTCGCAGAGCATCTTTCGGAAAGAACTTTTCGCTAAGAACTAAAGGGATCAAAGCTAACATGCCTAATGAGAAACCCTCCAAGCTGGAGTGCCTGGAGAAAAACGCGGTCGTTAATGGAATACGGCTCACCTACTTCGAACGAGGCATGGCGCACCGCGGGACTTCTCCGACGCTGCTGTTTGTTCACGCGACGGGGTTTCATGCGAGAATCTGGGACAAGATCATCAACCAACTGGGTAACATTCACTCGATCAGTGTTGACCAGCGGGGTCATGGTCGCAGTGAAAAGAAAAAGATCGACCACTGGGAAAACGTCATCTCGGATATTCACGAATTGGTTGAGCAGCTTGATTTACAAAACGTGATCGCAATCGGCCATTCTATGGGCGCGCACGCACTTATCGGTACCGCAGCGAGAAGCGAATCTCGATTCCTGGAGGTCATTGCCATTGACCCGGTTATCCCTCCAGAAGAAGCCTTTGAAGCGGGCGAGACACATGGCTTTGAGCAATCAGAAGATCATCCGACGGCAAAACGCCGAAATGAATTTGATTCCCCAGAAGAGATGGCCGAGCGCCTGAGAGGTAAAGGTTCATTTGGCCTATTTGACCCTGAAATGTTAAGCGACTACTGCGTGCACGGCCTGTTGCCGAACGAGAAAGGCAAAGGTTATGTGCTGGCATGTCCGCCTGCGATCGAAGCCAGCGTCTATATGTCCAGTAGGTCAAATCACGACATCTATTCGGCCGTCAGGTCGCTCTCGATACCTGTGTTGATTCTGAGAGCGAAGGAACCCGACCCCGACAGGAATATCATGGATTTTTCATCCTCGCCTACCTGGCCAGGTCTCGTTGACGAATTTAGCAACGGGCGCGAAATTCACTTTAGTGAATTGACGCATTTCTTACCGATGCAAATCCCGGATCAAATCACTGAAATCATTTCAGAAGAGATAAAAAGCGCTTCGAAGACGGGCGCATAAAACGGGGTAACAAAAAGCGGGGCGACAACGGTGTTATCGCCCCAAATTTCATCAGCTACTTTCTCGGCAATACACCGTCGATGTAGTCATCTATCAATTCATGATAGCGACGAACTCGCGATTCCTGCTTCGACAAATACACACCTTTAAACCCGCGCGAGCGAAACCCTTTCTGTTGCTGGACAAAAACTGCAATGTCCTGAGTGATGGTCATACCCATCTGCTCGTCGCCATATTCGTAAACGATGTGCTCTACTTCAGCGTCGCGTTCAACGGGGCCAAGCATTGTTGCCACCGGGCGATCATCGCCTTCGGGCGCGCTCGCATACCACCAGTTGTCAAACACACATTGTTCGGGATCAAGGGTCGCATGCGGTCTAGCCCTTAGGAAGTGAAATCCATCAGCCCAGATCGAGACAGCAAAATTCGGAAACAGCGTGTAATGAAATGCATCAGTGAACTGTGCATCAGGAATATGTTCGTAGTGAACAAAACCACGAGCAGGACCGAGTTCTCTTTTGGCTTGCTGAAGCGCCTCCCGCGTATCTTCAGGTCGGCCCTTGAAATCTTCAGGATCAAGATCCCAATAACGCAGATCGCTCGCAAGCGGTTCCATGATGTTGCCGTCTTCGTCGGTGGCGCCAATACCAAAGCCACCTTTCATGATCATCCGGTTATGACCTTCATCCGACAGGTCAAATTTGGTCTCCTTGAAATAAGTATCGATACCGCCCCGAATTTGCTTTCGATCCGTTGACGGTGTCGCCGCCATGTGGACCGTCGGTACATGGTAAGACTCATTGAAGTTATCCAGCACAACTTTCCAGTTACAGGGCAAAGTCACCGTAGGCGCCGCATAGCGTTTCCAGGACTTAAGATCACGCGCTTCCCATTCATTCCAGATGGGA
>JBLIIB010000325.1:0-4476 GCA_047634795.1 Candidatus Azotimanducaceae bacterium | reverse complement strand
AGTTTTTCTGGGGCGTATGGAACGTCGCTGTTGACGATAAACCCGAAAGCTTCGTTAATTTTACCTTGGTTTTCAGCGAAGGCTGAATGCCAAGGAAACACAACCAAGCTCCACAAGATGAGAACTTTTTTCAATGTAAGCACCCAGGCGCGAAGTTGATCTATTTAATCTGCAAACTTTGATCGAATCAAGTTGAAAAATATAAGCAGATCAGGAGCATATCGACAGAGGGACGCTACAAAAAAAGGAACCACCACCGGGAATGCCCGTGGTGGTTCCTTCTTTTATCGGTATGTTCTTACTGATATGTTATTACTGGTAAAGCCCTACTGGTACTTCTTGAGCTCTTCTCGAGCGATAACCCGGCGATGAACTTCATCGGGACCGTCGGCCAAACGAAGTGTCCTTTGCCCCGTCCACATCGCAGCGAGCGGCGTATCCTGAGACACACCCAATGCACCGTGCATCTGGATGGCCGCGTCAATCACTTTTAGCGCCATATTGGGTACGGCGACTTTAATTGCAGATATGTACTTTCGCGCTTCCTTATTGCCGATGGTATCCATCATATAGGCTGCTTTCAGTACCGAAAGCCGACACATATCGAGCTCAATGCGTGAATTAGCAATCACATCGTAGTTACCGCCAAGTTCCGCAAGCGGCTTACCAAATGCAGATCTTGAAAGTGCTCGTTTACACAGTAATTCAAGAGCACGTTCAGCGACACCGATAGAGCGCATGCAATGGTGAATTCGGCCTGGCCCCAATCGCCCCTGGGAAATCTCAAACCCACGACCTTCGCCTAGAATGATGTTTTCCTTTGGTACTCGAACATCATCAAACTTAATATGCATGTGGCCGTGAGGGGCATCGTCTTTGCCAAATACATACATTGGTCTCAGAATATCAACGCCTTTGGCATCAATAGGGACCAGAATCTGGGATTGACGAAGATGCTTTGGCGCTTCCGGATTCGTAATGACCATGGTGATCATGATTTTGCACCGCGGATCGCCAGCTCCGGAAATGTAGTGTTTTTCTCCGTTAATGACCCACTCATCGCCTTCGAGTACCGCACTTGTACAGATGTTTGTCGCGTCGGATGAAGCAACACCGGGTTCCGTCATCGCGAATGCAGAACGAATTTTGCCTTCGAGCAACGGCTCAAGCCACTCCTTCTTCTGCGCGTCTGAACCGTAGCGTTCCAGCACTTCCATGTTGCCCGTATCTGGCGCAGCACAGTTAAAAATTTCTGATGCAATGGGGTTTCTCGCCATCACTTCAGCCAAATGGGCATATTCGAGATTGCTGACTCCGGCTCCGCCCTGACTTTCCGGGAGGAAAAAATTCCAGAGACCGGCTTCTTTGGCCTGCTCTTTAAGACCACCGAGAATTTCGAGTTGACGGTCTGTGAGATCCCAGCGATCGCCGACATCTATTTGTTCGTAGTACTCTTCTGTCAGGGGATCAACCTTGCTTCTGACGAAGGTATCGATCTTGTCTCTGATAGGTATTAGTCGTTCTGGTATGTCGAGATCCATCATGTTTTGGTCCTCATGAAATGGGTTGCATTTTGCGACGCAGCGCGTCGTGCTGAAAACATACTACCGCTAAGCGACCACCAGTGAACACTTATGTGGATAGCTTATGCGGGGTAATCGGGCTAAATGATTAGAATGAAATCCTAATCGTGATCAACGCTGGAATAGCGTTGATCACGCTATCCGCCAATGAACTTCAACACGGTGAATTCACCCTGAAAGCGAGCTTTTTATCTCCCAGCGCCTGAAAAAAAGGCCCTGCGGCTTTGGCAACGCCCGATGAGAAGAGATATCCAAGACGGTCTTTATTGCATGGCGATTGCTGCTCGACAGGCAATCATATAGGTCAACGTCTGAAGGCAGACGAAGGCGGGTACAGGTACGACAGAAGGGCTCGCTTTTGTTGGCGATAATGCCGAAGTCACCCTCGCCCGAGATGTTAAACCTAGCAGCCGTGGAATCATAAGGAATCTCGGTCCGACTCAATTCGTAGTGCCGCCCTATCTCGTCAAGTAGTGATCCCATGGAAACGAAATCTGCCTGAAAGCCCTTGTTACCCGGTAAATGTAATATTCTCATGAGTTCGATAAAGCGGAGCTCATCACCGCGCTCAAGACAAAAAAACCAGCATCGATGCTATATCGACCTGATTTTCGTAACCATGGGCACCCTATTGATTTTAAGGTTAAGACCCAACCCGAGCATCGCATCGATACCCGCGAGCACTGTTTCGAGGTCACCGCCGTGGGCAATTTTTTGAATCTGCGTGGATTCAACGTATCCAGCAAAATGTTCAACCGTTTGATACCGGACGCTTTGATCACCTCCTTGTCGGCCATCAGAAGCTGGCCATTAGTCGTGATGCTAACGTCTTTCAACTCCAGCGGCATAACACCGCGCAAAAGGTCGTCAAATTTAGGTGTCACTAGCGGTTCACCGCCGGTAACTCTCACCTTGTTGATGTCAGTCGCTCGTCGGAGAACGCAACTGATCGCAACAGCTCATCAACGGACAACTCATTTTGCGCTTTCATTAGGCGTTTACCGTTCTTAAACGCAATAGGTGCACGCGGCTGTCAGGCGCACCTGGAGATTGCTAAATTTTCGGCCTAGTCGATCGACGATCATGACGCTTCTCTGGTGAGTGCTTTGAAGGTTAAGCTTGGACTATACCCATTTGTCTATAGCTTCGTAGCTGCCCAGGCAATGCCGCATGGCAAGACCCAAAGGATTAACACCAAAGATGCATCCAATATTCCAGTGGCTGAGAAGAGAGCGGCCGCCCAGACAATTTCCGCTGTCAGATTTTGAACGCATCAGCTACGAATTGCGGCCTTGCGACGTCATTCTGGTAGAAGGTCGAACAAGAGTTAGCGACGTAATCCGATGGCTCACGAACAGCCCCTGGACTCACGCTGCCCTGTTTGTCGGTCGGCTTCAAGATATCGAAGATGAGAAGCTCCGTGGTCAAGTATTGAAACACTACGACGGCGACCCTGCGGAGAGACTAGTGATCGAAAGCCTCCTGGGTCATGGGACCATCGTGCGCCCTGTGTCTCAGTACAACCAAGAGCATCTGCGCATTTGCAGGCCGTCCAGGTTATCGCACCTTGATGCGGCTCAGGTGATTCGTTACGCCATCAGCCAGCTTGGTAAGGCATATGATGTCCGGCAAATACTGGACCTTGCTCGTTTCATGTTTCCTTGGTTGATTCTGCCCAGACGCTGGGCTTCAAGCCTCTTTACTCACAATGCGGGGCGGCGCGAGAAAACCGTCTGCTCAACGATGATTGCAGAAGCGTTCGGGTTCGTGAATTTCCCCATACTCCCGCTCGTAAAAAAGACCGAAGAAGGTGCAACCCAACTTTTTCGCCGCAATCCCAAGCTTTGTACACCCAGTGATTTCGACTATTCGCCCTACTTCGAGATTATCAAATACCCCTTCCTGGATTTCTACCACGAAGACTATCAATTGTTGCCGTGGAAAAGCGCAGGTCTGCTGGCACCCGACGAGGCAGGTTTTTACATAGAGCCGGGATCACTGGACGCGAATGATGATGAGAACACCTCTCAAACAAGTTAGTCCTTATCCATTATCGAGCGCTCCTAGAGCGCGCTGCAAGTCAGTGACAAAACCGGCTGTCCAAAACACCCGATTCGAACCTTTAACCAGAACAACATCACCGGCTTTCAGGTCGCGTGCGAATTCGTCGAGATTCAGGTCTGAAACTAGAGCGCTGTGATGGTGAGAACCGGAAAACGGAACATCGTCAAAGCCCGCGCCAAAGGTATAAACGACATCAATGCCTGCCGCCGCGACACTCACATTTCGATGGGCAGATTGAGACAATTCACCCAGTTCCAACATCTCGCCTAACAGGGCAATCTTCCTGCCTTTACCGCCAGAAGCACCCTGTAAATGCCGCAACCCCATTTCCATACTGGCGGGATTTGCGTTGTAACTATCATCAATAATCGTAATGTCATCGACGACAATCCTGTTGCCTCGTCCATTGGGTAAAGGCAGTTCACGAAGGTTCTCCGCCACCTCGATCAGCGAGAGCCCCAGTGCGTGACAGACGCCAAACAGCGCCATGACCGACTCGGCACGTTCGCGACCCGAGAAAGGAACTTGGCAGTTCACTATCGTTCCGGCAACATCCACTTCCATATCCATCCCAGCGACAGTTTCCTGTATGCGCGCCGACACGTCCGCGTTTTTATCACCAAAAGTGACCGTATCGTTGGTTTTGAGAAAGTCGTATTGATCAAGCTCACTTCGCAACGACTCTGGCAGTACAAAAATACCGTGGCCGGTGATCCCGGTTGCTATGGATAGCTTTTCCTGGCGAAGGGCTTTCATGCTTGGGAAATTTCCAATGTGAGCGGGTAGAACATTGAGCAACAACGCCACATCAGGCGACACCAGCTTTGAC
>JBLIIB010000324.1:0-4548 GCA_047634795.1 Candidatus Azotimanducaceae bacterium | reverse complement strand
TTCGCCCAACCTAGGCCTGCTCACCGATATTATCTGTTGCCCTGGCGGTGACTACTGCTCACTGGCTAACGCTAAATCGATTCCAGTGGCAGAAGCTATCCAGCGTCAATTTGACGACCTGGACTACCTACATGATCTGGGCGAACTCGACATCAATATCTCGGGTTGTATGAACGCTTGCGGGCATCACCACGTAGGGAACATCGGGATTCTCGGCGTCGATAAGAAAGGGCAGGAATGGTATCAAGTGTCCGTCGGTGGTTCGGGTTATGAGGACGCCAGTCTTGCTCAGATCTTGGGGCCTTCTTTCGCAAGGGACCAGATTCCGGCAGTGATTCAAAAACTGGTCAATGTGCATCTGGAACAAAGACAGGGTGAAGAAAAGTTTATCGATACCTTCAGACGCATTGGGATAGACCCATACAAAACTTCGGTCTACGCACAAGCCAGCTAATCTAATTTTCAGGAACTCCAAGATATGCCGCAACTCATTAGAAACGGACAGCTTATTGACAGTGACCCTGCTGAACTGCTGACGCTCGATGCCCTACTAGCATCTGACAACAAGTCGCAGGGCGTCTTCATCGCAGCGGGTGAAGACATCGAGGCGCTGGCAGATCTTCTTGCAGACATTCCTGTGATTGCTTTGGATTTCCCCGATTTTTCAGATGGACGAGCTTACTCCTCAGCAAATCTACTAAGACGCCAGTTTCAATACAATGGAGAGATTCGTGCTGTCGGCGATGTGCGCATCGACCAACTCGAACAGATGGCGCGTTGCGGCTTCGATGCGTTTGAACTGGCCGATGGCCAGAACACCAATCTCGCACTGGCCAAGTTTGATGGCTACAGCTATAGCTATCAGCAAACGATAGATAGAACACCGCTGTTTCGGTCCCGTTAATACGGGACGCACCCATACCGAACTTTACGGAACTTGAACGTTACGGTGCTTTGGCCTGTTAAATGACGGCTGACCATAACGACTCGCCTGCTGGTCGAATGTTAACGCCGTTTGTCTTACCATCTTCTTAAACTACCTGATTAGTGCGTTATGGGCTCCGAACCGTTTGTTACTTCATTTTTTCTGATATTCGGCTGCTCCGCTGTCCTGGCGACACTGGCGCTATATACGCGGCAACCCCTAATCATTGTCTACATCATCACCGGCATGATACTCGGCCCATCCGGGTTTGCATTTATCGACAATCCCCAGTTAATCAGCAGCATTTCCAAGTTCGGCATAATATTTTTGTTGTTCCTGCTCGGTCTGGACATGCAACCATCCAAGCTGGTGAATACCCTTAAGAGCTCACTCCTGGTTGGTATAGGAAGCTCACTGGCATTTTTCGCACTGGGCGCCGGGGTGGCATACCTGTTCGGATACACAATGATAGAGATTGTGATTATCGGTGCGGCAATGATGTTCAGCAGCACAATCATCGGTATCAAACTGCTACCGACCACGGTACTGCATCATCGCCGCACCGGGGAACTCATGATCAGCCTGTTGCTGATTCAGGACCTCATCGCGATTATCGTTTTGCTCAGTATTACCGGTGGTTTCTTTGAGTTCAGCGGCTTATCGAAACTGCTACGGGTTCTGCTGAGTCTGCCGCTGGTCATACTTTTTTCATGGCTGTTTGTTCGCTATATATTGCTTAAATTGCTGGAAAAGTTCGACGCTTTTCACGAATACATATTTTTGGTCGCCATCGCTTGGTGCCTTGGTCTTGCAGAGTTGTCAGAACTATTGGGATTGTCGATGGAGATCGGCGCATTTGTTGCGGGTGTCACCATAGCAACCAGCCCTATCGCCTTGTACATCGCAGATCACCTGAAGCCGCTCAGAGATTTCTTCCTGATTTTGTTTTTCTTCTCTATCGGTGCAGGCTTCCACATGGACCTGCTGTCTCACGTTTTCATCCCCGCCATTGTTCTCGCAGCGGTCATCCTGGTGATGAAACCGGTAGTGTTCCGTTTCTTACTACGCGGTATGAGTGAAACCAACGCTTTGGGTTGGGAAACGGGCTTCAGGCTGGGGCAAATTAGCGAGTTCTCTCTGCTCATTGCGTTCATTGCGACGGCAGAAAACTTGATTAGTCAGAACGCTTCACACCTAATTCAGGCAACGGCAATCTTGACGTTCCTGGTCTCGTCCTACCTGGTGGTATTCCGTTATCCAACGCCTATCGCTGTGAACGATGAATTGAGACGGGATTAGTCTATGCGCACCGGGGACTCACTGTTAGCCACGTGACCGAAAGGTTTGGGAGCCTCCAGTTTGCGCTGTCTCTGAAAGATATATGATCGGTATTCGTGACGGACTTTCATTGCGACAATTTCATTGCGACAATTTCATCCGCTCGACAACTTCAGTGCGACACCTTCAGTGCGACACCAGATTCCTGCCCGCAACGCCACCTTCGAAGATCTTATCAATCGTCGTTGAAAGTTCATCCAGCCTAATATCCTGGACCATATCTTCGAGAGAAGGAATTTTCCAATCTGTCGCCAGATGATTCCAGGCACGTGTTTTCTGATCAATGGGTAATTCGACGCTATCGATACCCAGAATATTCACCCCTCTCAAGATGAAAGGGAGCACCGTCGTATTGAAAGCCGGCGAGGCGACCAGTCCGCAAATCGCAACACTACCGCCATAGCTCAGCGATTTAATGACATTGCTTAATATCTCGCCGCCCACCGTATCAATACCATGCGCATAGTCTGTGCCAGCCATGGGACGTGGGTTCTCGGCCGACAATTCGTCTCGGCCAATGACCTGAGTCGCGCCGAGGCCCAACAGATAATCAACCTTGTCTTTTTTACCGCTGCTGGCAATGACGTCAAAGCCTTGTTGCGCGAGCAGCGCCACCGCAACTGATCCAACTCCACCCGTCGCACCGGTCACGACAACAGGACCGTCCTCCGGTTTAGCGCCCATCGATAATAACTTGCCATAACAAAGTGCAGCCGTCAGGCCTGCGGTGCCGATAATCATACTGGTACGCATTGAAAGTCCATCCGGCATCGCGGTGATCCAATGTGATGGCACGCGGATGTACTCGCCATAACCACCCGGCGTATTCATACCCAGATCAAAGCCAACTACAATGACTTCGTCACCTTCACTAAAAGCGTCAGAGGCGCTAGAAACCACCGTACCCGACGCATCAATACCCGGAGTGTGAGGATACTTGCGCGTCACTCCCGGTATTCCTTTGGCCGACATCGCATCTTTATAGTTAACACTCGAATAAGCGACCTTGATGAGAACATCGCCTTCGGGCAAATCATCGATCGTTCGATCTATGATGCTGTGCTGAAAGCCATCATCGGTCTTTTCAACCCAAAATGCTTTGAACGTTGTCATCGCTGTTCACTCCTTAAGTCGTTGTGCAAATTTGATACGGGACACTTGTTACTGAACTTGTATTACCCGGCTTTTACTACTGGATATAGGTTTCAGGAATCGAATGATGAAACTTCGAAGCACCTGTAAGTCGGACGACTCGCTCAAACAATTGGTCAATCTTGTTTTTGTGAACCACATAGCTCACCAAAAACACATCGCGTTCCGCGCATTGTTCAATAATATATTCGTCACTGGTTCTTAACTCATCAACCAGTTTTCGCTCAAGGGCACGGGTGCCGAACCATGCCTCGCCCGTCGCGACATTGTCGATATCGACCACCGGACGATTCTGAGAAACAAATTCCTTGAACAGGGTATGCACGTCATCAAGTTCATCTCCGAATTTCTCGCGGGCTTTATCAGTATTTTCCCCGAACATTGTCAACGTACGCTTGTATTCGCCGGCAGTGTGGATTTCTACATCAATTTCGTTTTTCTTCAGCAGCCGATGAAAATTTGGTATTTGCGCCACGACACCAATGGAACCCAACATCGAAAATGGTGCCGCAATAATCTTATCCGCGATACATGCCATCATATAGCCACCACTAGCGGCGACCTTATCGACCGCCACCGTCAACGGTACGGATTGATTCCGAATGCGTTGCAGTTGAGATGCAGCGAGTCCGTATCCGAATACGACACCGCCCGGACTTTCCAGCCTGACGAGCACTTCGTCGGTCGACTCAGCAATGGATAACACCGCAGTAATCTCTTCGCGTAACCCGCTCACCTGTGATGCCTGGACATCGCCGTTGAAATCAATCACAAAAAGTCGGGGCTTTATCTTCTCACCGGCCTTGGCGTCGTGTTTTTCTGTTTTTTGCTTCTCTTTCGATTGTTTCTTTTCAGCCTTTTCTTCCACCTTTTGACGCTCTGGGCTCAAGACCGCATGCTTCAAATTCATGGTCACAGCCTTCAGGGCGTCGTTAAGATTCTTGACCTCAATATTGCCACTTATCGACTCTCTCTGACGCTGACTGGTACCAACCAGAACAATAATCACAATCAGGATCGCCACCAGAACAGTCACTGATTTCGCAAGAAAAAGACCGTATTCAATCAAAAAATCCAACGTAAAACTCCCCAAATAATGCAGCGCCCATGCTACCACATCCAATGTAGGCGAT
>JBLIIB010000323.1:0-4574 GCA_047634795.1 Candidatus Azotimanducaceae bacterium | reverse complement strand
TAAGCCAGTGCTTCATCCGCCGTCATAAAGTAGTCGCGTTCTGTGTCCTTCGCAACTTCTTCTTTCGTCTTTCCGGTATGAGCAGCCATGATTTCATTCATTCGCTCACGCAGGAATAAAATCTCTCGCGCCTGAATTTCAATATCGGAAGCCTGACCCTGCGAACCACCGCTTGGCTGGTGAATCATGACACGTGAGTTAGGCAGGCAATAACGTTTGCCTTTGGCGCCACCGGCCAAAAGAAATGCTCCCATGCTTGCCGCTTGGCCAACACACATCGTTGCCACTTCACAGTTGATAAACTGCATCGTGTCGTAGATGGCCAATCCCGATGTCACAGAACCGCCTGGTGAATTAATATAGATCTGCACATCTTTATCGGCATTTTCCGATTCAAGATAGAGCAATTGGGCAACCACCAAATTGGCAATGCCATCATCAATAGGACCGACAATGAAAATGATGCGTTCTTTCAGAAGCCGAGAATAGATATCGTAGGAGCGCTCACCGCGCGCCGTCTGCTCAAGTACCATGGGTATGAGACCCAGACCTTGAGTTTCCGGCAAAAATTTATCTTCGAATGTGTGCATAAATGTTCTCTTTACAGAATGAAGCCAGTATACCGACTTCATTTAATATTGCGGCAAATTAGCAAAAGTTCAATGGTTGATTGGAATCTAATTGTGGGGCATAAACCTCACAATTACCTTACGCTGCACAAGGTTAACGGGATCACTTGCGGCCTCAATGGCCTTGAAACTCAATGATTTTGCGTAATACCGTGACATTTATCTGTAAAAGACCATTTCGTCATTCTTGGTGCGCCACCCTAGAATCGGGTGCCGCACACCAGTATTGCAATGAATTAGT
Organism: Candidatus Azotimanducaceae bacterium; assembly: GCA_047634795.1. Classification (GTDB taxonomy): domain Bacteria; phylum Pseudomonadota; class Gammaproteobacteria; order Pseudomonadales; family Azotimanducaceae; genus UBA9659. Next base: position 3,704 of record JBLIIB010000323.1, on the reverse strand, counting down.
GATGGAGAAGATAGAACCTCGATCGAGCCCAAAAGCCGAATCTGACCTATGACTTCTCTTCTTCGATCGCTTCATCAGCATCTTCTTGCGCTGAATCGTCCGCCATTGGGGGTTCTTCGCGCTTAATCGCTTCATCATAAGTGACGGTTTTGTCCGTGACTGTCGCAGTTTCCAGAATAAAGTCAACCAATTGGTCTTCTAGCACCATATTCTGAATCTGGTTCATCTGTTGTTCGTTGCTGTAGTAGAAATTCTTAACCTGCTCCGGATCCTGATACTGGCTGGCCATTTTCTCGATGGTTTCTTTCACCTTGGCATCATCAGGGCGCATTTCATACTTTTCAACAATTGAACTGACCAACAGTCCAATCTTCACGCGCTTTTCTGCCTGATCCTTGAACATCTCTGCAGGCAACATACTTGGGTCAAATTGAGCCCCGCCGCCAAACTGCTGAACCGCTTCTTGGCGCATACGATCGATTTCTTGGTCTATCAGCGCACTCGGGAGGATGACTTCATTGTCTGAGTCGAGCCCGTCCATGACCTGATTTTTGACCTTGGCAGTAATGGCCTGATCGAGTTCGCGCGTCATGTTTCCTTTAACTTCTTCCCGAAAAGCTTCCATCCCACCTTCGGTGACTTCGAATTGCTCGAAAAAGGCTTCATTCAATTCAGGCAACTGCGACTCAGAGACGCTGTTGACCTTAATCTTGAATGTAGCAGCCTTGCCCGCCAGGTTTTCTGCCTGATATTCCTCAGGGAAAGTAACTTCCAATTCTTTCTCATCACCGGCTGAAAGGCCTTGTATACCGTCTTCAAAACCGGGAATCATTGATCCTGAACCAATAACTATATCGTTGCCTTCAGCCTGGCCACCGTCAAAAGCTTCGCCATCCACGAAACCTTCGAAATCAATATTGACCTGATCGTCTGCGGCCGCCGCACGCTCGACAATGACATATTCCTTACGCTGCTCTCGGAGCGTCTCGATCATCTTGTCAAGATCGCTTTCTTCAATGGTCGTTGAAAGTCGTTCAACTGAAATCGTGTCGAAAGGCTTAACCTCTACGTCCGGGAAAACCTCAAAAAAGGCAACATATTCCAGATCCTGTCCTTCCTCGATCTTAACGTCTTCAATTCGTGGCATGCCAGCGGGCGTAATATCTTCTTTCTGGAGCGCTTCACCATAGGTGCTTTGAATCACTTCGCTCGAGACTTCCTGGCGAATGCCAGCACCAAATCGGCGCTTCACTTCTCGCATAGGTACCTTTCCAGGACGAAAACCATTGATTTTGGCTCGCAGAGCAGTTTCTTTGATCTTTGCTGTGACCTGGGTTTCGACTAGATCAGAGGGCACTACAACGCTCATTTTGCGCTCAAGGCCTTCGGTCGTTTCAACAGTTACCTGCATGCTATTACCTGTTTACTTAAATAATGTATTAAATTGATTATTGTACTAAAAAATAATGTACTCATGCCTGAGTTGAACAACTCGGCAACGTCGTATCGATATCGTGTCGATGTCGTCGGCGGGACAACATCAGGAAAAATATGGTGCGAAAGGAGAGACTCGAACTCTCACATCTTACGATACTGGTACCTAAAACCAGCGCGTCTACCAATTCCGCCACTCTCGCAATTTTTGGGTGAACAAGAGTTTATCATTCCCGAAAAGGGAATCGACCTCTCTGTGCACCAATAACTCTACTCTATCTAATCTAAATTTGGGGTGAGCGACGGGGTTTGAACCCGCGACCACCGGAATCACAATCCGGAGCTCTACCAACTGAGCTACGCCCACCACTGAACTTTACTAACCTAAACTTTGCAACCCAAAATTTAGAGTGCTGTCCCATCATCTCTCAGCGAGCCCACTTGGCCACTGACACTGAGGGAAAAGCCGATCATCCAAAGCGCGCGGATTATAGAGCAAATTTAGCCCCGTACCAACCAGGGAAGCTCCGATTAAATGGATATTTTTGTCAGAACAAGGCCGGGGCGCACATGTTCTGGTGCGGCCCGAACGCCGTAATGACGAAAATAGGCGTTAATCGGAGGTTTCCAGGGAAATTCCGATTAAATGGATATTTTTGTCAGAACAAGGCCCGGGCGCACATGTTCTGGTGCGGCCCGAACGCCGTAATGGCCTGCGCGGCCCGACGTAAATAGGCGTTAATCGGAGGTTTCCAGGGAAATTCCGATTAAATGGATATTTTTGTGGGGACGCCCAGTCCAGAACAAGCGGTCCGGCCGGGGGCCCACATGTTTTAGTCGGCCAGAACGCCGTAATGGCCTGCGCGACCCGGCGCAAACAGGCCTTAATCAGAGGTTCCCTAGAAACACACAAGACGGTAATCCAATCTTTCAGGAAGCCATGTTTCGCGTGCAAATAGCGCAAATCCGGCGATATCCGCATCATTTTGAACTAATGTGACCTTGAGGCAAACTCCTCGGCATCCCTCGCGCAATTGTGGGAACATATCGACGCAGTCAAAGGATTGGAGTAACCGGTGTGAGAGGAGCTTAAGGCAGGCCGTACTTGACGGTCCTCTTAAAGGTAACCATTGAAAAGATGCAACTTTTAGACGCCCTAATGATTAGTCTCTGGCCAGGGATAGCCTTCGCTATCAATGCGCTAATGATCCGTCATACGACGGGAATATCGCGCGCGCTGTTTGTTTCTATCGCGACTATGGCATTCGCCCAGACAGCAGGTTTTTTGATCTGGCCCTATAGCATCGAAGCCACGTTTCATTTTGCTGACCTATACCTGATCACCGGTTACTGGATGTTTGCCATCATCGTTCTGTTCGTCAATTCTCTCAGCGAGCACCCCCTGAAACTCTTATTGCTGCTGCTGGCACCCGCCGTAATGACGGGTTTACACCTATCTGGATTGTCCTCGAACGGCTACGTGATCAGGGATATGTCGCCCATGCATTTGGACGGCCCCATGTCGCCTGTCGTAGACAGCTATCTGATTTTTTGTCTTGGTGCGGTCGTGGGCCTGGTGATCTACAACCTGAAACAGAATGATGAGGACATGTATCTCTCGAAGAACCTCATATTCCTGGTCTCGCTCATTCCATTGATTGCCATATTCAGTTCCGTGATCATAATCAATCTACTGGAGCCACGCGTATCGCTGAGAGCCGTTGGACCCATTACCATGATATGGGCGGCGCTGGTTTTTGGCTATTTGTCTCGCAATCAAGTGATTAGCCTCGCGAGCGGCACCATTGCGTTGAACCGTTTTGGATTGGTTCCTTTCGTCCTTGAAGGGAACCTCCTCGACAACCTCGATTCCCTGACAGAGGAAACCGAAAAACAGGCGATTTTAGAAGCACTAAAACTTTATGACACCAAAGCCGCTGCGGCTAAAGCACTTGGCATATCTCGCGCCAAGTTATACCGCAAGTTGAAGCTCTACGGGCTCTCGCGTAACCCGCAGGTTTAGCAGCTCGGCAAATTCTGCCGGGCACTCGCACATAGGACTATGTCCACACTCATCAATGATATCGATGGAAGCACCATGACGACGCAGGGTCAATTCAGCGGCTTCGATAGGCGTTACGATGTCGTTCGCGCCCCAGACAGCATGAACGGGGACTTCTAGCTCCCGTAGTGCAGCCAAATGCTGAGACGCAGACATGTCCGTATTAGCAACGTTCATCAACCTGGCCACAGCCCGCGTATGATTCTTC
>JBLIIB010000322.1:0-4578 GCA_047634795.1 Candidatus Azotimanducaceae bacterium | reverse complement strand
TCGAATCTGATCGGATCATCAGCGGCGCCTCTGCGGATGGAGAACAACGTCAGGATTGGGCGATTCGCCCGCAGTCTTTTGATGACTATTGTGGTCAGCCGGAAGTCAGCGAACAAATGCGGTTGTTTGTTAAAGCGGCGAGAGGTCGTGACGAAGCGCTGGATCATACGTTGATCTTCGGCCCTCCCGGGCTTGGCAAAACCACTCTGGCTAACATTATTGCTAATGAAATGGGCGTTGAAATCCGTGCTACCTCAGGGCCTGTCATTGAGAAGAAAGGCGACTTGGTTGCCGCACTCACGAACCTGGAGGCGGGTGATGTGCTGTTCATCGATGAAATCCATCGGCTGTCACCTGCCATTGAAGAAGTGCTATATCCTGCGATGGAGGACTATCAGGTCGAAATAACCATTGGAGAAGGACCTTCAGCGAGATCAATTAAGCTTGATTTGCCGCCGTTCACCCTAGTGGGAGCGACAACACGCACAGGTTTGCTGACTTCTCCATTTCGTGACCGATTCGGCATTATTCAGCGCCTGGAGTTTTATAATGTTGAGGATCTCACCACTATCGTTGAGCGCTCCTCGCGAATGCTGGGCGTTGCTTGTGACGTTGACGGTGCAAAGGAGATCGCCAAGCGCGCTCGTGGTACGCCGCGAATTGCCAATCGGTTGCTCCGCAGAGTAAGAGACTTTGCGCAGGTCGAAGGGGATGGCGTTGTTAACCGGTTGGTTGCGAGTCGTGCACTGGATATGCTGAAAGTGGATGAAACGGGTTTTGATCATATGGATCGCCGATTGCTTCTGGCGTTGATAGAGAAATATGACGGAGGCCCTGTGGGGATTGGCAGTCTTGCGGCGACGGTCGGCGAAGAAAGCAACACGCTGGAGGATGTCTATGAGCCTTTTCTTATCCAGCAGGGTTTCATTATGAGAACATCCAGGGGCAGGGTTGCGACTCGACTTACCTACGAGCATTTTGGATTGAAAGCACCCAATGGCGTAGAGAAACCAACTGATCTTTTTGCCAGTTCAGGGACCGCCAATTCAGAGACAGACGGCTCAGCGACAGACGAATGAGACGGACAAAATGATGCGAACTACGATACGGGCAATGACATAACCATGAACGAACCTCTTTCTATTTGGTACCTGGTGCTTAATGCCAGCCTAGTGGTCCAGGCTGTGATGGCAATATTATTGCTGGCTTCCCTGATGTCCTGGGTCATGATATTCCAGCGAGGATTTGCACTGTCGAGTATTCGGCGGCAGGCGACTGACTTCGAAAATGAATTCTGGTCAGGTAAAGACCTGGGCGAGCTCTATGTTGAAATTAACGAGCGAGAATCTGACGTGGTTGGACTTGAAAGCATTTTCGCAGCGGGCTTTAAAGAGTTTTCAAGATCTCGTCAATCCGATGGAGTTGATCCGGATCGCCTGATGCAGAACGTTCAGCGCGCCATGCGAGTTGCGCAAGTTCGGGAAGAAGAACGCCTCGAAGAGCATTTGCCGTTTCTTGCGACAGTGGGATCTACGAGTCCCTACATTGGACTATTTGGCACGGTGTGGGGAATCATGAATTCCTTCCGAGGTCTTGCCACCGTCAATCAGGTGAGTCTTGCGGTTGTTGCGCCCGGAATATCGGAAGCGCTGGTAGCCACCGCGATTGGGCTCTTTGCAGCGATACCCGCCGTGATCGCTTACAACCGCTATTCTGCGCATATTGAACTAATCCTGAATCGATTTGACGCGTTTACCGATGAGTTCAGTAGCATCCTAAATCGCGCGAGTCACAAGGGTTAGGTGCGCCTCCAGATCATGACGGAAAATATTAGAACTCTTTATAAAACTCTTTGTCAAAAAGGGTCTTGCCCGCCGGCTAACGGCGAAAGGATGAGGCAATATGGCTAAGGCGGCTCGTCGTAAACCCATGTCAGAAATCAACGTCGTTCCTTACATTGATGTCATGTTGGTGTTGCTTGTGATCTTTATGGTCACTGCGCCTTTAATGACCCAGGGCATTAAAGTTGATCTTCCCGAGGCGGCCTCTGGTCCGCTTGAGGTGGATGACGATGAACCAATGTTGGTTGTCTCTGTCAAAAGCGACGGAACCTATTACATCAATCTGGGTGAAGCAGAAGAACCGGTAGCACTCTCTGACATCGGTGAGCGGGCCAGTAAGGTAATCAAAGCGAATCCCGACATCAAGGTGTTGGTCGAAGGAGACAAAAATCTGGCCTACGGCGTGATAATTGATCTTATGAATACGCTGCAGGTCGCGGGGGCGGTGAGTGTTGGTCTTATTACCGAACCACCTCGTAGTTAGTGGCCTCGAGCACAATATAGATAGTTTATGAAACCAGTTAACGCTCAATATTGGTCTTACGGGTTTCCATTGGTGATGGCCGTGCTGGTGCATGTCGCCGCGGGCTTCGTGATGACCGTCAACTGGAAAGATACGACGATTAGTCAGCCACAGGTTCGTCCTTATTATATTGAAGCCTCTGTCGTCGGAGAAAATCCCTACAAGGCGAAGGATAATCAGCGGAAATCCACTGAGAAGAATCAAAGGGATACAAAGCTAAATCAACGAAGGCGGGTAGAAGCGAAACTCGATAGAGACAAGGCCGTCTGGGAGAAGGAGAGAGCTGATCGCCCTCGGCCGGAGGCGATCGAGCCTTTGGTGGAGGATGTCGTCGAGAAAGTCGATCCTGAATTTGAGTCCGTTGATGACAAGCCAGATATTGAGACAGTTCGGTCTGCGTTTGCCGAGGCGATTAATGAGGCATTGACGCGGGAAGAAAATGCACGCAAAGCGGTGACCGACGATGAAAAAGCCATGGCTTATGTGTCGCAGATTCAGCGAGAAATTGTTCAGAAGTGGTCTAGACCACCCAGTGCAAGAAATGGGATGGAGACGCTGTTGCGCGTTCGTTTAATCCCCACCGGTGAGGTCATCGATGTAAAAGTCGAAGATTCAAGCGGCAACGATGCTTTTGATCGCTCTGCGATCCAGGCCGTGAGAAAAGCGGAGTATTTTGTGGTGCCCAAAGATGCGCTGAGCTTTGAGCGGTATTTCAGGTCGTTCACTGTGTTGTTTCGGCCAGAGGATCTCAGGCTCTAGAGGGACAAAATTGTACGGGGTAACCCGAAGTAACTTTGATATCGGAAACTAACAAAGCAATGAAGAATATGGCGTTATCCAGTGTTAAACCTTTCAACAGCAGACAAGGCGGCAATTTGGGCAGTAAACCAGTCGGTAGACTAAGTCCCGATCTAGGTCTCATTCCAGGCTGCAGGCGAGTGTCTGGACTCATTGTGACCCTGTTGCTGCTGACCTTGACGCTTATGGTGAGCCCTGTCGGGGCTGAACTTCGAATTGAAATCACTAAGGGCGTCGATAATGCGGTTCGCGTGGCAGTGGTGCCTTTTGAATGGCGCGGGAAACGAGGGCCCCCGAGCAGTGTCGATGATGTGATTTCATCTGATCTGGGCCTGTCAGGGCGTTTCGAAGCTTTGCCGGTTTCACAGATGCTGAGCCTGCCAAACGAATCCGGTGAGGTACTGCCCCGGGATTGGAGGATGCTCGACGTTGAATATCTGGTGATTGGTTATCTTGAGCCTAATGAAGTCAAGGTCAGGCTGCACTTTGAGCTTTATGATGTTTTGCGCCAGACCGTCGTTTCCTCGCAGACCATTGAAGGGTTGCCAGGCGAACTCCGGGACATGGGGCATCACGTCAGTGATGTGGTCTTCGAAAAATTGACGGGTATTGAAGGCGCGTTTTCCACGCAGATCATGTATGTCACGGCGCTGGATACGGACGCGGGCAGACAGTTTTCGCTCAACATCGCCGATGCGGATGGTCACCGCGTGAAAAAGGTACTTGAGTCTGACGAGCCAATCCTGTCAGCGGCTTGGTCACCCGATGGCAAGATGATCACGTATGTTTCGTTTGAGGTGGATAGCCGACCAGCGATTTATCTCCACGATCTTGCCACAGGCGATCGACAAATCTTGACCAGTTTTTCGGGACTGAATAGTGCGCCGTCATTTTCGCCTGACGGGCTTGAGATGGCATTAGTACTTTCGAAAGACGGCAATCCAGATATCTATGTGTTGAACCTGGAAACCCGCCGCCTCCGGCGAGTGACCCGCCACTACGGTATTGATACGGAACCTTCCTGGACCGCCGATGGGGAATCGATCATTTTTACGTCCAATCGCGGCGGTCAGCCACAGATATACCAGTTGCGCCTGTCTGATTTTCAGATTCAAAGACTGACTTTCGAGGGAGATTACAACGCGAAGGCAAGTCTTTTAAAAGACGGCAGCGGCCTGATTATGGTGCACCGCCGGAATGGCATCTTCCATATCGCCCTTCTTGATCTGAATCGTGGACGCCTGACGGTGCTGACTGAAACCTCTCTGGATGAATCGCCTAGCGTCTCGCCAAACGGCAGCATGCTGATTTATGCCACGCAGATCCAGGGTGAAGGTATTTTGGCGGCTGTCTCGATTGATGGCGGAGTGAAATTCAATCTGCCGTCCTCCGATGGGGACGTCCGAGAACCCGCCT
>JBLIIB010000321.1:0-4599 GCA_047634795.1 Candidatus Azotimanducaceae bacterium | reverse complement strand
CGTCAACATCATCGGTGGCTGCTGTGGTACTGGTCCTGAACATATTAGCGCTTTTCGTGAACTTGCGGATCGGTCTGAAACCCGACAACTCCCAGCACCCAAACATGAGTGCGTGCTTTCGGGTTTAGAACCCTTTCGAATTCGCGAAGACTCACTCTTTATTAACGTCGGTGAAAGAACCAATGTCACCGGATCAGCGAAATTTGCTCGACTCATTCGAGACGAGGATTTCGAGACGGCACTACAGGTTGCTCGACAACAGGTCGAAAATGGCGCGCAGATCATCGACATCAATATGGACGAGGGGATGTTGGATTCGAAAGCGGCGATGGTTCGTTTTCTTCACCTTATTGCGTCAGAACCTGATATCAGCCGGGTACCCATCATGATCGATAGTTCCAAATGGGACATTATCGAGGCAGGCCTCAAGTGCGTGCAGGGTAAATGTATCGTCAACTCGATCAGCATGAAAGAAGGCAAGGAAGGCTTCGTTGAGCAGGCAAGAGCCTGCCTCGCTTACGGCGCCGCGGTTGTTGTCATGGCGTTTGATGAGAAGGGCCAAGCAGACTCGTTGGCTCGTAAAACTGAAATATGTCAGCGATCCTACGATATCCTTGTAAATGAAGTTGGCTTTCCCCCTGAAGATATCATTTTTGACCCTAACGTCTTTGCCGTCGCCACCGGTATTGAAGAACACGCCCTGTACGGCAAAGATTTTATCGACGCCTGCAAATTCATTCGTGAGAACCTACCCCACGCCCATATATCGGGCGGCATATCCAACGTCAGCTTTTCCTTTCGCGGCAATAACGGCGTGAGAGAAGCCATTCACGCGGTGTTCCTGTATCACGCGATTAAGGCAGGTTTGACCATGGGTATCGTAAACGCCGGACAATTGGCGATCTACGAAGATGTGCCGGTCAACATTCGTGAACGTATCGAAGATGTCCTGTTCAATCGACGGGAGGATTCCACAGAACGACTTATTGAGGTTGCCTCGGACTTCTCAGGCACAGGCGTGAAGGCTTCTGTAGAGGACTTAAGTTGGCGCGAAGCGCCCGTTCAGGAACGGCTGAGTTACTCACTTGTCAAAGGCATTAATCAATACATTATTGAAGATACTGAAGAAGCCAGGCTGGAAGCTAGCCGACCTATTCAGGTCATCGAAGGGCCATTAATGGATGGCATGAGCGTCGTCGGAGACCTGTTTGGCGAAGGGAAAATGTTCTTGCCACAGGTGGTTAAGAGCGCGCGGGTGATGAAACAGGCGGTTGCGCACCTGATACCTTTCATCGAGGCCGAAAAGTCGGGCGTGGTTAGTGCCAAAGGTAAAATTCTGATGGCGACGGTCAAAGGTGACGTGCACGATATCGGCAAAAATATTGTGGGGGTCGTCCTGCAATGTAACAACTACGATGTCATTGATATGGGCGTTATGGTGCCCGCTGATCAAATTTTGAAACGCGCCATTGAAGAAAATGCCGACATCATTGGCTTGTCCGGACTAATCACCCCTTCCCTCGACGAAATGGTACATGTCGCGTCAGAAATGGAACGCCTTAATATCCATAAGCCCCTGCTAATAGGCGGCGCAACGACATCCAAAGCCCATACTTCGGTCAAAATCGATCCTTGCTTTCATCATGACGTGGTTGCCTACGTCCCCGATGCCTCGAAAGCGGTCGGCGTGGCTTCTCAACTACTCAGTGCGGAATTGAAACCCACGCTGGTGAAATCGCTAGCGGAAGAATACGAGAAAATTCGGATCCGAAATAAAAACCGGAAACCAAAAAGTAATACTCTGCCCTATCCCGACGCGGTCGCCAATGCGCCTTCGATTGATTGGTCAGGATACAAGCCGCCGGTACCGCAATTTCTTGGCACGAGGACACTGGAAGATTTCCCGTTAGAAGAATTAATTCCATTGATTGACTGGAACCCCTTCTTCATCGCCTGGGAACTTGCAGGCAAGTTCCCGAAGATTTTAACCGATGAGGTCGTCGGTGAATCCGCGACACAACTCTTTGAAGACGCAACGCAAATGCTGGGTGATCTGGTGAAGAAGAAACGTCTAAAGGCCAGCGCGGTGTATGGGTTCTGGCCGGCGAACAGCTTTGGAGATGACATCATAGTGTATCGCGACGAGTCCAGAAACGATGAGGTTGCTCGCCTGCATCACCTAAGACAGCAGGCAAAGAAACCGAACGCACAGCCCAACTTTTGCCTTTCAGACTATGTTGCTCCTGCAGATTCCGCGCTGAGTGATTATGTGGGCGGCTTTGTCGTCACAACGGGGCTTGGCGCAGAAAAGGTTGCCGCGGAGTACGAGGCAGGCAATGACGACTATAGCTCTATCATGGTTAAGGCACTCGCAGATCGATTAGCCGAGGCGTTTGCCGAGAAGCTACACCAAATGGTTCGACAGGAAGACTGGGGCTACGCCGCTGTAGAATCTTTTTCTCAGGACGAATTGATCAAAGAAAGGTATCAAGGCATTCGCCCTGCGCCCGGCTACCCCGCCTGCCCGGATCACACGGAAAAAGAGACGCTATTCCAACTACTTAACGCCACTGAAGAAACATCTGTCGGCCTGACCGAAAACTATGCAATGACGCCAGCGGCCTCCGTCAGTGGTTTTTACTTCTCTCACCCGGAATCACGCTATTTTGGCATTGGGAAAATCGATCGCGACCAGGTCGCTTCGTACACAGAGCGCAAGGGTCAAACAATAAAAGAAACCGAACGATGGTTGTCTCCAGTGCTGAAGTACGCATAATAACGCCATGAAAAATTCAGAACCCAATCAAGTTCCAGCACCCGTGCAAGCAGACAACGAGCAAGATGCGCCCAAATTTTGGGAAATCGTGGTCAGTGTACTTGCTGCAGCATTCGGTGTTCAGAACTCCAAGAACCGCGAGCGCGACTTTACCAGAGGCAATCCGTTGGTATTCATTGCAGCGGGCCTCATTTTCACAGTGTTGTTTGTATTAACACTGGTCGGCATTGTTAATCTCGTTCTGTGACGCGGCCCGGCACCCCAAAAAGGTAGTGCCTAGACAAAAAGTACGAAGTGCACAAATTGCGCGCACCCGCGCTTAGAAACACAGCGCCTGATGCCCGCTTTACAACCGAAAAAGTTGACGGACTTAGCTAGAAGGCAAACCGGACAGCCAATAAACAACCGTCACAACGGGAATGACGATGATCAGCACCACCGATAAAACATCAACAAATCCATCTTTTTTAGCACTGGGTTCTTCTTGAGATTCGTCGCTCATAATTCTTTCCTGCCTTGCGTATTTACAAAGCGGGCGATTATACGATCGAATTCAGATTTATTCAGCATAACGATATAAAGAAGTTATTATTCACCCCATCGAAGCAAGCCGTTATATTGGCTTCCTTCAAATGACACGGCTTGCCAGTCCATGTATGTATATGACGAATACGACCAGAAGATGGTCGACGAACGCGTTGACCAGTATCGAGATCAAACTAATCGATTTCTAAGTGGAGAGCTTCCCGCTGAAGAATTCAAACACCTCAGACTTAGAAACGGTCTTTACATCCAACGCCTAGCGCCGATGTTACGTATAGCCATACCTTACGGCTTGCTGTCATCGAAGCAATTACGGAAGTTGGCTCACATCACTCGGCGCTATGATCGAGGTTACGCACACTTCACGACACGTCAAAATCTCCAACTAAACTGGCCAAAGCTCGAAGAAGTGCCGGATATCCTGGAAGAGTTGTCCAGTGTAGAAATGCACGCGATTCAAACCAGTGGTAACTGTATCCGCAACGTCACATCGGATCAGTTCGCCGGTGTCGCCGTTGACGAGGTCGAGGACTCAAGGCCCTGGGCGGAAATCATTCGCCAGTGGTCGACCTTTCATCCGGAATTCAACTGGTTACCCCGTAAATTTAAAATCGCGGTCACAGGCGCGCAGCGAGACCGTGCGGCGGTTCAAGTCCACGATATCGGTGTGCGAATCCTTAAGAATGACGGCAATCTGAGCTTCGAAATTCTGGCGGGGGGAGGCCTGGGCCGAACACCGGTTATTGGACCTGTAATTCAAGAGGGCATCGAAGCCAAACACCTGCTCACTTATATAGAAGCCATTCTGCGTGTCTACAACCGTTACGGACGCAGGGACAACAAATTCAAGGCGAGAATCAAAATACTCGTGCGAGCGATGACGCCTGAAGTGTTCGCTGAAAAAGTCGAGGCCGAGTGGCAAACGTTGAAAGACGGTCCGGGCACTTTGACCGATGCAGAAATCGAGCGTGTTAAAGGCCATTTCACGGTACCGCCTTATGAGACACTAGAAGATCATGTTCCCGCCATTGATGACCGAATCGCTGACAACTCCGGCTTTAGTAATTGGCTGGGTCAAAACGTAAAACCACACCGCGTACCGGGATATTCCATCGTCAATCTCGCGCTCAAAATTACCGGTATCGCACCAGGGGACGTGACCGACGAGCAAATTGAACAGATCGCTGATATCGCCGAGCGGCACAGCTTTGGTGAAGTAAGAGTGACCCATGAACAAAACGTGACATTGGCCGACGTACCCAAGCACGAGTTGTTCGAAC
>JBLIIB010000320.1:0-4673 GCA_047634795.1 Candidatus Azotimanducaceae bacterium | reverse complement strand
TCTGGTTCTGGTTCTGGTTCTGGTTCTGGTTTTAATGTTCTAGTGCTTGTATAGCGTTCTTATCTGAGGTCCTTGTAAAGAGTTCTGGTCTTACCTAAAGGGCTAGCGCTTCTTTCAACTCGCGACCTATTTCAACTCCGAGTTCCCTGCTCTCAATTCCCAGCGTCTGTTATATCAATTACGAACGCCTCCGCTATCAAGTCCCGACTTCACTGAACTGTATTTATATACAGTATTATCCACATATTCATTTAAAGGCCAAATGCTTTTTCCGTATCGACCCATATGGCCTAGAAAATCACGTAGAATCACGCCAAGTCAGATCAGAGTGAAGCATTGTCCAGCGATTCCCAGTCCAGCACCTCCCAAGGCCAGCCCGTGACAGCCAGCACCGCTAAACCATCGACGGGTCATACGCCGATGATGCGCCAATTCCTGTCCATTAAGGCCCAGCATCCCGAAGAACTGCTTTTTTATCGCATGGGCGATTTTTACGAGCTGTTCTTTGACGACGCAAAAAAAGCAGCCGACCTTCTTGACATTACACTGACCGCTCGCGGAAGTTCCGCCGGCGAACCGATCCCTATGTGCGGTGTGCCCTATCATTCTGTTGAGACCTACCTCGCTAAGCTGGTCAGGCAAGGTATGTCCGTTGCCATCTGTGAGCAGCTCGGAGACCCGGCTACCAGCAAAGGCCCAGTCGATAGGGGGGTTGTCAGAATAGTCACGCCCGGCACGCTCACAGATGAAGCCCTACTCGATGCCTCTCGAGACAACCTGATCGCCGCCATCAGCAGCGACGGAGAACGCTTTGGTCTTGCCACTCTGGATGTTTCAAGCGGCCATTTCGAGATCGCAGAGCTGGATTCTTCCTCCGATCTCGCGAGCGAAATTTATCGACTCACACCAGCAGAGATTATACTTTCTGAGGATGCGTACTACCCTCCCGAAGCTGCTTCACGTGTAGGCGCCAGACGTCGAGCGGCGTGGGAATTCGACCTGACTAGCGCGCGGGACTCACTGATCAAACAGTTCAAAGTTCGAGATCTCGCGGGCTTCGACTGTGATGAATTAGTCCTTGGACTTCAGGCTGCTGGTTGCCTGCTGGGTTACGTCAAAGAAACGCAACGTACAGAACTACCGCACATCAATAAGCTCCAGCGACTGACCGCCAACGACGCGGTTCACATCGATGGTTCTTCAAGACGAAACCTGGAACTCACACAGAATCTACATGGCGGCAATGAACACACGCTGTTCTCCGTTCTGGGAAAAACAGCGACGACGATGGCAGGTCGACTGCTACAACGCTGGCTCAATCGACCGATCAGGAATAGACCAACGCTTAACGGACGGCAAAACGCGATTGAACGCATACTGCAAACGAAGTCCTATGACCCCTTACACGGACTGTTTCGGCAGATTGGAGACATTGAGAGAATTGTTGCCAGAGTTGCGCTCCGTTCCGCGAGACCAAGGGACCTCGCCAGACTTCGAGACGCGTTGGCAGCGTTACCCGAGCTTGCAGAAGCGCTTGCGTCACTGGCCGTTGATCACATCACCGAACTTGCGCAAGCTTGTCTCCCGATGCCCGCACTCAGCGACGAATTAAGTCGAGCCATTATCGAAAACCCGCCCGTTGTGATTCGCGAGGGCGGGGTCATTAGGGATGGCTATGATCCTGAACTCGATGAACTGCGCGGCATCAGCAGCAACGCCGCTGAGTTTTTGGTAGCGCTGGAAACGGAAGAGCGAGAAACGACGGGCTTAAGTACCTTGAAGGTTGGCTACAATCGGGTACACGGTTACTACATAGAAATCAGCAAGTCACAGGCTTTTGAGGCGCCCGCGCACTACGTCAGACGTCAGACGCTTAAAAACGCTGAGCGATTCATCACACCCGAGCTCAAAATATTTGAAGACAAAGCGCTAAGCAGTAAGAGTCGGGCACTGGCACGAGAAAAACACCTCTATGACAACGTGCTGGACCGCCTGGTAGAACAACTCGTCCCCCTGCAGGCGCTCGCAGCCTCTGTTTCTGAACTGGATGTTTTATCGACACTCGCAGAGCGAGCAGTCACGCTGCAGTTGGTTCGACCAAGATTGACCGACGACGCCGGTGTTCGAATCGATCAAGGACGTCATCTGGTGGTTGAGCAGACGCTCAATACGCCATTTATCGCCAACGACTTACTACTGGGTAACAATGCGCCAGGAAGCGACACTGTGGGTAACGAAATCCTTGGCAATGACACCCTGCTTCACATCATTACTGGCCCAAATATGGGCGGAAAATCTACCTACATGCGACAGTGTGCCATTATCACATTGTTAGCACACACCGGCAGCTTTGTACCTGCCGCCCATGCCGAGATAGGAGCGATTGACAGGATTTTTACCCGAATCGGCTCATCGGATGATCTTGCCAGCGGGCGCTCAACCTTCATGGTCGAGATGACCGAAACAGCGCTTATTCTGAACAACGCAACAGATCATTCATTGGTACTGCTTGACGAGATCGGTCGGGGCACGTCAACTTTTGACGGACTATCGCTTGCCTGGGCAGTCGCTTGCGCCATGGCAGAAGATGTCGGCGCACTCACTTTGTTTGCGACTCACTACTTCGAACTCACCGCCCTGGCCGAAACTTTACCCATGGTAAAAAACGTACATCTCTCTGCGAAGGAATTTGGTGATGACATCGTATTCATGTACGCCGTTAACGATGGACCGGCAAATCAAAGTTATGGCTTACAGGTTGCAAGACTCGCCGGCGTACCGGCATCTGTTATTGGCACCGCGCAACGGAAACTCATGCAGCTAGAACACGCCGACTTATCACGCGATGCCCCCCCTGCGCAGGCTGATTTATTTAGGCCCGCACCCATCGATGACGAATTGAGAGCCATTCTCAGCGAAATCGATGCTGATGAGCTTAATCCACGCGAAGCACTCAATTTGATTTACGAACTAAAGAAAAAAATCTAACGAGCTCCGGTTGACAGGAACGGGTCGGGCCGCGCAGGTCGCGCCGATCTCATCAAGAAGATCCGGCCAACGTCAATAGACATTAAGCAGAGGTTCCTTACCTCACCATCATATTCATTGATGTGGATTGTCAGCGTGACAAAAGCTGATAGAATGCGTGCAGAATTTGAGCCAGTACAAAGGATAAGTTATGACGTTTGTAGTGAGTGATGCCTGCATAAAGTGCAAGCACACAGATTGTGTTGAAGTATGCCCCGTCGATTGTTTCTACGAAGGACCCAACTTTCTTGTCATCAATCCCGACGAGTGTATTGACTGTGCATTGTGTGAACCAGAATGCCCAGTCGACGCGATCTTCTCAGAGGATGAGTTGCCGGAAAGCGAACAGGAGTTTCTAGAGCTCAACGCGGAGTTATCAGAGACGTGGCCTAACATCACAGAGAAGAAAGACCCTCTGCCTGATGCGGAAGATTGGGCAGAAACCAAAGGTAAACGCGACCACCTCCAAATGTGATTCTATGAGGTGCCCAATGCGATTTGGGCACCCATCTCCCTCGCGGGAACATTTACATTTATTGACCGATCACCTCGTTCCATTCCCGGCGAATGCCAGACCTTCGCTGGTTTTCTATCGCCCGTTTCTTTGTCTCAATCATGGCATAGATGAAGCGACGCCATAAAATGACTTTTGGCCTCAAGCCTTCACCAGCAACAATCTCATTTAGGTAAGTAAACCAATGGGTCCACCGGTTTGCCGTTCCTTCTAACCTCAAAATGCAACATGTCCACATTCGCCGCAGAACGACCCACACGAGCAATGGCGCTCCCCGCCTTAACAGAATCCCCTTCACTCACTAGCAGCTTCTCATTGTTTCCATAAGCGGACAGGAAGTTCTCATTGTGCTTGATGATCACCAATTTGCCATAGCCGCGAAGGTTGCCGCCGGCGTAAACCACCACACCATCGGCGGTTGCAACAACGCGAGAACCGCGTTCTGCACTAATATCGATACCTTTGTTCGGCGGGGAACCGGCGCCGAATTTTTCGATCAGCCCTCCTTTTAAAGGCCAACGCCAGCCCACAACCGGCCCCTTAGGAGTATCGGGTACAGGAGGACTTTTGATCGTGCGCGCCGGCTTCTTGGAAGATGTGCTGGGCCCTCGATCTTTTTCGGTCGATGCGGCGGCACTACCTCTGAGCCTGAGGACCTGGTTCGCATAAATAATATAGGGCGGTCCTATGCGATTGACTCTCGCAAGACTCTTAAAGTCGAGGCCATATCGAAACGCGATGGAATAAAGTGTATCACCCTTCCTAACAACATAGTTGCCAGAAGAATTGTATCCCGCGGGTAAACCAGCACATCCGGTGAACAGGACTGCAGTCGCCAGCAGGACTATTAGGGATTGTTTACGAACGAGCCTTGTCAGCATGGGTATCATTTAGCATCGCGAAGCGGTCCATCCCAAGAATCAGCAAAAAACCAAGCGTGAGCGCCAGGCAGGCAAAAAAAATCTGTGGGTCCTGCCCCGTTATGGCTTCATACTGGGTCGGTAGTACGGCCTCCTCAACCAAAGGAATCTGACCGCCCTCCGGCTTCATTTGATAGCTCGTCGTGTGGCGCCACGGCCAAATCTTGGTCAGCGAGCCGAGCATAAAACCCACTAACAGCGAGACCGTCAGG
>JBLIIB010000319.1:0-4726 GCA_047634795.1 Candidatus Azotimanducaceae bacterium | reverse complement strand
ATGGTCCTTCGAGAACCTGGGGCGAATTCACACGAAAGGCGCCGAGAGAAAACTGCTGCTGCTTGTACTCACGAACCTTTCGGCTCCATTCATATCCGCCACTAATTTCAATGACTGAAGATGCCGTGAGGACAGGGATCATCCAGTTCCAGCCGCCGTTTTCGACGCGGTCATTGAGATTCGTAAACCGGAAAATTGCAGCCCGTGTATCAAGGTCAACCGAGGAGCTCAAAACAGTGCCCGTCACAGGATCATTAGTGGTGACTCCCGCTATCGTGACCTCATTCGGGATATCCGTTTCAGCACGCGCTTCAGAATATTTCCACGTGATTTTAGTTTCCTCGGGGAACAGGCCGATCACCTTCTTAAGCCACGTCCACTGAGGTAGTTTTTCCCGCGTGTTCGCACCCAGAAAATGCTCTCCCATAATCTGATTAGCCACCAACTCACGCTCTTCAAAAGAGAAGCGAGTTTCCCGGAACCCGATGCCATCAGACTTTTCACGGTTTTCATTGAAAGAGTTGCTGATGGCTGTCTCGTCATCGGTGTTTCGGAGATACAGCGAAAGCGTTTCGATACTGTGGTCTTCGGTAAAACGTAATCCCAGATTGATATTGCCTGTTAAATCAGTTTTCCTCGTCGATTCATTTTCGATTTCAAAACGCTCTTCCGGGAATTGGAAGTTACTTACACGAGTTTCTGTATCATCCCAACCCCGCTTGTAAGAGGCTGCAGACAGGAAGCCTATCTCCCAATCATCGGTCAGATAGAAGTTATTGCCTATATGGCCTTTGATATCATAGTTGGGCTCGTCGCTTTCTTCTTTAATTGACAGGTTACGATTAAGCGCAACGCCGAATTGCCGGTTAAGAAGCTGAGCGTCAGCGAGCGTGGTGTTCGGGTTGCCTCGGGATCGGTTGGCTGCAAGCAGGCTTTGAACCTCAACACTGCCCTGATATTCCTGCATAGCATCTTGGATGGTGGATGACAAAGCACGCGTGCCATCATCGATGCCCCATTTGTCATCGCCACCGCCGCTATAACTTAAGTGTTTACTCTGGTTTTCCGAATCTGCACTCAGACCAAAATCAATACCGTAAGTAAAATCATCGGGAATACCTTTTGTTCTGATATCCACGGCACCACCGCCAAAGGCCGCCGGCATATCGGGGGAGTAACCTTTCTGAACCGCCAGCGACTCAACAATCGATGTTGGGAATAAATCCAGCGGGATAACGGATCGTGTGAGATCAGGGGAAGGTATCACTGATCCGTTAAGGAGCGTGCTTGAATAACGCTCACCGAGCCCACGAACATAGATAAATTTATCATTGACCAGCGTCAACCCCGAAACCCGCTTAAGCGCACTTGCGACGGTACTGTCACCGACACGAGAAATAAACTCCGCGTCGATAAAATCCATAACAACATCATCGTCCATCCGCTCGCCGATCAACGCTTCAGCAGCATTTTTCATTCGAGCCATAACGACAACCTCTTCCATAGCAGGCTTGAATGCAGAATCATCCATGGCAAAAGCTGGCGCGTGCCCCGTTGTTGCCAACCCTGCCAGTGCAATCGCTGTCGTTAACCTCTTCATCCCATTTGTTCTTTTCATTGTTTCGTCTCTATTTCAGTTCTCATCAATCGAGTGCAAAATGCGTCCGATGTCCTTGAATCAAGCACACCGGACGATTTATGAAGGATTATTCGAACCAAAGAGGCTGTGCGCGAGCGCCATCAAAAATACCGTAGGTCCAACCCACCGCCCAGTCAGCGGACTCAAGCACGCCACCGATTTGACCGGAGACTGGTGCCGCAACACTCGGCGCTGAGTCATCAATGACCATGGCACTGAAGTCAACCGAGTAGACAGACGGCGTACCTTCGAGCAGCACGAGCCCGGTATCTGCAGTGGCAGTTGGGTCGGTCGCTGCTGTCAATGTTGCAAATTGATTACCATTCGCTGACGCCCATTCGGCAACCGTCATTGCGCCAACGTCACCACGAGACTGATCCTGACACGCAAAGAGATTCGACGTCAGTACCAGATCACCGTCGGCTGCTGCTGTTGCGGATCGATTGTCAATTCGTAGACAGTAGTTATTGTCGGAAGAATCGACGCCCGCTGCGCTGATGATCATGGAATCGGTAATCGTGGGGAAAATACCCTCGCGTAATCTCCAACCTGCGCCTGGATCATGGGTCGCTGTATCAGCACCATTAGGTGAAACAATGCATGTCAGATTAATGATCACAGGGGCGCTGTTAAGGCCCTGCGCGATTTTGGATTCGATTTCTGCGTCCGTCAGGCTAGAGAAGCTGCCAAGACCATCAGCTTCAATGCAATGGTTTCCATCGGTTTCAGATTGAATCACCAGAGCATTGGTTATAGTACCGTTCCAGCCTTCGTCGATGTCAATGGAATCGTCACGAGCATACAAAGATACAAAGTTCTCGAAGTTGACCGAGCCACCGAACATTTCGATGCCGTCATCGAACGTTGAATAAACCTGCAGGTTACGAACGATGGTACTGCTGCCAACGCCGCCAAAAGAAATGCCATTCAACTCGTCACCGTTCGCCACCTGGGCACCGGTGTGCTTGATGACGACGTACTCCAATCGACCCGAATTGTCCGCGTCGTTATCACCGCCATAGTGTGAAGTATCGAGTCCCGCTGCGCCTTCTGCCGCCACATGACAATCCGTCGTGCTAAAGCCGCTTTCGCCGCGATTACCAACGTAATTACATTTGTTGGTGACACCAAAACCGTTCATGACCATACCGCCCCACTGCTGGACATCTTCAGGGCCAACCGTGCCGTTTACATCGGACACAGACGTGAGCGTAATCGGTGCAGTAGCAGTACCGGCAGCAAATATTTGTGATCCGCGGTTAACGATAATGAAGTCAGAACTGGTCTGGAACGCTAGCGTCGCGCCTGCTTCAATCGTTAGTGTAGGGCCATCGCCACCCTGGGAGATACCAGCGCCACTTAGGCCTTCATCCGTATCAAAGTTATTGCCGACAAAGATGCTGCCTGAAAACAAGTGAGCACGACCATTAAGCAGAGCAGGAATTGTCATATCGACTTCAAGCACATTACCGGCATCTAGAAAGGCAGCACTGTAAGCACAGTTGCCATCTGAGTCAGCGGAGCCCTGAATGACCTGGCCACCGGAATTGGCGTATGACGCACAAATATCGTCGTCATTATTGCCGCTAGAGCCATTGTCGGTATTGTTAGAATCGTTGACAGAATTGTCGATGGTAGTGGGTTGGATTTTGATATCACCACCGCCACCGCCACCACAACCAGCGATAAACAGAACAACGAAAACAGAAAACAGGAACTTCTTCCCCATTAGACACACCTCTTACAAAAATTTAGTTTTTGAACTGAATATCTTTCAGCTCAACTTTGTATTCCTCTGTTCGAAAGAGGCTCTCATTAAAGTGGCGTTTCCGCAGACGCTAACAAGAACCTCCTGATAAGAACGAGCGCAGTCTAGAGTCGAGTAATTAAGGGCGAATTAATCCCTGTAAAGGCTATTTAAAGATTTCTTTACCATGCGTTGGTGAGCGGCAGAACTTAAAGGGAGTCTAGAGAGTGCTTGGAAGGTATTTGGCTAAGTTTTGATTGGCTGGGGGAGCGTTTCGAAAGACTGTTTTGAAGGGTTTTTTTGAAGGGCTATGACGAGCACGCTAAAGCGGAAGTCCCTTGTAGAATGCCGCTTTAGCGCCTCTTAACAGTTAGTGGTGGTGCGGTTGGCCTTCCCAGCCATGGCTGTGTCCATGGGTGAGCTCTTCGGGTGTGGCATCCCTGATATCTTTTACCTGAACCTCGAAGGTGACCGTCTTCCCTGCCAGAGGATGATTCATATCAACATCAACATTGAATCTACCCACTTTAGTAATCAGAACATCCCTTGGGCCTTCACCGGTGTTGACCTTGACGGCCATGCCCACCTTGTATTTTTTTGCCTTCGTTAGCAGGTGCTTTATAGGCACACGCTGAAGCGCATCGTCACGGCGCAGGCCATATGCATGCTCAGGCGGCAGGGTCACTGATTCAGATCCGCCCACCTCGGCCCCTGCGAGCGCTTCTTCAAGTCGCGGCAACAGGTTTCGATATCCCCCGTGTAGATAGACCATTGGGTCAGCATCACTACTTTGTTCCAGTACTTCGCCGGCCTCGTCTTTTAATACGTAATGGAATGCTACTACCTTATTTTTCCCAATGGTGTTCTGTTCAACGGTGTTATTTTCAATGTTGTTCTCATCCGCCTGGATGTTGTCTTCGGTCGGCACGGCGCCTGCTCCTTCTTGCTACTAGCATGTGTGTTATTTCACTTTTTTGCGGCTGCGTTTTTATAGCACGCTTTTCATAGCGCCCTTTTTACAACACCTTTTTCATGCAGCCAAGACCCAACTTTTATTAAAAAAAACATTCTTTCAAAAAAAGCATCGGACAGTGGCCCCATCGGCCGGCCGGGAGTATAGTACTGTATAAATAAACAGTAGTAATGGCTTCCGCCAGATGTACGCAGAACTGCATTGTATAAGTAACTTCTCCTTTTTAAGAGGGGCATCTCATCCGGAAGAACTGGTCAGCCAAGCCGCGGCCCTCGGCTACTCCGCCATTGCCATCACCGATGAATGCACCATGGCAGGTATTGTCAAAGCCCATGTGGCCGCAAAAGAAGCCGGCATCAAGCTCATC
>JBLIIB010000318.1:0-4779 GCA_047634795.1 Candidatus Azotimanducaceae bacterium | reverse complement strand
GTAACCAACCAACACGCCGGCAACGCCTGCCAGCACGAAGATGACTTTGGTCCATTTCCCAGGGTAGGACCATCGTCCCTGATAAACCATGACGCGCCAGAAGCAACACGCTGCTGCTAGCAGCGTAATCCAGACAGGCAACAGGGAGATATGCGGGAGAATCACCATAGACAGCGCGGTCAGCAGCAGAGCCAGCGCATTGCGTGGAATCTGATACATCAGTTGTTCCGCTCCATGCCATCCTCTGCAGAGAAAGCCCTCTTGAGAATCCATTCACCGTAAACCCTTACCGTAACCCTCCTCGCAACCTTCAAAATAACCCTGCACATTAACAACAGGAACCATTTGTCATCACGAGCTGTCACCAGATTAATCAACATGAGAATCGTCGGTCTCAAAAAGGGCAAGTGTCTTCAACACCCTGTCGCGATGAATGTCGCCACGGGCGGGTAATATTTCAACGCCGGGCAGTCTTAGGCCGTACTCGTCATCGGACGCGCTGAATTGAAGGACCCAATGGCAAAGCAGGGATAATCGAGCCTCCCTATCCAAACCTTCAAAATGACTCCAATCTAGCCATATCCTTCGATCTGCATATGCCGCAAATTGTTTGGTCATCAGCGTTTCAGATCGCGCATAGGCACGCCAAGCAATGTGCCTGATGGAATCACCAGGCTGATATTCACGCAGCCCGTAGAAATCTTCCGCGCCGCCTTTCAGGAGCAATTCGCCTTCTTCCTGACTCGTTGTTGTAGACGATGGAACGGAACCGCCAGCAGTGGGATGGGGATAAACGATTGCGCTCATGTCCAGATCAACCCATGACCAGGCTCGAAACAATCCCAGTGGATAGTTGGTCTCAATCAAGACCCTGCCCGGATTAAAGCGGCCACGCTTCGGAGCGGAAACAAAGGCTCTCACACGAGTCTCATCCGTATCAAGCAGATCAGCATCGGCCAGAAGACTCTTGTCCCAACCTATTCGAAGCGATTCATAGGATCGATCACCCGTGCGCTTTAGCACCAGGGTAAACTCGGCATCTTCGCTTGCAAAGGTTGGCCTTGCACCACCAGCTAACAGTGTGAGCCCTGACAAGTTCCGAAAGGTATGCAACATCCCCACCATGAAGAGACTCGCCAGAAGAAACGCCAGGGCGAATACAAGGGAGTTTTGGTAGTTGATGCCCGCGAGCACCATGGCTGCAATCACGATAAGAAAATAGAGCCCTTCTCGGGTCGGCAGGATAAAAACACTGCGTTGCGTCAGCGTGATCGAATCAGCCGGCGGCATCCTGCGGTTTAACCAACGATCAAATCGATCCTGCCGTGCCTGCCGACTGAAGAAGACATCCATCTTACCGTCTCTTGCGCTGGCCGCAGGCATAATCTATCCGACCACGTCAACCTGATTGAGAAGACGTTGCGACAGAGCAGAACCTACATGACCGCCGTGATCACTCGATTCTCTTAGCCGATGCTCAATGACAGAAGGTAGAACGGCCTGGACATCTTCTGGCACAACATAGCTACGTTCATCCATGAAGGCCCAACTCTTTGATGCCGCAAGCATGGCCATGGCTCCTCTCGGTGACAGGCCGTGGGTAAAAGATGATGTGTCGCGCGTATAAGCAATAATTCTTTGGACATAGTCGAGTAACGCGTCGGACACCTTAACGGCTCTGCACTCCTGTTGAAGCGCTTTGAGTTGGTCCAAATCGATCGCGGCCGCAAGACTGGCGATGACAACACGCCTATCCTGATCTTGCAGCAATATGCGCTCTGCCGCAGGGTCTGGATAACCCAGTTCGATTCTCATCAAAAAACGATCTAATTGAGACTCTGGTAGTGGGAAAGTCCCCGCCTGAGTACTCGGGTTTTGCGTGGCAATGACAAAGAACGGTTCGGGCAGCGGCCGCGACTCCCCGTCCACCGTCACCTGTCGCTCTTCCATCGCTTCGAGCAGCGCGCTCTGGCTCTTCGGTGTAGTCCGGTTAATTTCATCCGCCAATATAAGTTGGCTGAAAATAGGGCCTTCATGAAAATCAAAGCGACCCTGCTCTTTGTTAAATATGGGCGCTCCTATAATATCGGCGGGCAAAATATCACTGGTAAACTGAATTCGGTTATAGGAAAGATCGAATACTTTCGCCAACGCATGCGCTAGTGTGGTTTTACCCATCCCGGGCAGGTCCTCAATAAGCAGATGTCCTTCCGTCAGGAGGCACGCCACCGCAAGCTTAATCTGAAACTCTTTACCAAGGACAACTGAACCGATCTGATCAACCGTGTTTTGAATAACTTCTCTCATGCTTCTCTTATGTTTCTCTTATGTTTCTCTTATGTTTCTCTTATGTTTCTCTTATTCATAAAGTCGGCTCACCCTTGGTTGTGAAGCTCTATAACTTCTGCACTGGTCTTTTGGTTATCTTTGGCAACGTCGTTGCGAAGGCCTTCGATTCTTGATAAGTATTTTGCATCGACATTTCCTGTGACATAGTCTCCATCAAAAATGGAAGTATCAAACCGCTGAATGTCAGGGTTAATACCCGAAGCACATTCAATCAGGTCATCTAAATCCTGATAGATCAACCAATCCGCTCCAATGTATGCCGCAATCTCATCAACCGTCTTATCGTGAGCGATGAACTCAGATGCTGCAGGCATGTCGATGCCATAGACGTTGGGGAATCTCACCGGTGGCGCCGCAGACGCGAGGTAAACCTTGTTCGCACCAGCTTCTCTAGCCATCTGCACGATCTGCCGGGATGTTGTACCGCGAACGATGGAGTCGTCCACCAGCAGAACATTCTTACCTCGGAACTCAAGCTCTATGGGGCTGAGCTTTTGTCGGACTGACTTTTTCCGCTCTGCCTGTCCCGGCATGATAAAAGTTCGACCGATGTACCGGTTTTTCACTAAACCCTCTCGGTACTTCACGCCTAATCGATGCGCCATTGGAAGCGCCGCGGTGCAACTGGTATCCGGGATGGGTATGACAACATCGATATCGTTATTCGGGTAGATTTCCATGATCTTGTCGGCGAGCTTTTCTCCCATTTTCAACCGGGCTTTGTAAACAGAAACACTGTCGATGACTGAATCTGGCCTTGCGAGATAAACATACTCGAAGATACAAGGACTGTAGCCGCGCTGAGCGGCACACTGCTTTACGTGAATAGTGCCGTTGGTCTCAATGAAAACGGCCTCACCCGGCTTAACATCAGCGACCAATTCGAAGCCCAGCACACTCAACACAACAGATTCTGATGCCATCATGTATTCAACACCCGAACCGGTGTCTCGACGACCATAGACAAGAGGTCTTATCCCCTGCGGATCCCTGAACCCGAGAATACCGTAACCCGTAATCAGTACAATCGCAGCGTATGCACCCACGGCCCGCTCGTGTACTCGTGTGACCGCCGCAAATATTTCATCCGGGGTCGTCCGTAAAGAAGAAACAGCGGCAAGCTCATGTGCAAACACATTGAGCAACACCTCGCTGTCCGAATTAGTGTTGATATGACGCCGATCCTCACGAAACAGGTCTTCGTTTAATTCATCAGCGTTCGTTAGGTTACCGTTATGCGCGAGACAAATTCCAAACGGGGAGTTCACGTACATAGGCTGTGCTTCGGCCGAACTCGACGTACCGGCAGTGGGATAGCGAACATGTGCCAACCCCATATTACCTTTCAGAAGGTCCATGTCATGCTGGCGAAAAACATCGCGCACCAAGCCATTGTTTTTCCGAAGGTGCAATTTATTTCCATCGCAGGTCACCATACCCGCCGCATCCTGACCACGATGCTGAAGAATCGTCAGCGCATCGTACAACTCTTGACCCACATCGGACTGGCCAACCATTCCCGCAATGCCACACATATCGTTACCCTAAGTTTGAGATCCCTAAGTGCAGGTTAAATGCAGATTAGGTACTGATTAAGTACTGGTTTGTATCTATGAATATTTATGAGCGACTTCAAGTATTTTGAACCGTACTTTGGGCTGCTTCCTCACCGCTCTGTAACCATCGTTCACCCTGCTCCCAAAGCACTGGGCCGAGCTTTTCAATCCACATCACAGCTTCGGGGATAAGTTTTGATTCCTGGTACCAAGTGTCTTGCTTCACCGGTGCCACGTAATGGAGCAGCGCTACAAACACGAAAACTATCACTGCCCCGCGGGCAAAACCAAACAACATACCCAGTAATCGGTCGAGCCCGGAGAGACCAGTCACACGAACAAATTCACTGAGTAAATGATTCACCAACCCGCCGAGCATCAACGTTGCTAGAAACAAGAGAAGATAGGCAGCGCCGAGCCTCACCGATGACGTCTCGATGTATGGCTCCAGAACCACGGTAAACTGTGCTGCAAATATCCGAGCAATCAAGACGGCTGCAATCCAGGTGAGAAGGGACAAGGCTTCTTTGACAAAACCTCGCCTCAGACTGAGAAGCGTTGATACTGCCATCACGCCAATGATGACCCAGTCGATTGTCGCCAGAGTCATCCGCCGAGTTGCTCCTTGTCCTCTTCAATGCGGTACCGAACAATCCGACCCTTGAGGTTTAGCGACTTCTCAATCTTGACGTTCATTTCTTCTAACGCGTCCTTGCTGCTAGAGGGGCCGACAAACACACGATAGATCTCTCCGTCACTCGTGACAGCATGCAATATATACGCGCGGTACGCTTGTTCTCGCAGCAGTCTTCGTAATCTTGTTGCGTTTTCTTCTTTTTGGAAACTGCCGAGCTGAAGGCTCCAGTTCACCGGT
>JBLIIB010000317.1:0-4852 GCA_047634795.1 Candidatus Azotimanducaceae bacterium | reverse complement strand
AGAGGGCTATGATCATTGAGCCGGCCCGTGAACCGGATAAGATGCCTACCAGCGGGTCAATAGTCGTCAATAGGTTGGCGCCCTCATACAGGAATAGACTCATGACTCGACTAACGCCAGATTCCTTTTAACCCATAGCCCCACGCGGACGAAACGTGACCTACGAATCCTATGAACCCAACGATTCCGACGAATCCACCGAGACTGATTTTTTCCTGCCCGATCTTTGCAAACCGCAGAGCATCCTGTTTCTGGTGCTCGTGTCGGAATTGCTGGTGCTGGTGCAGGTACTGTTTTCTTCAAACTTTTTCAAATTCGATTGGATAGAGCTCAGCCTAACCTCGCTATTTATTCAATGGTTGGTGTTGGTATCAGCGGCACTACTTTGCAACATTCGGCCCTGGTTAATGAACATGTCAGTGCCGAGGGCGACCGTGATTGCATACGGTTTGATTCTAGTGAACACGATACTATGCAGCGGTGTTGCCGAATTTGTGGTGGTGGTGCTGGAAGGTCGTGATGGACTGACTCAAGAGGGGTTGGGCCGAATACTCCGCAATCTCTTGATCGCGGCTGTTATGACCGGGATCGCTTTTCGCTATTTCTTCTTGTCTCACCAATTGCGTATTCAGGAACAGGCGGAACTCACTTCTCGCATTCAGGCTCTGCAATCCAGAATTAGGCCGCACTTTTTATTCAACAGTATGAACATCATAGCTAGCCTGATTTCGATTGATCCAGATCTTGCCGAAGAGGTGGTTGAAGATCTCTCGGTTCTTTTTCGAGCCAGCCTGAATGAAGCGACGAGTCAGCCGGTGAAATTAGCCGCCGAACTGGATTTGTGTGAAAAGTACGTGCACATCGAAAGCCTGAGATTAGACGATCGACTCGAGGTGGAATGGCGAATCGAAGCTGATATTGAGCGGATCAAGATTCCTTTGCTGACAATACAACCCCTACTCGAAAACGCGATTTATCACGGCATTCAGCCATTACCCAAAGGGGGTAAAGTCACGGTCGCGATTGTCGACGACGAGAAGTTTATCGAGATTGTGATTACCAATCCGGTTGGATCCGACCAGGGTAGCCATGAAGGCGGCAATCGTATGGCGCTGGATAATATTCGAAACCGATTGATGGCCGTTTATGGCCCTAGCGCGAAGTTGACGGCCACCCAAACAAACAATCAGTTTGTTACCCGCTTGGTTTATCCTTCCATTTAGCGGAGCGTATCCTTGATGCAGTGCACCGTGATCCGAAAGTAACAAGAATTTCGACAGATTGAGATGCTACTCGTTTTCGACCCTATTTTTGCCTCATATAACTGCGTAAGCTATCGAAGTTAAGATACAGGGGCCAAAAATCCTCGCTTTTGGCCAATATTCCCGCTGCCACACCGCATGCAGTTAATCTGTTTTTATGTCCAAAGTGTGCGCTACATCGCAGTTTTCTTGCCTGAAAGGAGTAATTTAGAACTCATGGCGGCATGTCACTTCGAAAGAAGGCAGCCGATAGCAGGTCGTTAAACAACGACAAAATGGTTAGAGAGGTCTTGAGTCCCATGAAAGTATTGGTGGTTGATGACGAAAAACTCGCCCGAGAACGGTTGGTGAGAATGGTGGAAACCCTCGACGACTATGTCATTGCCGGCGTGGCAGATTCAGGAGAAGAAGCGGTACGGCAGGCGATTAAGCTTGAGCCCGACATTGTTTTGTTGGATATCAGAATGCCTGGCATGGACGGCATGGAAGCGGGCAAACAGCTGGCAACGCTAGCTTCTCCTCCCGCTGTGATCTTTTGCACTGCGTTTGGTGAGCATGCTATTGAGGCTTTTGATGTCAATGCTGTGGGCTACTTGATGAAACCTGTCCGAAGAGAGGCGCTCAAGGACGCACTGGCTAAAGCTCGGCAAGTGAACAAAGTCCAGATCGGCACGATTCTTGGCGACGAAGTGTCACCGCAGGCCCGGTCTCGAACGCATATTAGTGCCAAAACACGGCGGGGTATTGAGCTGATTCCGTTGTCGGAAGTGAAGTTTTTTCAAGCGGATCATAAGTATGTCACCGTTCGCCACGAAGGCGGAGAAGTGCTGATCGACGACACACTGCGTGATCTGGAATGTGAATTTGGTGATAGGGTCGTTCGAATTCATCGAAATGCTCTGGTGATGACGGATCATCTTGAAGGTCTCGAACGCGATCCTTCCGGCCACTATCAGGTCAAGATGCGCGGTATAGAAGAGAAGCTTGATGTCAGCCGCCGCCACGTCTCCGGTCTCCGCAGACTCGTTCAAACGCTATAGTAAAATTTGGCCCGTTATGTTGTTCAAGCGCCGGGGCTTGAACAACGTGATAAGACCTTCGCTTGCCCTGGTCTCGCCTCGCTCCAACGTCTATTTCTTCCGGTTCCGTCCTTGTGGTTCAAATCTTGATGCTGCGTTGAATGATCATGATTGATTCCTTAAGGTGTGCTCTCGATTACTCGGCACTACCCTAGTTTAGTGCTCTTTTTTTGGATCTTTTAGATCTCTTGCATGAGGAATCACACCATGAATACCGTTCGAATCGCGACTCGAGAAAGTCAGCTCGCGATGTGGCAAGCGAATCACATCAAAGACCTTTTGCTTGCGGCGAATCCTGAACTGAACTGTGAGATTGTTGGCATGACGACGCTGGGTGACCGCAACAAAGTGACGCCACTCGGACAGATGGGCGGTAAAGGTGTCTTTGTGAAAGAACTCGAAACTGGATTGCTCGATGGCAGCGTTGATATCGCCGTACATTCAATGAAGGATGTGCCCGGCGAGCTTCCCCCGGGTCTGGCGATTGTAGCAATGGCAGAACGCGCTGACCCACATGATGCGTTTGTATCCAACGGTTACAAAACGCTGGGCGATCTTCCTGATGGGGCCGTGATTGGTTCTTCAAGTTTGAGGCGGGTGTTGCAATTAAAAGCGGCCTATCCATCGCTTGCGTTCAAAGATCTTCGCGGCAATATTGATACCCGATTATCCAAACTTGATGATCGGCAATACGACGGCATTATTCTTGCCGTAGCTGGTCTCACTAGAATTGGACAGGGTGCACGGGTCACGGATTCGATTTCATCCAATGACTGTCTGCCGTCAGCGGGCCAGGGTGCCGTTGGGATTGAATGTCGTGAGGGCGATACAAGAATCCTTACGATTCTCGGTGACATTAATCATAAAGCCACTTTTCATAGGGTTTCGGCTGAGAGGCGCGTCACACTGAAACTTGGCGCAACCTGCAATCTACCCGTTGCGGTGTTTGCGACCCGTGATAAAAACGAATCAATTTTGATTAGAGCGTTTGTCGCTGATACCGAAGGCGCCGAAGTGATCATTGAAGAGATTTCAGGGCCGTCAGTCGATGCGTTTGATCTTGCGGACACGCTGGGGGAGCGGCTTCTCTCTCGTGGCGCAGCCCGCCTGATGGGGCAGTCATAAACAATGATTAACTCGCGGCAGTTGGTGGTGTTAACGAGACCCGCTGGCGAAAACGAAGCGCTGGCATCCCGACTTCAGGAAAACAATCTAAACGTCCTATCCCGCCCCTTGATCGCGTTGTCGGATATTGGCGTCAGTGCTGAATCGAAACAACAGGCGATCGATCTTGAGCACAACGACATCATAATATTTGTCAGTAAAAGTGCGGTCCGTTTTGGAATGCCGCTTCTGGATCAATATTGGCCGGCGTGGCCGTTAAGCCTTGAGTGGTATGCGGTAGGCGAGGGCACCGCAGATGCGCTCAACGGATTTGATGTGAGCGCGCGTTACCCTGAAATCGCGGGTAGCGAAGGATTACTGGCGCTCAAAGGCCTTGCTGAAGTTGAAGGTAAAAAAATATTGATCGCTAGAGGTCAGGGAGGCCGCGAGTTGTTGGCTAGCGCCCTTGGTGCGCGAGGCGGTCTGGTGCGTTACTTTGAAACCTATCGACGCGATGCCGTAAAATATGATGATTGGGTGCTACCGCGAGACAGGACGATCGTGGTGTTGACCAGCGGAGAGATCGTTGAGCATTTTGTAGATCAGGTTGGCGCGATGTTTGGCCATGTCCATCTCATTGTTCCGTCTTCCCGAATCGGGGATAAAGCACGAGCCCTCGGTGCGGCAAAACTGACGATCACGGCTGGAGCTTCTGAACAAGCATTGTATGATGCTGTTTTAAACGAATGTGGGATTCTCGATGGCTGACGATACCAAAGACACAGCTAACGATGAAAAATTGGAAGCAGCCTTTGAGCAACTTGAAGGCCAGGCAGAAACTGTATCTCAGGCTTCCGACAAATCTACAAAGAAAGACGCAAAAAATGCGGCACCACAAGTCAGCAAAGACAAACCGAGAAGCGGTGGTGGTCTGGGTTCAGGACTGGCTATTCTTCTGGCTCTTATTGCGATGGGTATTGCCGCCTATCCCGCTTATGAGATTTACCGGGTCAGTCAGGCTCCCCCTGAACAAAATCCGCAGGTGTCCGAGGTGCAAGCCCTTCGATCCGAATTTATGTCAGAGCTTCGTTTACAGCAGCGCAGCACCGCGGTGCAGATCCAGACGTTGAGTCAACGACTAGATGATCTCGCCACATCGAAACAAACCGACGCGGGACAGTTAGCAGAGTTTAAACAGTTTGTTGAGCAAGAGGTCTCTTCCATGCGCGCCCGGATGGGTGCGAGTGCGCAGGACTGGGTTTATGCAGAAGTTGAGTATTTGATCCGAATGGCAGATCAACGAGTGCTGATGGAAGACGATGCTGGTGCCGCTAGACAAATGCTGGAGGCGGCTGACAAGATCATCAGACAATCGGAAGGCTTGACGGCACATGGTCTGCGTCAGGC
>JBLIIB010000316.1:0-4890 GCA_047634795.1 Candidatus Azotimanducaceae bacterium | reverse complement strand
TGAGCTGAAGAAAAATCAGTGCCCGGTGCGCCCAGGGGCAAGCCAGTGACACATACAAATGATAACGACCTTTTTCCGCCTTAAAGCCTGGCTCACCATTGGGGCCATTTTCCCCATTCGGGGTAAGCCAATGCCTAAAGCGGCTATCCTGGCGGCGAAATTCACCGGCACTGTTGCCCGTGTCGTACCACTGATCAACCCATTTACCCTGTTGTAACAATCCCATCACGCTGCTCCTAAAATGTCGGTATTAGACGATGTCGATGTTAGACAATTTCCGTATTGGACAAGGTCGACATCCATTCATCCACCTGCTGTTTGCACTGGGCAATGACGTGCTCAGGCGTACCTTTCGAACCACTGGCATCAATATGAAACACCTCGTTAATACCTAGGAAACGGCAGATGTGTTCCAGATAACGACTGGTAAAATCCATCTCGCTGCCGACAGGCGTGCCGCCCGTAGCCGTGATAATGAAGGCTCGCTTTACCCCCAGCAAACCTTGCGGACCTTGCTCGGTATATTTAAAGCTGACACCTGCACGACAGATCGCGTCAATCCACTGCTTTAATGAGGCCGGAATCCCAAAGTTGTACATCGGCGCGCCGAGCACCAATGTTTCTGCGCTTTTCAACTCATCAATCAACCGCCCTGATAACGAGAGTTGGGTCTTCAAACTCGATCGCTGACTGCCGGATGAGCCATGAACATCGATCAGGTCTTGCGCGCTGATGGGTGGTAAGGGCTGCTTCGCCAGGTCCCGACTTACGACGGGCTCTGCCAGGGCCTCAACCAGATACTGTCCAATGATGCGCGTATTGGAATCGCTCAATCGTGCACTGCTATTGATATGTAATACGGTCATGTTGTTGCTCCATTAATACTGATTGTTGTAGGTATCATTTACTTCGCGAGTTGAGTTTGTAGGAAACGGTCAGCACTGAAGCTACCAGCACCCCTAAAGACAAGGCCAACACTGACCGCGAGCAAAGCCAGACCAAATTCATAACCATTGTTGGCCAGGAAAAGACCGTTCGATAGATGAACCGTAACGATCGCCACGACCATAGTGATAGCTAGCACTAAAGCAGCGGGACGAACCATAAGACCGGCAATCAGCAACAAACCGCCAAAAAACTCCGCCCCGCCAGCCATTGCCGCCATCAGCAGGCCGGGTTCCAGACCCATGGATGCCATCCAACCTGCCGTGCCTTCCAGGCCATAACCGCCAAACCAGCCAAATAATTTCTGGCCGCCGTGTGCCGCGAAAATCACACCGGCCCCGGCGCGCAGAGGCAGGGTATCGAGTCCAGCGGTGGTAGTGGTTATCTTGTTGATGAGTGATGTCATGATATTGCTCCAAGGTTGAATATGTGGGTTCGTCTGTTTGATGGAGCTATCCTACCGAGTCTGATTGTCGCAATAAGACCCAATTTCTGTTTAGAATGTTCTATTAATTAGAACAATAATAAGAGACCCGATAATGGCACGAAACCCAATAACCATAGACGTGCTGGAGACGCTGGACGCTATCGATCGGCGCGGAAGCTTCGCAAAAGCCGCTGAAGATCTGAACAAAGCAACGTCCGCTGTTTCTTATGCTGTGCAAAAGCTGGAGGAGCAATTAGACATCGCTCTATTCCAACGCCAAGGTCGTCGCTCGGTGCTAACGCCAGCAGGGCAATTAATCTTGACCGAGGGTAGAGACATACTGCAAACCACAGCACGGCTGGCGAACAAGGCAAAAGAGGTTGCCACGGGCTGGGAGCCCCGGATCAATATCGCTGTAGAGTCACATCAATCCTACGCTCCTTTCTTTCGGCTGTTGAATGAATTCCTAGAGGAGCACCCCTCCATTGAAATCGACATCCGTGAATCGGTACTTAACGGTGGCTGGGAGGCGCTTGAGCAAGACAGGGTTGATCTGATTGTAGGATCGCCCGGGCCAATTCCGCTACAAAAAGGTTACCGAGCAATACCCTTGGCTGCAGCGGATCTAGTCCCAGTGATTGCTGGCCACCATGAGCAGGCTGGTCTAGCCAGTAATCCTGAGACCTTGAAAACCCTTCTACCCAAACTCCGACGAGTCATCACTCACGACACCTCGTTAGTTGATGTGGCACGCAGCAAAGGCTTAAGCAGTGATGGGAAAGTGTTCTACGTGCAAAATCTCGACCAAAAAGTCGAGGCGATTCTCGCAGGGATAGGCATTGGTCATCTTCCGCGTCAGCGTATTCAAAAGCGACTCGACAAGGGTGAACTGATCGCACTGGAGTTAGAGCAGGACCCTAGTCATGATAATTTTCTTGCGTGGAAAATTAGTAACAAGGGGAAAGGGCTGCAGGCATTGACTCAGAAACTCATGGCCGCGACTTAGTGACATACTGCAGTCGCTATCAGGCGCCACTCGCCACAAAATCATCGTGCCTCAAATTAACATCGTGCAGCAGGCTTGTCGGCCCCGTTGGGACTCGCACCACGCCGGGCAAGACACCATCCCCTCTTCACAAATGTTAGTCCAGATGGGATTTGACAAAAAACGACAGGTTCAGCGAGATCTAGAATAGTAAATCGACATCGGACAATCGCTGCGTCGTTACGGGGGAACAACGCCACTAAGGAGCGCATCCCAGAACGGTTTGGACGTAGACGTCACTATTATCATGGGTAGCATCAACTCACGCATCAACCCCTCGAAAAACCAGCGCCGATTGCTCGCGCATGATGCCGCTGGTTCCGGACACCATGCTGATGTGGCTGCTCCCTCGCTGCCGCTCGCCGGCACGCACCAGGATCTGACTCATGGCATCAATGAGTTGGGGCCATGCCTGCCCACCGCCCCAAAGCTGTCCGCTGAAGGCGTTGTCGGGGATTTTAGAGAGATATCATCGCCAACCGCGTGCTTGGCCTGCCAGATTAATTTACTATTGCGTTCGCCCTACTGATATCAACGGAGATCAACATGCTAAAACCCGGAACGAGACTAAAGAGCGCAGTATGCGACGGCGAATTCATGATTATTAAGGCCGGTGACGGTGACGAGTTAACCTGCGGCGGTGTTACGCTTGATGATTCATCCGATCAAATTGAAAAAGACGCCGACAAGATGAACGGCTGTGTGATCGGCAAACGTTACATTAATGCGGAAGAATCTATCGAGGTGCTCTGTGTGAAAACGGGCGAGGGTTCGCTCTACTGCAATGATGAAGAACTTATGACCAAAGACACCAAGAAGCTACCCTCCTCCGACTAGTCAATTTCTGGAGTAACACCCACATGAACATCGCACTCTTCCTGCAGATGGCAGCGGAAGCTTGCCCGGATCGTAGGGCTCTGACCCATCACGGCGAGCACTATACCTACGCACAATTATTCGGTGCTGCAAAGCGCGCAGCTTTTCATTTTTCCACCAGTAATTGCAAGTTTGTTTCACTACTCGACACATCAAGTCCGGCGTCGCCGATTGCCCTCATGGGCGCAGCCATCGCGGGCATCCCTTATGTACCGCTCAATTATCGTTTAAGCCAGGAGCAGATCGTACCGCTGTTTGATCGCATCAGTCCGGCTTACCTGATTTCAGGCAAGCGCACCGAGGCCTATGACTTTGACGGCTGGGTCGTTCAGGATTCTGCAGATTTTCTTAACGACGTGCTGACCGGCGAAGAGATTGAGGTCACCTGGAATGAAGATCCTGCGGCCGTCGCCGTCCAGCTTTTTACCAGCGGCACCACCGGCATTCCCAAGGCGGCATTGCTACGCCATGAACATATGGTGTCCTACATATTAGGCTCAGTCGAATTTATGGGCGCCCTTGAAGATGAAGCTGCGCTAGTGTCGGTGCCGCCCTACCATATCGCCGGTATTTCGGCAGCGATGAGCAATATCTACGCCTGCCGCCACGTCGTGCAGCTGCCAGACTTCGATGCCGCACAATGGCTACGCTTGGTCGCTGAAGAAAACGTTACCAGCGCGTTCGTCGTGCCCACAATGCTGACAAGAATCATTGAAGAAATCGACACAACAGGTTTAAACCCCGAGGCGTTTTCTTCTCTGAGATCCCTGGCTTACGGCGGCGGCAAGATGCCAGTACCTGTCATAGAACGCGCACTAAAGTTATTCCCTGGCGTCAATTTCACCAACGCTTATGGATTAACCGAAACCAGTTCAACCATTGCCCTGCTCGACCCGGACGACCATCGAGCGGCGATCGATCACGATGATGCGGCGATACACGCAAGACTCGGCTCGGTTGGAAAACCCCTGCCATCGGTAGAAATCGAGGTGCGTGACGAAGATGGAAAGCAACTCCGTCCCTTCGAGTCAGGTGAAATCTATGTACGCGGCCCTCAGGTCTCTGGTGAATACGATGGGCGGAGCGTACTCGATAATGAAGGCTGGTTTCCGACCCGCGACGCAGGATACCTGGACGACCACGGTTATCTCTTTTTATCCGGTCGTGCAGACGACGTGATTGTTCGCGGCGGCGAGAATATTTCACCCGGCGAGATCGAGGATCTGCTCCACCAACACTCAGCCGTAACCGATACGGCCGCTGTCGGCATTCCTTCCGAGGAATGGGGAGAAGTGGTAGCACTCGCCGTTGTTATTGCTCCCGCGCAAAGCATCACAGAGGATGAGATTCGGAGTCACATTCGCGAACACCTTCGTTCATCCCGCGTACCCGCAGTGATTCATTTCACCTCGGAACTGCCCTACAACGAAACCGGTAAACTGCTGCGCAGAGTGGTCAGGGAATGGTTCAGGATTGAAGGCGACTAATCAGGTCTCCTGAAGTCACGTAGAACACGCTTCATCAGATGCGGGAGCCGCCAGACCAGGGGCCAACACCCCCTAAAACTGCCATAACTAATCAATGTTACCCCCCCTTT
>JBLIIB010000315.1:0-4914 GCA_047634795.1 Candidatus Azotimanducaceae bacterium | reverse complement strand
CAGGCGCGGTAACGCCGCTAGATCATCTGCGCCTTCAAACCTGATGGGCGATCCGGAAGCCAGGTATTGCCCAATTCCAGGTTGATTAACAAGCCCCATCATCGGATTATCAGTCGAACAATCTTCGTCGGATTCGACCATCTCTCTAAACGTTCTATAAGGCCCGTAGCAGACCGCGTTGGCATCAAACAACTCACACACCTGACGGTAAGAACGAGACGCAAACCACGGTTCGACCAGCGAAGCGATTTGTTCGCGAGCCTGGAATCGTTCTCCCTCGCGTTTAAGACTATATCCCAACACTTTTTCCAATTCCGAGATAGCGTCTTTGATCCCCATGGCCTCGACGATTCCTTTCCATTGCCTGGGTGTTAGGCCAACGATCATGACCCTCTCCCCGTCACTGGTCACAAAATCCCGACCAAAAGCCCCGTATAGATAGTTTCCCGCTTTCTCGCGATCCACATTGTTGATGGCGACTTCAGAAATATTACCCAGATTGCTTGCCGTGGCCACGGCGACATCCTTAAGCGCCAACTTTACCAATTGGCCCGTACCATGTATCCGCCGATATCGATCGGCCGCCAGCAGTGCAACCGCAGCCATCTGCCCGGTAATGTTGTCCCAGGCGGGTAAAAGATAGTTTGTAGGTACATCACTCGCAGGATCGCCCGTGGCGCTTGCGAAACCAACAGCGCAGTTCACCGTGTAGTCCAGTGCCGAACCACCGCGCCGATCCCCAAGAATGTTGATATATATGAGATCTTCGCGCTCTGCTTTCATCGCCTCATAAGACAGCCAGCCGCGAGCGGGAAAATTTGTCAGAAAAATACCGTCATCAAAGCTGTCACCCTTGAGCAATCCGGTGACGAGTTCGCGTCCTTCTGGATGACCGATATCGACCTGAAAAGAGCGTTTGCCTTTGTTCATACCTGCCCAAAAGAGGCTCTCGCCCTGATCAGTGATCGGCCAGCGATGGTAATCTAATCCGCCTCCTATCGGGTCAAAACGAATAACGTCTGCACCGAGTTGCGCCAGCGTCATTCCTCCGAGGGGCGCTGCTACAAATGCAGAACCTTCGACAACGCGCAGACCATCAAGAACACCCTTAACCACACTACTCTCCTACAAGAACCGCCAAATGCCAGTCCAGAACTTTAATATTTTCACCCGATTCCGGGGCGTTTTCTCCTCGCTCAGCGAACACCTCAAGCGTTAACTTGAGGATTTTGCCAACCGGAGATTCTATCTCTTCGTCTACCGTAATGACGCTATGAAGAATGTCCTCCTCAAAAACCGGCGCCACGTGGTCACATCGATACCAACATAAAATCAAAGCCAGAGAGGGTAATACTCGCGAGAGCTGAGCAGCAGCAATCGCGATTGTATGGCCACCGTAAACCAATCGTTTTCCATAGACACTGCGCCCGGCATCAGTGTGTGTCATCGCGAGATTGAGTGTCATACGTACCATTTCCGGCGCTGACGTGACGGTGTCTCGTGCTTCAACCTTGACAACGGATCCAACTGAAAACGATGCGGGTGTTGCTGGCAGATGACTGAGATCCCATTCTGGAACTGAGGAGATCAAATCTGCATCGCTAATGTCTTCCGGCATCACCGACAGATCGTCTTGACGTCCGGTATCTGCATTTTTATCTTTGCAGGGGACCATAGGGCAGCGCCAGAACAACAGAACCGTCTCGCCTCGCTGGTTCACCACATGCATTTCCAAGCCCACCATACCCGAGGCCGCTCGACCGGGCTTCGGTGTATTCTGACGGAGCGCAATAACCCGCGTATTTGTTGTAAGTGTGTCCCCAAGAAACACCGGGCGATGAAATCGCAAACCACGATAGAACAAATTGCCCAGGACACGCTGCGTTGGGATGGTGCTCTGCCCAATGGCGATATTACAAACCAGTGCGCTATTTGCCAAGAGGCCGGCGCGCCCCGTGACGTCTTCCGTCAACGGCGCACTTAAAGGCAGACGGCATCGATCCGCAAAAACCATTTGATGAGCGGCCGCGTAACCTTCCGTTAACGTCACCGAAGGCACGGCACTCAAGTCGTCGCCAACACTAAATTCCTCAAACCAGGGTACTTCTGATATCAAAATGAACATCCTCTCGCAGTAATAGGCCATATCTCGTGAACAATGCCATCTCGATAAGGAAAGTAGTAATCGTGCAGATTGACGGTCGGGTCGCAGTGAGGCGTGATCATGGCAAGCTTGTTGCCCAGAGAAACCTCTCTGGACAAGTTGTTGAGTTGGACGATGCCATGTTCATCCCCACCCCAATGATAGACCAGACCTTCTACATCCCTGAACTGAGGCGGCATCTTGTCGGAGGCAAAAGATTTAAAACCGCCATCAACTGTAATGAGCTGATCCTGGGGCTGGCTAATGGCTGTCACCAAGACAAAGAGCGCGACGCCGAAATCTTCAAACTTTTCTGATGCAATGCCACCAATATCTCGATATTCGATGTCCATAAATGCATAGGAGCCAGCCTGGAGCTCATTGATAAAATCAAGATCGGGTTCCATGTTGTAGGTACCTGTACCACCCCCCGAGACAATAGGTACCTCGATGCCGGCTTCTTTAAAAAGGATGAGTGTTTCAAAACCCTTTTTCAGGATGTGTGCGTATTTTTGCTGGCGAGCTTCGAACCCTTCGATGTGCATGCAATTGCCTGCATACATCTGAAGACCTTCGAACCTAAGCCCATTCATGCCCCCGATCTGCTGACAGAGCTGCAATGCACGTGCGCCCGCTTCTACGCCGGTTCTACCCATGCCCGGATCAATATCGATAAAGACACCGACTTTGATCCCTTCTGCGATGGCCGCTTTGTTCAGAAGCTCGGCGCTGTCTTTGTTATCGACGACAATCTTGAGACCGGGGTTAACAGTACCTAGCCGAATGAATCGTTCAACTTTTTCACGGGTCGCCAACGGCGAAGTCACCAGGACATCCTCGATGCCGGCGTCACACATCACTTCGGCTTCACTGACTTTCGCGGTACAAACTCCTATCGCCCCTTTATCTACCTGTCTGCGCGCTAGCTCCGGGCACTTGTGCATTTTTGTGTGAGACCTCAGTCTCATGCCATGTTTGTCGATGTGCTTTTGCATCCTGTCAAGATTCGCATCAAGCTGGTCCAGATCAATGATCAGCGCGGGCGTATCGAGCGATTCGAGCGGCACCGGTTTATCTAGCACAATAGGCTCCGACGGTTTCGACCGCCTTAAGGTCTCGTAAAATTCGAACAGAGAACTCATTAATCGCAATCCTGTGTGGCGCAGTCGAAATCCTTTTCCACCTGCAGCGTAACGTGGTGAATTCGAAACTGCTCTTTGAGCGCTTCGCCTATCTCGTTGTAGCCACTCTCTGAATCCCAAAGCGTATTGGTTGGCATGACAAGATGTGCAGTAAGGCAGGTCTCCTTCGTACTGAGCGCCCAGATGTGAAGATCATGAACACCACTAACGCCATCAATCTGTGACAGATAATCATGAACAACACGACGGTCGATGTGCGCAGGCACCGCATCAAGAATGAGATTGAGACTGTCACGAAGTAAGCCCCATGTGCCAAGTACAATCACAGCCACAATCAGCAGCCCCACCAGACCATCAATCCATAGCCAGCCTGTATACATCATAGCGACTGCGGCAATCACGACGCCTACAGAAATGAGCGCATCGAATGCAAGGTGAAGATAAGCGCCTTTGATATTTAAATCGTTGCTGCTGCCTGCTCGAAACAACCACGCACTCCCCGCGTTCACCACAATGCCAATGCTGGCGACAATGATGATCGCGACCTCAGACACTTCGCTGGGATTAAACAGTTTTTCAAGCGACTCAAAAGCGATAAACACGGAGACGAGAATCAGTACGAGCGCGTTGATCATCGCCGCAAGAATGGTTGTTTTACGATAACCGTAACTGAACAGGTCGCTCGTTGATTTCTGTGCTAAATATGCAGCTCCCCAGGCCAATAGCAACCCCAGAACATCAGACAAATTATGGCCTGCGTCCGCCAAAAGGCTCGCTGAATTAGCAATCACAGCATAGACGCCTTCGATAATCGTGAACCCAAGATTGGCCGCAACTGCAA
Source organism: Candidatus Azotimanducaceae bacterium (assembly GCA_047634795.1). Classification (GTDB taxonomy): domain Bacteria; phylum Pseudomonadota; class Gammaproteobacteria; order Pseudomonadales; family Azotimanducaceae; genus UBA9659. Next base: position 788 of record JBLIIB010000315.1, on the reverse strand, counting down.
TCAGGAAACTGGCGTTTAGATTCTTAAAATCCGGATCACCGTGATCGTGATGATGATGTCCACCCCCCGAATGGGCGTGTTCATGAGATTGTGCATGACTGTGCATGAGCGTCCTTCGTCAATAGTGGGCATCAAACGCCCGATTGTTAATAGAGATTGTAACGGGTCAGGAGCCCGCTTGCAGTCGCTCAGCGACAAATTCTGCAATCGCCAGGGACGCAGTTAATCCAGGCGACTCAATACCGAACAAGTTCACTAACCCGGGTAGTCCGTGTTCATCTTCGCCCTGAATCATAAAATCAGCCGCAGCTTCACCCTGCGCCACAATTTTTGGGCGAATACCTGAATAACCAGGCGAAAGTCGACGCTCATCCAATCCGGGGAAGTATCGCTTGATCGCCGCGATACTCAATGCCATCTGATCGAGCGAGACATCGTAGGATTCATCAAAAACATATTCGACATCGGGTCCAAATCGAACCTGACCACCCAGATCAATCGTCGCGTGTACGCCAAGGCCTGAACCATCTTTTTCGGGCACTGGATAGATAAGGTGATTGAAAGGCGGCGGACCTTCGTAGACAAAATAGTTCCCCTTGCACAACACCAGTGGCGGGCATAGGGAAGATGACATGCCTTCAATATTCTTGGCGACCGTCTGAGCGCCCAACCCAGCAGCATTCACCAACTGACGGCAGTGAAACTCATAAGCCTGCCCTTCGATGTCGCAATGAACATTGAAACCCTTGTCGAGAGATTCCACCTTCACCACTTTACACTGGGTTGCC
>JBLIIB010000314.1:0-4920 GCA_047634795.1 Candidatus Azotimanducaceae bacterium | reverse complement strand
CTATTGCAGTTTCCAATCGAGGTTGGCGTGCTTGGCTCCGTGACGTTAGCGCTGCTGTTTCTGAGTAGTATATTCATGGCTATTCGGTCCCAAATGAAGCGGCGGCATCGATTTTTTCGCGCAATGGGGTTTTCAGCTTTGATGGCAATGATTGCGATTGCCATTCATTCTTCTAGTGATTTTAACCTGCAGATTTTTGCCAATGCGGCGACGTTTGTTTGTATTCTCGCCATGCCATGGCTGGCAATGTACCTGCCGGGTCGACGCGCTCGATCAGGGGCGAATGACCCCGTCTGATTTTCGTTGTAGGATCAGCGGTTGTTGATTTTGATGGTCGTATCGTTATGCGCTTTGGTTTAATTATTGCCCTTCTATTCCTCGTGTCCGCGTGTGGCGGTGGGGGTGGCGGGTCTTCTGCGCCTGCCGCACCTGGCTCTGTCGCGACCAACGATCAGGCCTCTGTTGATGAAGAAGCCTCGGTGACCATTGACGTGGCGGGAAATGATACCGCCGTGGATGAATCGACATTGTCGATCACTAGCGCGCCGGGCAATGGTACGGCATCGGTTAGCGATAACCGGATTACCTATACGCCTGCGGCTGATTTTTCGGGTGGTGATTCGTTTTCCTACTCTGTGACAGGTGACAATGGTTCAACGCTTACAGCGACGGTGAGTGTCACGGTTAACGATATTAATGACGCGCCCGTGGCCGGGGCTGATAGTTTCAAGATAGTTGAAGACAACCCTTTGGTATTGGATCTGGGGGCAAACGACACGGATATCGATGGGGTCATCAGTAGCTTTCATGTCACCGGTACTTTCGCAGGTGTTATTAGCGGTTCTGGCACTGACCTTATCTACACACCGCCGCTGGATTTTGTGGGCGATGTGAGTTTTGAATATTCGGCTGTTGATGATGATGGTGCTGTCAGCGGTGTTTCCTTGGTCTTGATAACAGTTCAGGCGGTAGCGCTTACGTCGCTGGAAGTGATGTCGCTACAGATCCCTGTGTCGGGTTATGCGACGGTGAACGATGCTGAACTGGGTGCAGATGTTTTAGCATCCCCGACGTTTGAGTTTTTGGTGCCGCCCAATGTGGTGTCCGTGCTGGTGACGCTAAACGGCGCTAGCGCCAATATTGATGAAAACGGGTTATTTATCCGTAATCTGACACCTCCATCAGGACCGTTCGTGGCATTTCAGCGATTCGTTAATTTCTGCTTTGGTGGTAACTGTTCCAGTTTGGTACCCAGGTCACCCGCGTATTCGGCTGAGTCTGGTGTTTGGACGGTCCAGTTGGGCACGCTGGCTAACGGGTTAGATGATATCGACTTTGACACCTTGGCGTTGACAGTCGTTGCCCGCACGGGGCCGTTGCCAGATCTTACGCAGGCGCTACCTGCGTCTATTACGGTTAGAACGTTCTTAACCGCTGACAGTCTCGCAATTGCAGATATAGAGCGGGCGCTGGCGCGACTGGTAGAGCTAGGCGAGGCTAATCAAGTTGAGCTGGTGCTTGAACCCGTGGTTGTTATTGAACAATCTGAGTTTGACAGTGTGAGTGCAAGCTTCAAAGATCCTGAAACCATTGCGTTGGTGAGCCAGGGTAATCCAGAGAGCGTTAATCTATTTTTTCTTGAAGATTTTTCAGGTGGTGAGGGCATAGCGGGAATTACGGGCGGCGTGCCGGGTAGTTTTGGTACGATGAACGGCAACAATGGTGTGCTAGTGAATGCTGGGACTCTGTTGGCGGATGGAAGCGAGACGAGCATTGATGACGTAGCCGAGGTTGCGTTTCATGAAATGGGGCACGTGTTGGGTTTGTATCACACCACTGAAGCACGGTTTAGTTTTATCGACGTATTGAACGACACACCGTTTTGTGAGGCGTCTGTGCATGATGCGAATAACGACGGCGTAGCCAATGCGACGGAATGCCCGGATGCGGCGAATCCAATGTTTTGGTTTAACAGTGTGCTGATAGACGCGGAAGAGCTGACGGATGATCAGAAGTATGTGCTGTTTTATTCGCCGATCGCGGTACCCGGGCGTTAGTGGTGCGGGATTTGTCTTTAGATGTTTGTCTTTAGATCTCTGTGTTTAGATATTTGAGTCGCGGTTTCTCTACTTTGTGGCGAGCCTGTCTAGGCGACCCCGTCTAAGCGACCCTGTCTAGGCGACCCTGTCTAGGCGACCCTGTCTAAGCGACCCTGTCTAAGCGACCCTGTCTAAGCGACCCTGTCTTGATAACAGGGCTTATTGTGGTTTCCACTCCTGTGTTATCCCGAGTTTAGCCAAGGGTCCAAATTTTAGCGTTACCAACGGCATCAGAATGCTGGGTATCTAAAAAGACCGATCAACATCCTCTGCGGGAGAACTTCAGGCAGTCTTGCCGGCAGTCTTGCCGACAACCTCAGCGGGAACCCCTGCGACCGTCACGTGCGCTGGTACATCTTTCATCACGACGCTTCCGGCACCTACCTTGGCCGCCGCGCCTATTTCGATGTTGCCGATGATTGACGCAGATGCTCCGATGAGCACACCTTGCCTAACCGTCGGATGACGATCGCCTTGCGCTTTGCCCGTGCCCCCGAGCGTTACACCATGCAACATAGTCACATCGTCTTCGACAACAGCGGTTTCGCCAATGACGATCCCTGTCGCGTGATCGAACATAATGCCGCATCCAATGCGAGCGGCCGGGTGAATATCCACGCCAAAGATGGCGCTCATTTGATTCTGAAAGTAGAACGCCAGGCTATGGCGGTCGTTATTCCATAACCAGTGGGCGACTCTGTAAGCTTGAAGTGCGTGGAAGCCTTTGTAGAAGAGTAGGGGTGTTGAATAACTGTTGCACGCAGGGTCGCGTTCGCGAATGGCCTTGATGTCAATTTCTGCGGCGCGAATGATGGATGGTTCGTTTTGGTAGGCTTCCTCGATAATCTCGCGGATGGCCATGGAGGACACGACGGGGCTATCCAGTTTGCCGGCAAGCAGGAAGCTGAGCGCGCCCTCTAAGGTATCGTGATTGAGCACTGTCGCGTGGAAGAAAGTCGACATGATGGGCTCGAAGTCTGCTCTGAGTTTCACCTCTTCCCGGATTGCCTGCCACAGCGAACCCGCTGATGCGATATCTGCGATATTGCTCTCTTCCTCAAGTTCTTTAGCGTATCGGCTGTTTATTCTGGAGTTCATGGTGGATCCTCGTAGCTAGGTGTGAATAGTGCGCTGTTTGTTGGGTAATTCAAGGGGTTATTCATTCGGTTTTGGAATGAATGGTATGAGAGATATCAATCCGGACATCGGCATCAATATCTCGAGACCCAAGATTTGAATCTCCTCTCCATGTAGCATATAAAGCTCGCTCTGCTTAATTGGATCTTCCCATGCCGTTATTCAAACGCGTTGGCCTAGTGGCTCGGACCCCGAGCGATCAGGTTCGGGAATCGCTGCTCCGTGTCGAAAAATTTCTACTCGCCAATGGTGTGGAAATTGTGGTCGAACAAGTCTCGGCCGACATGCTGGGTGGTAACAACCGTAAGCTGGCGACTCTCGATGAGATGGGCCCCGAGTGCGATCTGCTGATCGCTGTGGGTGGTGACGGAAACATTCTCGGTGCCGCGCGAGCGATGGCACCTTTTGGTGTGCCTATCCTCGGAATAAACCGAGGCAAGCTCGGCTTTTTGGCAGATGTTTCGCCCGAGGACATTGAAGTTCGTCTTGGGGAAGTGTTGTCCGGTGATTACTCAACAGAAGAGCATTTTTTGCTGGAAGGCGAAGTAGAGGGTTATGACGGCATGCCATCTGCGCTAAACGAAATTGTAATCCACTCAGACACCATGCCGAAGATGCTCGAGATGGAGCTGACGGTCAATGGCAAGTATGTTTACACACAGAGATCTGATGGTTTGATCATCTCGTCGCCTACCGGGTCCACAGCTTATGCGCTATCTGCCGGTGGACCGATCATGCATCCCAGCCTTGATGCGATTGTGCTTGTGCCGATGTTGGCCCACTCCCTCAACAGTCGTCCTCTCATCGTGCCTGGCGGTGATGAAATCATGATTGTCATTGGGCGATCCAGCGGCGTTGACGCGAAAGTAAGCTTTGACTCCCATCTGGAGTTTGATCTTAAGGCTGGCGATTCCTTGGTGATTCGAAAGAAGAAAGAGCATCTGACCTTGATTCACCCTCGCGGTCACAGTTTTTATGAGGTGTGCCGAAGTAAATTGGATTGGGCGATCCAGCGGCGTTAACGCGAAAGTAAGCCTTGTCTCCCTTCTGGCGCCTACTCTTAAGGCTGATGATTCATGGCTGATCCAAAAGAAGAAAGGTCGTCTGACCCTTATTCACCCTCGTGTTCGCAGTTTTCATGAGGTGTGCCGTCGTAAGCCGGATTAGGCAATCACCCGATCGTAGTAGATATGCAGCATACTTGTGACATAATTGCAGTAGATTTATTTTTAGTCACGTGCTCATTCAGGAACCTCGTCCCAATGCGCTTGACACTCCAATTACCTGCTCTCGCACTCCTCATGTTATGTGCGACTTTCGTTCTAGCGGTTCCCCAGGGACCTGTGATCGGTAAAGTTGCGCTCATGTTGGGGACCGTTACTGTGGTGGATCAGGATGGGGATTCCATAGAGGTGAAGCGTGGTTCAGATTTGCATGCAGGTTTTTCTCTGCAAACCGGCCCACGATCGTTCGTCAGGGCAGAATTGAACGATGGTACGAAATTAACAATTAGCCAGAATAGTGAAGCAACGTTGGACGAGTTCTCCTTCGAGCCTGACAAGGGAACCGGTACGTTTAACACGACCATCAAAAAAGGTGGTTTCAATTATGAAAGTGGGCAACTCGGTAAGATATTTGGCCGATCTCGGGCACACTCCCGGATATCGACACCCAATGGTGTCAT
>JBLIIB010000313.1:0-4924 GCA_047634795.1 Candidatus Azotimanducaceae bacterium | reverse complement strand
ACGGTACCATCGGTAAGTGAGCCGCCCAGGCTGACGCCAAACCAATATGCGTAGAGTCCTTGGCCTGAAGGGTCTATTGTCACTGAAATCCCGTCTCGGCTCACAAAGTCGTCTCTTGCGGTCAGGCGCGTCACCAGAGTATCCGCAGATTGCTCGCTGAAGACGCCGACATAGAGCCCACGTTCGGTATAGAAGAGCTGAACTTTAGTCGACATGGGAGCGTCGTTCAGGGTGTCGGGGCGAATGATCTGCATGCGATCAAATAATGGAAGCTTTTTCCAAATAGCTTCATTGAGTTTGCCGTCAACCTTCATGCTTGCGTCGGCAACTGATACCTTGGTCAGTGTCAGGGGCGCAAGGGTATTGTCAGCCGCGGCTAAGGTAGGAGTGACGAGAGCCGCGTTCGCGCACAACGTCATTGTTAAATAGGCGATACTGCGCCAGATTCGCTTCATCTGAATGATCGAGTGATAAAAAGAGATTAGACTGATTCTTCGCTGCAGCCGCGTTATTTTTTTTCAGTTGCACGGTCTTGTTGAACGCGTTTATTGTACTGAAAAGGCTAGGGTTAATCTATTGAGTGCTGTCTTCACATCGTTGTATCAATCGCTGGGCCTGGGTTTACTCAATTTTCTGGCGAAACTAGGGCCCTACTCGCGGCGCGAGGTTTCATACGGATCAGCACCGACAGCTCGAATTGACTGGTACGTTCGGGACGGCCAAGGAGGGAGTGGCGCGCCGACGGTCATTTTTTTTTATGGTGGCAACTGGCGCTTATACAAAAAGCGAGATTATAGTTTTGTCGCCGATACTCTGGTCTCGATGGGTTTGAATGTTGCGATTCCTGAATTCCCTAAATATCCCAATGCCAGGTTCGAGGAGATCTTGTCAGACGCAGTCAGTGCGACTCGCTATGTGCTTGATCACCTGGCCGCGCCGGGCCCTGTTTTTTTGATGGGACATTCATCCGGGGCACAGATCGCAGCATCTATTGCGCTCAATGAGTCGCTTTTAGGAGACACCAAAGATATATCCGCGATGGTTGGGCTGTCGGGTCCCTATGATTTTTATCCGTTTACTGAAGATGACCATTGGGATTTGTTTGGGCCAGAAGCCCTTTATCCTTTGTCGCAGCCAGTGAATTTTGTGAGAGCGAATGCACCAGAGTTGTATTTGTTGCACGGCGCGGAGGACACGCGGGTGCGCCGAGGCCATTCGAAGAGCCTGATGGAAAAACAGCGGGCCGCAGGCGGTAAGGCCAGTCGCGAGGTGTATGAGGGTATGGGTCACGGCGATGCGGTGATATCGTTTTCGCGTATACATCGTAGGAATAGCCCGCTGATCCGTGATATACAGACTTTTATCAATACACAATTAGAACACCGGTTAGAACACCATTCACAAAAAGAGGACTAAAGAGTGCCTGTAACTGAATCCACCACCGACGAACTATTGGTCGAAAATAAAGGACGCATTGTCGTCATCACGCTTAATAGACCAGAGCGAATGAATGCGATCAGCCGTGACATGCTGCAGCAACTATCAGAGAAAGTAACCGAGGCGAATAGAGACCCGGAAGTTCGCTGCATTGTGCTTACGGGTGCGGGTAGAGGTTTTTGCGCAGGACTTGATCTGGTCGATGCAGGTAAAGGCGGAATTGGTGGTGGCGACGGCAACAATCGTCCGAGGCAATTGTTTGACCTCAGAGACGCACCTATTAATGTCATGTGGAACATCGATACACCGATCGTTTGTGCGTTGAACGGCGCAGCGGCAGGTTACGGCATGGATATTGCGCTTCTATGCGACATGCGTGTTGCGGGCGAATCGGCGAAGATGGCTGCGGTTACGGCAAAAAGAAATGTTGTACCAGAAAGCGGTGGGACCTGGCTTTTGCCACGTCTGATCGGTTGGGCCAAGGCTTCTGAGCTTTATTACCGTGGCCGAGTGGTTGGTGCAGCGGAGTGCCTGGAGATAGGTTTGGTGAATATCGTTGTCGCAGATGACAAGGTGATGGAAACGGCGATGGAATGGGCGCAAGAGATTGCTGACAATGCGCCACTAGCGGTTCAGACCACCAAGCGAATGATGCGCATGGGACTGGAAGAGTCTTACGATACGGCAGTTGACCATCTGATGGTCCATCTGGCCGGTATGTTCCAAAGTGAAGACTTCAAAGAAGGTGTTCAGTCATTTCTTGAAAAGCGTAAGCCTGAGTTCACTGGTCGATAACGGACTGACCGCTGATTCGTCGATATTTCTGTGACGTCTCTGGTCAGGGACTTTATGACATCACGCCCCTCGATATGTCGGCGAGTGGCGTTGATGTCAGAGGCAGCATATTTTTTATCCCGCACACCTCTTCTGCGAGCCTTCTGTTTGTGTAACACCCATTGAGTAAAGCCTGTTAACTAACGCAATAACCCCGCCACCAAAGCAGGTTTGGAACACTGACCGAGCAGATCGGTGCACGTAAAGGACATTTGTTGCAGGCATGCCCTGACGAGTTGCCAGGGCGCGCTGAGGCTGCGCTCTGTTGAGGCGCTATCTTCCACGCCATTTTGTTCTGCATCCCAGTGTCACTGCAATTTTCACTTCAGTCTTCAATTACCGCCTCACTTTGCGAGAAGGTTTGTCTCGTGCTAATCAAGAGGCCTTTTTGTAGGGCGGTCTCATCGCTGCAGCCAGTTTCGACACGGTGTTGGACTGACTGTAAATCGATTTGGCATGACTGAAGTTTTTGAAGCCATCATGTCCATGATAAGAACCCATGCCACTGGGGCCAACACCGCCGAATGGTAGATCTTCCTGTGCGACATGCATGATGACATCGTTCACGGTGACGCCGCCCGAAGTTGTCCGCGTGAGCACTTCAGTTTCTTCAGATTTGTTCTGCCCAAAGTAGTACAGACCCAGTGGTCTGTCGCGGCCGTTAACGTAGTCGATCGTCTCGCTCATGTCTTTGTACTGTTTTATGGGCAGTAACGGACCGAAAATTTCTTCCTGCATGATTTTCATGTCGTCGGTTGGGTCGAGTACAAGCGTTGGGGGAATGCGGTGATGTTCCTGCTGGGAAAAATCTTCATCCGCGGGATTAATTTCGACCACCTCAGCGCCTTTGGATTTTGCATCTTCGAGGTAACCGTTGAGTCGATCATAATGGCGTTCGTTCACGATTGAGGTGTAATCATCGTTGTCTTTAATATGAGGGAACATTTTTGCGACAGAATTGCGAGCGTGCTCTACAAACTCATCGCGGCTTTCTTCTGGTATAAAAACATAGTCTGGGGCGAGGCAAATTTGCCCCGCGTTCATTGTCTTGCCCGCCATGATATTGGTTGCCGCTAACTGCATATTGGCCGAACGGCCGATAATGACCGGCGATTTACCGCCTAGCTCCAGCGTGAGGGGAACCAGGTTTTCAGCAGCAGCTCTCATGACATGTTTTGCGATAGAGGTCGCGCCGGTAAACAACATGTGGTCGAAAGGCAGGCGAGAGAATGCGCCGCCAACGTCCGGCCCACCGGTTACCACCGCGACCTCTTCTTCATCAAATGACGCTGCAAACAGTTCTCTCATCAATTCAGATGTCTGTGCTGTAAACTCTGACGGCTTGATCATGGTGCGGTTACCCGCAGCAAAGATGCCGCCCAGTGGAGAGAAGGTCAGTTGAACCGGAAAATTCCAGGGGCTGATGCAACCCACCACGCCAAGTGGTTGATATTCAATTCTCCCCCGACCGCCCAGCAAGCCCAACGGGAACATGACTCTTCGTTTTTCTGGTTTCATCCATTGCCTGACATGCTTCTTTGCATGCTCCAGTGGACCAATCGAACCATCAATGTCCGTGAACTTGGATTGGTCCAGAGATCGATGGCCGAAATCGGCGGCCATGGCGTCACTCAATTTTGAACCGTGTGTTTTCAGGATATCGATCGCTCTATCCAGTCTGTCGATTCTTGTCTCTGCGGATACCGGGCCTTCTGCCAGATAGGCAGTTTTTTGCCGGTTCAGTATGGCAAGCATGTCTGATTCGGTCGGTTCTGCTTGGTTCGCTTCTGCTGTTGCCATGGTGAATCCTCCATTTAGATGAGTAGGTCTTGGGTCTAGTTTTCAATTTTTGAAACAGCGAATGTTTCAAACCGTGAATCCCTTAAAGCCTAATGTTCCAAACCACCGCTGGCCTAGGCAAGTGGTGGTTTACGGTGTTGGGGTGCTGAAACCAAGTTGCCGGGATATCACGGTCTGAGTTTATCAAGCGGCGCGCCTAACGACCAATCACACCAGGTGTTCTTGTCAAAGGTTCATGTCAAAGATCCTTATTAAGTCTGATGTCCTCAGGCGTCAGGCTGTACAGGTAGGCATCGTGGCATCTGCCGTGCAGCATCAAGCGATTCCTCAATGTGCCTTCGAATTGAGCTTTTGCGCCAATAGCGACGTGCCGGCTGCCGGGGTTGTCGACGGACATTACTATCTCGATGCGCTGTAAACCCAGCGACTCCACGCCGAATCTGGCGAGCTCAATGGTGACTTCTGTGGCGATTTTTTGGCCCGTACTGGCTGTTTTAATCCAATATCCCAGGTTCTGCATCGGATGCTCATCCAGTCTCGCTAGGCCGCATCCGCCATGAAATTCTGTCTCGTCAGGGCTGAAGATTCCAAAGTTGTATGCGGCGCCGCTCTTCCAGTTTTCTTCAACCATATTGAGCCACGCAAAGCTGTCCTCAATAGAGTAGTCGGGATGGCACCAAGGCAAAAACTCAAAAACCTGGGCAATGGACGCCTGCGCAGCCCGACATAACATCTCTGCATCCGATGCTTTGTAGCGGCGAACAAGAAAGCGGGGTGTCTTAAAAGACAGAGGTATGCGGGTTTTGAGATTCAACAGAACTCCTCTGTAGAGTAGGCGTAAATAGTGATACGT
>JBLIIB010000312.1:0-4982 GCA_047634795.1 Candidatus Azotimanducaceae bacterium | reverse complement strand
GACCCAGGCCATTGCTGCGGAGTGCGGTGCGAGCTTTTATCAAAATCCGTTCACCGGTTTTGGAGACCAGCGTAATTGGGCATTGGATAACCTGTCGTTCAAGAACGACTGGTTATTGATTCTTGATGCAGACGAATGCGTGACGCCAGATATGGAGCGGGAGCTCACCCAGAAAATTCGGACTAATCCTGTTGTCGGGGCGTATCAGTTGCGCCGACGATTTTACATGTGGGGTCGATGGCTCCGTTATTCCAGTCTCTATCCCACCTGGGTGGTGCGTGTCATCCACGTTAAGCGAGTGCGTTATGAAAACCGCGGGCATTCCGAGACTCAAACCATTGAGGGGGAGCTCGCGAGTCTTGAGCATGACCTGATTGATGAAAATCATAAGGGGATTGATGAATGGTTCGAGCGCCAGAACAGATATGCGAGCAGGGAGGCGGAATATGAGCTTTCGTTTGAGCAAGATCGATTGCAATGGAGTGATTTGTGGGCCAGTGATGCGCTGGTCCGCCGGCATGCGCTCAAACGTCTGTCGTGGCGAATCCCGGCTCGAGCGATGGTCTATTTTTTCTATGCATACGTTTTAAGATTGGGTTTTCTTGATGGTACTGCGGGTTATCGTTTTTGCCTGATGAAGGCATCGTACCAGCACACGATTGTTGTAAAAAAAGCTGAACTGCTGGCCAACCGAGATGCCGAAAATGTGTAGCGTCTGTCGAGTGAACCTTCTCCCTTTAGGGACGGTCAACCATAAAACACGGCTTTGCCTTTGATCGTTCTGGGACTCAATGCGTTCCACGGTGACTCTGCCGCAGCGCTTACTGTCGATGGTGATTTGGTTGCAGCTGTCGAAGAAGAGCGCTTTACCCGAATCAAACATTGGGCGGGCGTGCCTGCGCAAGCAGTCCAGTATTGCTTAAAAGAGCATGGGATTACCCTGCGAGATGTCGATGCCATCGCTATTAACCAGGACTCTGGTGCTAACTTCTGGCGAAAAATCGGTTTTTCTTTAAAACAAAGACCAAGCCCGGCGCTCTTCTTGGAAAAACTAAAAACAAGATCGGAGCGAAGAAACATTGTGGAATTGTTAGCGGAGTCGCTCGGGGATAGTGGGTTTGTGGGCAGTTACATGCCAGTCGAGCATCATCAGGCACATTTGGCATCTGCATTCTATGCCTCGCCTTATGATGAGGCCGCCGTTTTGTCGATTGATGGCTTCGGCGATTTTGCGAGCACAGCTTGGGGGTATGGCTCGAAAAATAGTTTGTCGATGGATGAACGAGTTTTTTTTCCTCATTCCATGGGTACGTTTTATCAGGCTTTAACGCAATTTTTGGGTTTCCCACACTATGGCGATGAATACAAAGTGATGGGTCTCGCGCCTTACGGCGAGCCGACTTATCTTAAGAAGCTCCGTGAACTCGTGGCCCCGGTCGGCGATGGCTTCAGACTCAATCTGGAATATTTCCGGCATCATCGAAAAAACATTGGTTTTGAATGGCGTGGCGGGACTCCGGTCTTTGATCGCCTTTATTCAGGGGCATTAGAGCAGTTGCTTGGCCCTGCACGTCTTGCGGACGAACACCTCGAGCAAAAACATTATGATCTCGCTCGATCAGTGCAGGTTTTGTTTGAAGAAATACTTTTTCACCTTTTGGCCAGGCTTCACAGTCGACACAATGTTCCAACGCTTGCACTTGCGGGCGGATGCGCAATGAATTCGGTCGCTAACGGAAAAATCCGGGCGCACTCGAAGTTTGAATCGATCTATGTGCAGGCTGCGGCCGGAGACGCCGGTGGCGCTATTGGTGCTGCATACTGCGCGGGGCTAACGCTGGGTGGTCAGCGTGGAACGCCCATGACTCATGCCTATTGGGGGCCATCTTTTTCAACAGCAGAAATTCACAGTGCCGTGGAAGTTCGTCGTGCAGACCTTGTTGATTGTGATATTGCTGAAGTGACCGATGAGGCAGAGTTGTTGGCTAACGTAGCTGCAAGCATCGCAAAAGGTCAGGTGGTTGGCTGGTTTCAAGGTCGCTTGGAATGGGGTCCGAGAGCTTTGGGTCACCGCTCAATTCTTGGCGATCCTCGGCGCAGTGATATGAAAGCCATACTCAATGAAAAAATCAAACGCCGCGAGTCGTTCCGGCCCTTTGCGCCTTCTGTGCTGGCTCACCGCGTACCCGAGTGGTTTGATACCGACGATGCCGTACCTTTTATGATGAAGGTTTATCCCATCAGGGAAGAAAAACGTGCACTCATTCCAGCGGTCACTCACGTTGATGGTTCCGGTCGACTTCAAACCGTTACCGAACGCGACAATGATCGTTACTTTCAACTCATTACCGCATTTGAATCGTTGACCGGGGTACCTATGCTGTTGAATACCTCTTTTAATGAAAATGAACCCATCGTATGTCGACCGGAAGAAGCATTGGATTGCTTTCTTCGAACTCAAATGGATTGGTTGGTGCTGGGCAATACTGTGATCACTAGAAGGGAATCTGGCCAGTGATCGAAACAGTTTTCTTTCCGGTGGTGATGGCCGGATTCGTCTGCATCGTTAGTGTCTTTCTTTTGCGAAAACTGGCGCCATCATGGGGGTTAGTTGACGCGCCGGAGGGTCGTAAGCAACACCGCCATCCCACGCCGGTGATCGGGGGTATCGCGATTACGATAGCCCTTTTCTCGCTCTCTTTGGTTGCGCCTGAGCTTTTTATGAAGCACTGGGTCGTCTTCGCATCTGCGGCGGTTTTGATGGTGGTCGGTATTGTTGATGACTTACATCACATTCATAGTGCGATCCGAATGCTGATCCAGATTGGTGTTGGCTGCGCTATTCACTTTGAGGGGGATCTACCTTTTCGGTCAGTCGGTGACATCTGGTTTATGGGTGACCTGGGACTTGGTCCTTATTCCCTGACCTTCACTTGCATTGCAGTGGTGGGCGGCGTGAATGCCATTAATATGATGGACGGTCTCGACGGTCTCTGTGGCTGGGTAGTTAATGCCGCATTGTTCTGGCTAGCAGAGATGGGTGCTAGCGCTGGTGTGTTAGATGTTGTTGTGCTCGCGTTGGTGGGTTTCGGTGCGGTCACTGCCTTTCTTCTATTCAATTTCCGGTTCCCGTGGAACGCGGAAGCCCGGGTGTTTCTTGGTGACAGCGGCGCCTACGTTTTAGGGTTTTTTATCGCCGCTTTGTTTCTCCTTTCGACGCAGGGGGTTTATATCGGTGAGATTCAGGTGCTAACACCCGTCACGGCGCTATGGCTTTTGTTTATCCCTTTGGTTGATATCGCGGGGGTGATTTGGCGGCGCAGCAGAATGAGTCGTTGGCCGGTAGATGATGATCGCGAGCATCTTCACTATATGTTGGTTGACCGGGGTCACTCAGTGGAAGCCGTTGTTATTATCCTGTCGATAATGGCGTTCATCTTCGGCGGCATCGGAGTTGCGCTCTATTACGCGGGCGTATCTGAAAGCTGGTCGTTCGTGTTGTTCATAGGTTTCTGCGCGGGGTATTTTTATCTCACCCGCCGACGATCACAGTGAGCGTTTGTCGGCCTGTCTTTGACACCTGTTATTAACGCCTGTCTTTAAGCTCGGTCTTCTGCATCGCCCTTAACATCCGGCTTAATGTACATGGTCAAACCCACCGGTAGCCAAATCAGCAGCCATAGATAGTTAATTTTTGTGAGGAGTTCGTTTCCGTCTACGAGCGTTGCAATGACCCCAAAGGACAATAGCATCGCGGCAAGCGTCTTGATCTCCCCGTGAGGCATCAGAACAATCAGCCATACTGTTCTGCCTAACATCGCGATGAGTAACAATAATCCAACCAAGCCTCCGTAGTAGAGGGTCGCGACGAATATCGAGTGGGGGTGTTTGATGAGCTGTGAAGGATGTTGAAAGGTTGAATCCGCGGTCATGCCTGCACCTAAAAAGAGGTTGGTATCCAGTGTTCGCTGCGTAAATTCAGCCCATATTTCTGGTCGAAAACTCAGAGCCCTGTCTAGGATTGCGTCCAGGCCCAAGGCAAGTGCGCCAACCGTGACGGCAATAATAGCTATGGCAACGCCGATAATTTGAAATTTACGATGGCCGTCAAAGTGCACGAGAATGCCTACGGTGGCGCCGACCAGTAGCGCGGGCCAGACGCCTCGCGAACCACTTAACACGATGCATCCCAGAAACAGCACAATGATTTCTGCGAACATTATTCTCGATATCAAGCTCCTGCGGGTGAGGACAAAGAAAACGCATAGTACGGTCGCGAAGCCATAGCTGAGAGCGCTGATAACGGGATTGCTCAGTCTTCCGAGCGCAAATAGTCTTGGCTCTGGTAGTGGTTGATATTCTGGCATCGCATAGTGAAGGTACAGCGAATAGCCGCTATTGATCGCCGCCGCGATGATGATGAAAAGTACGAACCAGTAAAGGTACCTTGGATAGTGTTCAAGGCTATAGCCGATTGATAAGCAAAAAGTTAACACCAGAAGTGCGAAAGCGGCGTGCTTAAGTGTGCTCTCATCACCTCCGCTCCAAATGACCGAGACGGCCAGGTACAGCAGTAATCCGGTAACTAGTGCCGTGAGAGGGCCGTCGTACAAATTGATTGTGCTCGGTTGGCTCGCGAATACCCCGATCGCGCATACTGCGATCAAGTAGGTGGTGAAACTATTTGCGCTGCCGTTTTCAACCAGGAAGTACAGCGAACAGGTAAGTACGAGGCACGCCGCCATCAAAGATTGCGCGCCTGTGGTTAGACGATTTTTGATATCCATGTCTCTAATGCGGAGTCTCCAGTAGGGAGCCGAAAGGGCGTGTCGGAGACGCAGTTTACGCTTCGTATCAGATGATGCGAAGAACAAGGGAAGCTTTGAATAATAGGATATTTAGGTCGGGCCGCGCAGGTCGGGCCGCGCAGGTCGGGCCGCGCAAATAGATATCAATCAGAGGGTCCCAAGACTGCTTTGGGG
>JBLIIB010000311.1:0-4988 GCA_047634795.1 Candidatus Azotimanducaceae bacterium | reverse complement strand
TAACGATTCTTTAAACTTTGTTGTTATTGCAAACTCTGACCCAGCAATTCTGCAATATTCACTTGATAGTGGTGCTCTGTTGCTATTCAGTTCTCAGGATGTCCACGGCACTGCCACGCTGACGCTGCGCGCTACCGACATAGCAGATCCGTCGGCAAATATTTCTGTCGTTGAATTTGATCTGGTCGTCACGGTTAGCTCACAAAATGACTCTCCAATTTACCAACTCGGGTTTTTCAACAACTACTCGGTAGAAGAGGATTCCGGTGATATCGAGATCGACCTTGGCGGCGCATTCTCCGACGCAGATTTGAATGACGATACACCAGGAGACGACCAGCTAATCTATCGAGTGACGATGATCGATTCACCTAACGAGTTTGTCCTGACCACGTTGGTAGATGAAACTACGCTAAACGTCGTCAGCGATGACACACCAGATGGCGAGGATCGCACCCTGGTGGTCGAGACCACAGGCTCATCACTCGTGATTCCGATCAATGAGGATGCACACGGTGAGCTTCGAATTACCGTGCGAGCAACTGACCTTGGGCGTCCACCGGAGCAGCCAGCAGATGCCTTGCCGCTATTTGATGAAAGCACGTTCACGGTGACTATTCAGGGTATTGGAGACGATCAGCCGGAAGCCGTAGATGACCACTTCAGCGATTTCCCAGAGCTTGTCATAGCCGAGGACAGTTCAGTAATGTTCTTCGATGCGGGTCAAAATGACTATCATGGTGACACTCCGCCCAAGATAGTTATTGTTGGCCAAACCATCGTGGACTCGTCTGGCACAAGCCAGGCTCTGGTTTCCAACACTCGTTTGGCTGATCCGAACGACACCGGCGACTTAATAATTCAGCTTAATGGCGAGGTCAGTTGTGCCGATCAGGATTGTTTGGATGCACGCCGTGGCAGTACTTCGCTGTCTGGTGATGGCATATCCGATATGGAAATTGTTTATCGACCGAGGGCGAATTTCAATGGCGAAGATTCGTTTACCTATTGCATCGAAGACTCTGAACCCGCTGGCGAAGCCCCATTTAACCCACCAAATGATCCCCGCTGCGCAACGATTACCGTTAATGTAACTCCCGTAAATGATAAACCGTCGGTCAGTCAGAACATTGTGATTCCAATGGAGCAGGCCGATGATCTTGTTGTGTCTGAGGCAGATGGACTGAAGAACTATGCGCGTGACCTTGACAATACCGATATTGATGGCCAAGCCTGCACGTTAGTGTTGGGAGTCTGTACACCTGGTGAAGCTGAGCCGGATCAACTTTACTTCTACTTTGCCGGTGCAGTGACTGAACATGGCCAGCTGATTGCGCCATTTACTGATGATGGCGCGTTTAACTATCGCCCTGATGCAACCTTTTCAGGAACCGATAATTTTGCTTTTCAAGTCTGCGACATCCCAACCCCAGGTGATGTCGACCACTGTGCGGATGGTTCAGTGTCTGTTCAAATCAGGCCTTTGGAAGGAGCCGCTGAAGGTTCTACTGATGGTGCTGTACAATTCGATTATCAGCTTGCGCAAACGCCTCTAGAATTGCCAATTGGACCAGAGCCCAACGTGCTGATTGTGAACGACGATTCGGGTTCAATGAACTGGGACATTGCCTCAGATGGTGATTCTGGTGTTTATCAACTGGCAACGGGCAACAACATCCACTATATCAATGCGTCTTCGCACGAAGATGCCTATGACACTGCGTTCAGGTTTGTTGCACCAGCCGAGGAAGACGCGCCCAATCAGGGAATCTGGCGGTTACGCAGCGCCAGCTTTAATACACTGTATTACAATCCTGAAATTCGCTATAAGCCATGGGAAGGTCTCGATACAAGCGATGTAGAGTTTCCTGACAGCCCACCCCTAGCAGCTCGTCATAATCCTTTGAACAGTTCGCCGACAACTAACCTAACAGCTACCATTGATTTCACTGGTAAAGCGGTTGTCACGAGTCCGCTAACCTGCGCAACAGTTTGTACAAGATATCGACGCGGTCGGTGCATATCTACTCGCACGAGCTGTAGCGGCGGGACAAGTTTTACGGATGTACAGTCAATTGGATTCTACATCCCCAGATACTATGAGTGGACCGACCTTGATGGTGACGACGCGATAGATTCGACACCGTCTCCTGCTAACGAAGCAGGTTCTTGTTCGACTAACCGGGTACTCGGTTGCTCAGAAGGCCAGATCGTTGAAATCGTTGCGGGCACTACGTACCCAAGGGGTGCCGAGCGTACCGATTGTGGGCCGACTGAGTGTACTTATGACGAGGAAATCCAAAACTTCGCAAACTGGTTTACCTATTTCCGTACCCGAGAGTTCACGGCGAAAGCGGCACTCGGTGTTGTAGTGGCAAACGCAGAGAATCTGCGTCTTGGCTATGCAAGACTGAATACTGGCGTTGACATTCAGCCCATTAAGTCGATGAATACGTCGGAGCGTACGGGTGCAAAAGCGGATCTTCTCGACTCGATTTACGCAACCAGTAGTTTCGGAGGCACTCCGTTACGAGAATCTTTGAATGACGCCGGCGAATACCTTAGCTGTACATCAACCGATATCTTCACTGCCAATCGATTTTACGCGACCAGAACAAGCGACGAAATCGTCACCAGTCCTTCCACGCCTGGCGATACCGTATGTCCGGTATTGGCAGCGCCCGATGGGAATTGTCAGCAGAACTTCACGCTGCTCATCACGGACGGAACCTGGAGCGGTGATTCTCCAGCAACAGGTGACTCTGATGGAGATGGCAACTCCAACTTTGATGGCGGAGCCTTCGCCGGAGCCAGTTTTACGACTCTAGCTGACGTCGCTATAAATTTTTACGAAAGGGACCTGCATTCCAGCCTCAATAACGAAGTGCCGACCACAGCACGAGATATCGGATTGGCGGCCGATGATGCGTTCGAGAATGAAACCAACGAAATCATGCATCAACATATGACAACTTACACGGTAGGGTTCGGTGTAAAAGGCTTTGTTGACGCGAACCCGTTGAATTATGCGACGGCGTTTAATTGGGGAAACCCCTTTAGTTCAAGTCAGCGCAAGACCGACGATGTGCGTCATGCTGCCTACAACGGTCGAGGTGAATATCTGGATGCGAGTAATGCCGGTGATCTTGCCAACAAACTGGTCGAAGCCTTCGACGAATTCTCTCAGGGTAGCGGTGCTGCATCTGCAGTGAGCTTTAACTCGCAGGAAATTCAAGAGGACACTTTGATCTTCCGCGCGTTTTATAATACCAAAATCAATACCGGTGATTTGACCGCTCAGAGTCTTACAGATGATGGATTACTTGAAGAGCCAGTATGGAGCTCAGCCGAAGCGTTGGATCTAATAAACCCTAATGATAGAGAAATCTTGACCTATGATGACGTTGCCGGTGTGGGGATTGCTTTCCGGCCAGGCTCCCTGAACACGGATCAGCGCAATGCGTTTATCTCAGATCTTGGTGCGAGTGAAGAGCAAAAAAATACCGAGGTGATACAGCGGGTTAATTACCTGCGAGGTGATTCGGCCAACGAGCGCCCAGTGGGTGCTTTCCGTGAACGCCCTGTGGTTAAAGGTCGGCTTGGAGATATTGTTCACTCGACCCCAGTTTTCGTCGGTTTTCCCAACCGAATAGGGCGGGATCAGTCGCCATTTCCGCAGGATGATTTGTACTCAACCTTCAGGGCAGCAAATGTGGCTCGAGATGCTTTGATCTATGTTTCCTCAAATGACGGAATGATGCACGGAATGGATGTAACTGATGGGTCTGAAGTATTTGGTTTTGTGCCTAACAACCTCATGCTAGGAGCCTTTAGTCGAAAGATTACTAACCTCTTGGATTTTGAGTACGGACATAAATTTCTCGTCGACCTGACACCAGCGGTTAACGATGTCTATATGGACTCAGACGGTGATGGGGACAAGGAATGGATAACATTCCTGCTCGGTGGTCACGGTGCCGGTGCTAAGGCCTACTTTGCGCTGAATGTGACAGATCCAACAAAACTGACGGAAACCACAGCTTCGGACGTCGTACTTTGGGAATTCACCGAAGAAGACGATACCTATCCTACCGATAGTGACGGTAATCCGCTCCTCGATGGCAGCTCGTTACAACGTGAGGATTTGCAGGATACACCTCAACCCGTTAAAGACCTGGGTTATTCTTTCAGCGTACCGACGATTGCGATGAGTAATTTGAGGGATTCCAACGAGGAACAAATTTGGATCTCAATGTTTGGTAACGGATATAACGCGACCGCAGGTATTGCGAAGCTGTTTGTACTGTTTATTGATGGAGGTGTTGACGGCATCTGGTGTCACCCAGATATGATTCACAATGAAACCCTAAATGGTCCGCTGCCAGCAGAGTGTATTGGCAAGCAGGACTTTATGAAAATTGATACTGGGTTCGGTGTTCAGGATGGATTCCCGAACGGGCTAGGTACCCCTCGAGGTATTGATGTGGATGGCAACGGTACTATCGACTATGCGTATGCTGGAGACACCATCGGTAACTTCTTCCGTTTTGATCTCACATCGAGCAATTACGATGAATGGAGTTTTACCAAGATATTTGCAGCGACCTACGAAGATAGCGAAGGTATCGTCACCTCGCAGCCTATCACCACGCAACCCATTGTGACGTCTCACCCTACCGAGGACGATGGCTTCATCGTGATCTTTGCGACTGGTTCTTACATCACTATCCCTGATGGCAGAAGCAAAGAAATTCAATCGATCTATGGACTTTGGGATCGACTGTCACCGGAGCTTTTGGAAGTTGATGATCTCGTGCAACAAAAATTCATCAACTTGTTTGATGCCGAATTTGGAAATGTTCGTGCACTCACAAATGCTGAAGTGGACTACTCAGTTGTCGGAGCAAAGAAAGGTTGGTACAACCATTTGGATGCCGTTGCTGTTAATGGTAATCAACTGATCGATGATACTGAGTTCCCTGGTGAAC
>JBLIIB010000310.1:0-5008 GCA_047634795.1 Candidatus Azotimanducaceae bacterium | reverse complement strand
ACACAGAAATAAAAACGACCATTTCCCCGCGGACCGTGACTTTATTTTAGGTAGACACCGTTGCGCCCGACCGACGGGGTCGGCTGGTTTGTTCACGCGTGAAGCAACGGGTAGCTGTTGACGTTAGGCCGCTAGCAGCCCACTAAATTTCCCAGATCCTCTTCCGAGGACACACGGATATTCAGATCCCTAAGCAAGCCATCATTCACGCCATAGACCCAGCCATGAACATCGACTTTTTGCCCACGAATCCATGCTTCCTG
This sequence comes from Candidatus Azotimanducaceae bacterium, assembly GCA_047634795.1. Taxonomy (GTDB): domain Bacteria; phylum Pseudomonadota; class Gammaproteobacteria; order Pseudomonadales; family Azotimanducaceae; genus UBA9659. The sequence continues at coordinate 4,745 of JBLIIB010000310.1, read as the reverse complement.
AAGCACATTGGTCCGACTCAATGATCGCACTTGGTCCAATACATTCAATTCGCACAAACGATCCTCGGCCTCACTATTCGAAAGCTCACCTAATTCATCCTGATGCGCGCGACAAAGTGCCCGTATTCCGGAAAGCCAATGGTCAACAACACCCTGTGTAGTGTTTTCCATCGCCGCCTTCACACCCGCACAGCCATAATGACCACAAATAATGATATGGCGGACCTGGAGATCCCTAATCGCAAAATCCACCACAGACATGCAGTTGATATCGGTTTGGAACACTACATTAGCCACATTACGATGAACAAAGATCTCACCCGGCATCAAACCGGTAATCTGGTTGGCCGGCACCCGGCTATCCGAGCAGCCAATCCATAAAAAGCGAGGCCGCTGCTGGTTGCTCAACCGAGCAAAAAAGCCGGGATCGTCCTCTTCAATCTTTTCCGCCCACTGCTTGTTCCTCGAAAGGAGATCCTGAATTTCGTCTGTCATCTTGCGTTGGCGTGGTCACGCCATCTCCCTCAGTTTTTACCCACATAGATTACATCAAAACATCGATTTTTCTGATGGAAGATGAGAGAGTTTTATTATCGAACCAACTCAGGAAAGGATATGACAAGCAATATTGATCTGACGGGAAAGGTAGCAGCGATCACCGGAGGCACACGCGGCATCGGCCGAGGCATTGCAGAGGCACTATTATCAGCAGGGGCATCAGTCGCCATCAATGGCCGAACTCAAGCCAAAGGTGATAACGCCATGACGCAAATGAACGCGGGGGATCGTGCCATCTTCATAGCTGGCGACGTCACTCGACAATCAGATGTTGAAGCTTTTATTGACGGCACCATCGGGCACTTTGGTCAAATCGATATTCTGGTCAACAATGCAGGCGGGTCCAGCGGTTTTGCGCGCGTGTCTGAGCTCACAGACGAGGCATGGAACGAGGCCTCGGCCTGGATTCTAAACTCTACGTTTTGGGCAACGCGTGCGGCACTAAAGAACATGGAGCCCAGAAAATGGGGGCGCATTATCAATATTTCTTCGGTGGAAGGCCGGCAGGCCAACAAAGAAAACGTCAGCCATTACATCACCTTTAAACACGCCATGAATGGCTTTACCAAGGCCGTCGCCTTCGAAACCGGTCCCTATGGCATTACCAGCAACGCGATCAGCCCGGGCGCCGTGGAAACAGACCTTATGAAAGAAGCAGGACCAGCCGCAGCGGAATCTGTAGGCATCACCTATGACGAATTCAAAGACAACTATGCACAGGACACGGCCATCAAGCGGCTTAATTCTGTAGAAGAAATTGCTGGCCTCGCACTCTTCTTATGCTCGGACCTGGGCGCTGGCATGACAGGGGCTATTCTTCCCGTAGACGGGGGCACAGCACTATAAAGCGACGACTACCCAATTTGAAACGTCACCTACCGCCCGCCCTTTTGCCTAACCGGGAGCGACTCGATTCGCTCCATTATAGTATCGGTTAGACTCAATGCTTTCGAATGCAGCATGACGCTGCCAGCTTTCGACTTAACCAAAAGGGAATTCATATGAAAACCGGCATACTCATCGTCATCATTTCATTACTCGTCGGTTGTACCGACCCTATCGTGATGATTCCCGGCGGGAAGCTTAAAGGTCAGGTGACGGGGGCTCCTTCAACCTGGTCCAAGGTTCCCGACGTCGTGCAATTGGAAGTGCAGCCATCAGATCCGTATTCACTCAACATCTGGGCTGTTGTCAGTCGCGGTAACCTGCACGTCGCCACTAGGGCGGCAAAATGGGTTCCCATGCTAGAAGCATCAACAGCGGTTCGGGTGAAAATCAACGGCAAGGTTTATGAACTTCAGGCAGATCGCCTTACCGAAAGCTCAGATCTGGAAGACGTCGCTAAAGCTTATCTGGACAAATACGAGCTTGATGAACCCATGCAACCAGAAACCAGCGTTTATCGTCTCAACGCTAGATCGTAGCACTCGATATTAATCAGAGTTCAGCCGGCTAACACCGGAGGAAAAGAACCTTACCCAAGAACAATAACAAGAAAAAGGAAACTCCTATGAAACGCTTAATGCTATTGCTCGCCCTCCCGTTTGCCGTCATCGCTGATGATCACTGCCAGACCTCCGAGTGGGGTCCTGATGATCAGGCGGGCGCTGCCAACAGAATTACGCCAGAAACCGTTCTTCAGGCCTCCAAACTTATCAAGACAGGCAAGACTTATTCGCTCGGTATTACCATTGACGCCAATACTCCTGCGTTTCCACCACGTGGACTATCCCTAACCGTCGTGCAGCCCAATCAACAGGAAAGCGCACGACCATTTGGTGACATGACCTACAACGATGACATATTCAACGGCTGGCTCGGTATCGGTTCTCAAATCGACGGACTTGGCCATCTTGGTACAAACGGTATGTACTACAACTGCAATCATGCAAAAGATTTTGCCGCGGTCGACGGGCTGAAAAAACTGGGGATAGAAAACGTACCGCCGATTGTCGCCCGCGGAATTGTTCTGGATATGGCCGCTCACTACGGAGTAAATCATCTGGCCGCCGGTCAGCATTTCAGCGTAGCCGACGTCAAAGCAGTTGAAAGGAAACAGGAAACACCCATCCGTGAAGGCGATGTCGTACTCTTTCACACCGGCTGGACAGACGCGAAACTTAAATCCGAGCCCATGGTCTGGGCCGCGAATGAACCCGGTCAGTCAGAGGAAGTCGCTGCCTATCTTGCCAGCAAAAAAGTTGTCGCCGTAGGCGCAGACACCTGGGGCGTTGATGTTGTGCCTTCCCAGGTCGCGGAGCGGCCTTTTCACGGGCACGTGGTTTATCTCAAGGAGAACGGCATCTATCTTTTTGAAACCATGAACACCGGGCCACTGGTCAGGGATGAGGCTTTCGAGTTTCTGTTTGTGTTAGGTCAGGCCAAAGTCCGGGGGGCGGTTCAAATGATGATCAACCCTATCGCGATTCGGTAAAGTCTTGCCCCCCTTCGCGTTGACGCTAAATTGCCCTCGCGCGCTCTGGACTTCCGATCATGCGCTCTGGACTTCCGGTTACCAGCTCTGGGCAGTATACGCATCGGGGGCGTGGCTTATCCGCCCGTGCAGTATGTGGCAAGCGAACAACGTCACAGCAACCACGGCTAGCGTCACAAAACAGAACTGCATGGCACTTTCAATGGAACCCGTTGATTCAACGATTCCACTGCTCACGAAGGGCGCAAGCGTAGAACCTAATCCGCTCATAAGTTGCAGATAAACCACATTTTTGTGGGAAGGCTGAGTCATGAAAGACAGGCCGAAGGCGACGTAAGAATTGTAGGTCGCAGAGACAGAGATACCATATCCATAGGCGAGCATCAGGACCAGCGTGATTGAATCTGACATGCTGACCGCGAGCATCGAGAACAGCGACACTGTGATAAAACCATACAGCAGGTACTTCACTTCGATTTTGGATGCGGCCCAGGTACCAAGCAGTGAACCAATAAACGCGGCGATAAAAATATTGGACATAAACTGCCCGCCGACTTCCGGCCCCACATCGAAGGTTTGCTGAATAAACTGCGGCGCCCAAACAAAAATAGCAATCTTGGCCATCATAAAGAGCATCAGACTGATACCCACCAGAATAATGCCGAGGTTCCAACTACCCACTCCGGTCGATTCTTCCTCTTCCAATTCAACCTCATGGTCAAAAGAAGACACCAGCGCCAGAAGAACCACCACACCGATCAGCGCGGCAACAACAAGATAGATACTCGACCAGGCAAACTGATTCAGCACAAACCAGGTCGCAAGCCACGTAAACACAATGCCGCCGCCATTAAACATGGCATCCTGTCCGACCATGATCATCTGACGCTTCTTGGCGACCCATTGCTGGGTAATCACCGTGACACCGCCACAAATAACAATGGCCAGTAACGCGCCGATCAATACGAGCAAGAGCGGCAAAATCGCATAGTTAGCGCTGGAATGAAGCCAACCGATTAATCCAACCGCGATGAGATAGCTACAAACGATGACGGTGCGGATCACCACGTAGTCAAAAAGGAAGAACGCGAGAATCCCGCCAATAAATACACCGCCGGTAAACCAGGTGAATTGCGACGCAATATCGGTGAGTTCTACACCGTAGTGAAGTGCAGCGGGCTCAGTAAGCAAACCCATTGTCGTAACAAAACCCGCCATAATGAGCGTCGCGAGTAGCGGAATAAACATGAGTCGATACTGATTGATGCCCATTGCCCAATGTTCCTTTTTTGTGCGGCTACTAACGCGCTTCATCGTTTCCCTTCTCGAGGCCCGCGCTTCGAAAGGAATGGCCCTAGAGGAATTATTCAATCCCTCTAGGGCCGTGCTTGACCCCTGATTGAAAACTAACTTAGAGCTACTTGAGGACTAGTCAAGGACTACCAAGCGTGTTCTTCTCCGTTCCATTTCCAAAAACCTGCACCGGACATGCCGTCAATCACGCTCTTAATCCCTGCGGCACTTTCCGCTGGAGTGAGATCCGCCGTTGGACCGCCCATATCAGTCTGGACCCAACCCGGGTGAACCAAGCCGACAGAGATGCCTTCTTTACCCAACTCGAGCGCTGCCATTCTCATGAACTTGTTCACAGCCGCTTTACTCGTGCTGTATGCATATACCATCGGCAAATCAAACGAAATCGCGCCGTACTGGCTAGTCACCGTCATCACTTTCGCCGCATCGGCGGCTTTGA
>JBLIIB010000309.1:0-5049 GCA_047634795.1 Candidatus Azotimanducaceae bacterium | reverse complement strand
CTCAGGAGTCGATAAACTTGATGTTGTCTTCGGGGTTTCGATCGATCAACTTATTGAAAGGATCAATCCCGACGGACATCGGCTTCTTATCACTGACAATGGTGATTGTCTCCAATGTGCTGTTGATGGGATATTTCTTCAGATATTGCACTTCGTAGACACCACTTTCTTGATCCTTTTCGCCAAGAAGCGCGATATCGAAGAGTCCTTCAACCTCTATTTCTGTTTCTTCCCCTGCGCCATTGGCTTCAAATTTGGCAAGGCTGACCTCAATGGTCACGTCGAACTGACCGTCTTCGCGTTCAGTGATGAACGTGTCATCAACTTTTTGATCGAACAGCACAATTTTTTCGAGCATATCTGTGACCAGATTGTCATGTTCCGGACCTGCGTGTTGCCGGATGCTTGCGATCAGGTCCCGGGTCGTTGGATAAGGCGCGCCCTTAAACGCGTATTCGTTCAGGAAGTCCTTTAACGCCGCGTTGATCTTGTCTTCGCCGATATAGTCCTGCAATGCGTACATTGCAATACTACCTTTGTGATAATGGATGTAGGGCTGATTTTCCACGAGGTACAGCGGCAGTTCTTCGATGAGTTCGCCGCCGCGTGATTGAAGATATCGATCCAATTCATATTCAAGAAACTTCTTCATCGTGTCTTCGCCATATTCGTTCTTCATCACCATCAGCGCAAAGTATTGAGCAAGTGTTTCAACAATCATCGTCTGGCCCTGAACATCGGCGCCCAACACTTGATGCGCCCACCATTGATGGGCAAGCTCGTGGGCAGTGACGTAAAACACATAGTCGATATTGGCCTTGTCGCGAAGATCAGCAACAAAACCAATCGTTTCTGAGAACGGAACGGTGTTGGGGAACGATTGCGCAAAGGTGCCTTGATAACGCGGGAATTCAATAATGCGGAATTGTTGATATTGATACGGTGTGAACTTGTCCTCGAAGTATTCGAGGGATCGCTCCGTCGCATAAATCATGCGGTCGACGTTGACCTCATGTTTGTAGTAAACCTCGATGGCAACGTCATTCCATTGTTTACGCTTGACCGAAAAGTCTGCCGAAAGATAAGAAAAGAAGTTCCAGATCGGTACGTCCATCTTGTAGTGAAAATAGTTTCTGTCATCTTTTTGCCAATTAGATTGCAGATAACCCGGTGCAATGGCCTGTTGTTCCAAACTCGTGGATACCATCGTTTCAAACGCGACACGATTAGGGCTCCCTAATCCAGAACGATATTGACTGTCCTCGTCATCAATGTCGGGCATTCGTTGTGCGGGTGGTAGATCGTATTTTCGTCTTCGAGCGTTATCCTGCAATTCTGACGAGCGCTGGTATCCGATCGAGGGAAACAGATCAAAATTGTTAAAGAAGGTACCGTTAGCGGCTAATTTCCTGCTGGCACCGTTGTTGACGAAACCTGGAGACAACCATGCTGTTTCAAAATCAATGCGTAGTGCCTGGCCCGATTTGAGTGCTTCTCTGAACTCAAAGATGTAGTAACCGAGTGTTTCGCTTTTCAGCGCCGCGCCAGGAACATTAAATTTAATGACGTCCAGCCAGGGAGGGACCACCAGATGAAGCTCAGGGATGGGTTCGTCCGCATTGTTCCGAACGTCGTAGTGACCGTTTAATGTCGCTTCCTGCTTTTCGGGATAGATATCAACTTCTGCATAGACCAGTGATGTCGCAGGTTGGATTAAGTTTTCGTATTGCTTGTACTGCTTCTCGTAATCCGCCTGCTGCTCTTCGAATTCAAGATTCGTCATATAACGATTAAGTTGTGTGGTGTTGTAAAAAATGTCGCCGCCGGTCGCGGAAAGAAAAACAACCGTGACCGCGCCGAGAACACCAACAGGCTTTGTGAACCGCTGCTTTGCGATTTTGAGCGTCGTGCGCCAGGTAAATTCTGATCCTCTTGGCCACAATAAATGCACCACGATCAACAACACGAGCCCCCAGAGTGACAAATACAGCGTGTACCACAGATAGCTGGTGAGCAGGTGTGAATAGCCTGTGAACACAGAGTAGGGCACGCCGGGTTTGTCGAAACGATACAGATAATGCTCAAAGCCCAGTTGTGGGAGTGTAATTAGGCTGATGGCGTACAGAACAACAAGGAACATAGTCACGTATCGATTTCTTGTCACCACAAAAAAGAAAATCGACATCACACACATGAAGTAGAGCGGGAACTGTTAGAAGAACAACAATCCCTGTGCGTACACCAGCAGGTCAAATTCGTAATATCCGCTGAACGCCTGTACCGCGATCGCGGCAATGGCCGCAACCACCAGCATCATCAGCATGACGAGCATCAGCCCGGAAAGTTTCGCAGCCATCATTACCCAGTTTGGATAGGGTAGCGCATCGATAATTTCGCTGAAATTGGATGATCTCTCCTTCAGCATGATCTCGCCGGCGTAGTACATGAGCACGCCCAGAAGTGATAGCGAGAGGGAGCTATTAATCAAGAGCACCAAGTTTGCGGTTGTGGGATAAACAGGTGTTCCAAAGAGGTCTTCCAGACTGGCTGTGGCAGCACCCACCACATTTAAGACTCCCAGCAGCATCAACACGATGAAGGGCGCGCTTAAAACGATATTGCGAATCTCGATTCGCGTCTGAGACAGGTATTGGGCAATATTACTGCCGAAATCAAACCGCTTTGTGACGCGCGGTATTTGGATTGTCGTACCGTCTGATATCACCGGTGTTGCTGCTTGAGCTTGAGGCTTCGATTTTCGTTGCCATCCGAATCTTCTTTTTTCGATCGAAAACGGAAAGAGCGCATAAGCAAAGGCCAAGAACCCTAACCCGCTGGTCATCCATATCGCTCTATTGATGAGAAGGTTGCCAGCCATTTCTGGTACCCGCGCGTTCCTTTCAAAAACGGTCCAATAGCGTGTTTGATCCGCAAGCGCCGTGAGACCAAAAGGTTCTAATTTACTGAGTAGTTTGACGGTCTCAGGATCTGTCATTCCGCCGATGACAAATGTCAGCATCAGAAAGGCGATCGCGGAGACATACGTCAGCATCATGCTTCGAGTCACCGTGGCTAAACAGAAAAATATGCAGGACATGAAAAACAGGTTGGGCAGCACGATGGCCCTGGTAGCGAACCAATAAGCGCCCCAGCGGAACGCGCCAATCCTATCCTGGTCGAGCCAGGGCGCAAATTCACCGGCAGCAACGCCGAGGAGACCTGCAAAATAGATGCCGAACGAAAAGATTAGTGCGCCAAAAACCGACCGTAGAGATAAGCACCCTTTTTTACATTGGTCGTTAGGAACAGCTCTGCGGTTTTAAGGTCGTAGTCGCGAACGACACCGTTGGCGCAGAAGGCGATGGCACCAAAGAGAGCGAGTATCGATAAAGTAGACAGCGTAGAAATGACTGACGCGGGGGAATTGATGTTGATATTGCCAAAGTTCCCGCCTAGCGAGACGTTGTCACTCGTGGTGGCTAAAAACGTGAGCAGAAAAAATACGCCGCTCAGAACGTAAAACAAAAACTGCCGGCGGTGGTAGTTAACTTCGAATCGAAAGACTGTCCCGAACATAATAATCCTTAGACGTTAATATCAACGCCATTGGCGAGCAGTGTTGAGAAATAGATGTCTTCGAGATTGGCACTGATGGCTTCAAAGCCATCGCCGGGAGAGTTGTCACTCAACACGTGAATGACTGTCTGACCGCCCGAGAGATGCGACAGAATGACCGGGTGATTATCTTTGTAGTCATTTAGCTCTGATCGGTGAATACGGGTTCTCCAGAGTCTGTCTTTCAGGTCACCCAGCACATCGGCCGGTTTGCCGGTCAGTAGAATTTCCCCCTTGCCCATAATGGCCATATTGGCGCACAGGTCGCTGACATCATCGACGATATGTGTTGAAAGAATTACGACGACATTTTCGCCAATCTCAGCGAGCAGATTATGGAATCGGTTTCTCTCGCTGGGATCAAGACCCGCCGTAGGCTCGTCAACAATAATCAGTTCAGGCGAGCCGATCAGCGCCTGGGCGATACCGAAGCGCTGTTTCATGCCACCAGCAAATGTATCGATGGCTTTTTTCCGAACGTCATAAAGGTTGGTCTGATGTAGCAGTGCATCAACCGTTTCTTTTCGTTCACCCCGATCGGTTATGCCCTTTAGCGCTGCCAGGTGATCCAACATGAGCGCCGGGGAGACTCGAGGATAAACACCAAACTCCTGGGGGAGATAACCCAGAACCCGTCTAACCGATTCCTTGTTGTTGATGATATCAATGTCGCCTAGTGCCGCTGTCCCATAATCTGGCTCCTGCAGCGTCGCCAGTGTTCTCATCAGGGATGACTTTCCCGAGCCATTTGGGCCGAGCAATCCAAACATTCCCTTGGGAATCTCGAGCGACACACCGTTTAAGGCTTGTACCCCGTTGCTGTAGGTTTTGGTGAGGTTGTTGATTGACAGCATTATTGAGTTACTTTTGTAAGGGGGGACTTGACCGCCCTCTACTGCCAATGGTCGGCGGTTTGTAGCCAAAATGGAGTTGGGCGTTGTTTTACCGGGATGACCCTGTAGTATTTCGTTAGGGTCCATTTCCAAGGGCACAACGTCCTTGCACGCTAACCGGAGTTACACGCATGAAACTAGGCATTGTCCCGATTAATATTGGTGTTGAAGCACCGAACCAGATGATTCAAATGGCGCAACTGGCAGAGAAGCTGGGTTACGAATCGGTCTGGACGTTTGAACACGTGATTGTTCCTGTGGACTACCAGTCCAAGTATCCCTACAACGCCTCGGGAAAAATGGGCGCGCCTCCGGAAACTCATTTTATCGATCCGCTGATAGCACTCACAGCGATTGCTGCTGCAACCAGCACGATTCGGTTGGGGACCGGCGTCAACATTCTGTCTCAGGTCAATCCGCTCTATATGGCGAAGCAGGCCGCGAGCCTGGACTTTATGTCAGGTGGTCGATTCATGTTGGGTGTCGGCATCGGTTGGCTGCGTGAGGAATTCGAAGCTTTGGGTGTACCTTTTGAGCGGCG
>JBLIIB010000308.1:0-5064 GCA_047634795.1 Candidatus Azotimanducaceae bacterium | reverse complement strand
CTTTTCACACAGTCTCGGTCGTTAGCGGAAGTCCGGGTTAACGGCCAACCTAGGTGTGCTTTGAGTTCCATAGTCGTCGCTAAGACCTAGCCATCAACATTGCTGTCTACCGAAAGCAGTCTGGTAAATACCCATTTAGTCAGAGCTTTCCCTGCATACGAGTTCATCGTTTATCGGTGCCCAAAGTCTTGATGTGCTCATCAGGCGACTCTTTTTATGCTCACGCTAGTATCGGGTAAAAGCTATTTCAGCCGATGGCAATTCGGGACAAAGCGGTTGGCATGAATGATAATGCGCGGGGACAAGGTTTGAAATTTAGCGCAATGAGAGACCAATACTGTTTGAACTGTGGGATGCACCTCGATGTGCAGGCTCGCCGCTGTCCCAAGTGTGACAACGAGCTGGATCAGCAAACCGATGGTTCAACGGTGACGATCGATATTGCCCACAATGGCGAGCGTGTTCATGAGGCCTTGAGGAAACTGCGAGATCGTATTGATGAGATGAAGCAGGGTGTGGCGCAGTATCTCCGACTTGTGGTTGGATCGGGTGCCATTAAGGAAGAGACACTAGCCGTGTTGCACGACCTTGAGCGACGAAAAGTGATTGTTCACTATGCGATTGAACCCCGCAATCAGGGCGCTATTCTGGTGAAGCTAAAGCCCTGAGCTACTCTGAAAGCCCTGAGCTACTATGAAAGCCCTGAGCTACTATAAAAGCCCCGAGCTGAATTGAAATCTTAGAGTCGCACTGCCATCTGATGATTACGCGGTGGACTTCACGGATTTCCAGGCAGCATCTGCAAACAACTCCCTCATGTCTTCTGAAATCCTTGACCCGGAACTGGACTGTCCGGAGAGCCAACGCCTTATATATTCCTGTACGGGACCGGAGATGAGCGGCACGTAGGTATCCAGCGGCAGGGCTCGCATCTCACCGGACACCACATGTTCGGTGAATAGGTGAAATACTTGATTGATGTAGGCGCTATGAATGTCCTTCAGTCGATGCCTGGCATCCTCTGAAAAATCGATGTTCCTGGAATGCAGATATCGCGCAAGGCTGCGATTTCGCGCGGTCCATTCACAATAGTACCTGACCACGTCTTTAACGCTCTCCTCCGCGCTATTGCGGCGTTTCAGCTTTTTGATCATGCCGGTGTTGAACTGTTGTATCCCTGCAATAAACAATTCTTCAGCGATACCTTCCTTGCTACCGAAATGGTGGTAGAGGCTGCCGATACTACAATCCGTGGCCTTTTTGATGTCGCTGATGGTGGCGCCATCAATCCCAAGCCGATCAAAACATGCCAGCGCCCCTTCTAGGATGCTCGATCGCCGGGCGGCCGTGGACTGCCGGGGCGCGCGTTTTTTTATGTCTTTTTTGTCCATCATGGCGCCAATACTAACTAGAATAATATTCTAGTAAAAGGGTTTTTCCTGCAGTAGACTTCGGTCTCTTCCACATACGTAGACGTCAACATGGATATTGAACTCAGCAGTGAGGACCTCGCATTCAGGGAAGAGGTTCGACAGTTTTTTGAAGAAAACAAAATGAAGCCCGGCGAAGATTATATGGCCTGGCGCATGGAATGGTTCGCCATCGCCAAAGAAAAAGGCGGATGGGATGTGCCGAAATGGCCGGAAGCGTTTGGTGGGCCCGGTTGGTCCCCCACTCAGCATTACATCTGGGAGCAGGAAACTGCGCGGGTCGAAACGCCGTTTGATATGCCTTTTGGCATCGGCATGCTGGCGCCGATTCTTATGGGTTATGGTACGGAAGAACAACAAAATCGCTTCTTGCCCGATATCAGAGCCCGCGCGGTGAACTGGTGTCAGGGTTATTCTGAACCTGGTGCGGGGTCTGACCTTGCGAACCTTAAGACGAAGGCAGAATTGTCCGACGATGGCACTTATTACACCGTCAATGGTTCCAAAATCTGGACTACAGCGGCTCATATTGCTGATTGGATTTTTTGCCTGACGCGTACTGACGACAGTGGTATTAAGCAAAAAGGCGTTACTTTCCTTTTGTTTCCAATGAAGCAAGAAGGAATTGAAATCACACCTATTATCACTTTGGGTGGCGCTCACTCTGTTAACACGGTTCACTTCACGGATGTGAAAGTCCCGGTAGAAAATCGTGTTGGTGAAGAAGGGCAGGGTTGGACATACGCCAAGGGCCTATTGCAGCACGAACGCACGGGCCTTGCGGGTTTGTCACGGTCTCTGGTTGCTCTCGAGAAACTAAAAGAACAGGCCGGTACTGTTCCCCGTGGGAACGGCTCGCTCATGGACGATCCTGGTTTTAAATCCAAGGTAGCGGAGCTTGAAATTGATCTCATGGCAAGCGAATACACCGAGCTTAGAAGTCTTGCGAGCGCAGCAGCAGGCGCGGCGCCGGGACCTGAATCATCGATCCTTAAATTGAAAGGTACCGAGATTCAGCAGCGGATTCAGAAATTGACGGTCGAGGCGAGTGGTATCTACGCACCAGCCTGGGGCCATCAATCCGTTGGGTTTCCGTTTGCCCGAGGCGGCATGGGCGGTTATCTCGCCAGTCGTGCCTACACAATTTATGGCGGTGCCAGTGAAGTACAGCGCGATGTCATCGCGAAAAATGTACTGGGTATCAAGAGGTCAAAGAAATGAATTTTGAATTCTCAGATGAACAACGAATGATTCAAGAAAGTGTCGAGCGATTTGTGACCGACAGCTACGATCTTGAAAGTCGGGTAGCACTTAGTAACAGCGATCAGGGTTTTAGTTCAGATTACTGGAACCAGATGGCGGAATTGGGTTGGCTTGCTCTGCCATTCTCAGAAGCAGACGGTGGCTTCGGTGGCAGTCAGATTGATGTCCTCGTCATTATGGAACAGTTTGGTAAGGGTCTCGTCGTGGAGCCTTATCTCGCGAGCATCGTGATGGGTGGAGGTGCCTTGAAGCGCGGCGGTAGTCCCGCGTTGAAAGAAGAAATGATGCCGGGTGTGATTGATGGAACCAGGCAGCTTGCCTTTGCTTACGCGGAACAGCAGGCTCGATTTGATCTCGATGATGTGATCACTGCCGCACGCAAGGATGGCGAAAAATTTGTGATCAACGGTCATAAATCAATGGTTCAGAATGCTGCGACAGCACATCAGATCGTAGTGTCAGCTCGGACCAGCGGTGGTCAGACGGATAAAAACGGAATCACCCTGTTTCTCGTTGACGTTGACGCTCCGGGTGTTTCTAAAGAGGACTTTCCGACCGTAGATGGGCTTCGCGCTTCTGAAGTGACGCTCAAGGACGTGACGTTATCCGCTGATCGAATTCTGGGTGAAGTCGATCAGGGGTTCGAGATTTTGCAGGCGGTCGCTAACGACGCCATGCTTGCGCTCGCGGCGGAAGCCGTTGGTGCGATGGAGGTTCTTTACAAAGATACCGTTGCCTATACGCAGGAGCGAGTACAGTTTGATCATCCTTTGTCAGACTTTCAGGCGCTTCAACACAAAATGGTAGATATGTTTATGGAGTACGAGCAGTGCAAATCACTGTTGTACCGAGCAACCCTTGAAACCGTTCAAAGCCCGGAAGTTGCACAGCGCACTATCCACGCGATGATGCATGCCATTGGTAAGTACGGAATTTTTGTCGCTGAAAATGCGGTGCAGCTACACGGCGGTATGGGAATGACTGAAGATCTTCGAGTCGGTCATTACTTTAAGCGTCTGTTGGTGATCGACTCACTGTTTGGTAATGCTGATTATCATCTTCAGCAGTTTGCTGCCTAGTATTGTTGCTGGCTTTGGATCGTCTGCGCGTGGTTAATACCTATGGGTAGACGATTCATCTGACGTCCTGACGTCTGACACTGCATTTACCAACACTGCATTTACCAACACTGCATCCCTCCCATGCTTTTACCGGCTACCTCTAAGCGGTTGGTTTTGTTAGAAAAATTTATTTCTTCGACAAACCTAAGCTGATTGTTTGATGCAGCATAGGACAACCGCTGGTCATTGAGATTGCGCTTGACCTGATCTCTCTTCGCATCAACTCAGCCAATCCGTTAACCTGCCGCTATGACGAATCAGCGAATCGGTGTACAACTCAAAGACGGCAAATCTGCCTCTGATATTCTTTTCGATGTGCTCGCTGAAGTGCAAGCGCGTCACGCCGATGTGTTTTCATCGATTGGTTTTCCGGAAAACATAAAAGGGTTTCGTGACGATTACGTTAATGTACTGCCGCGTTTTGAAGCCGCCAGGATAGCGAGTGCGTCCCGCGGCGCGATTGCGCGTGAAATTAGCGAGGGTCTGGCGAAGCAATTGGTGTTTCAGAGTCAAAACAAGCGCAAAGATAAAAGCGAAGCTCAAAGTATGGCGCTCTCGGACTATGTCTGCGGACCTTTCAATCCGCTCCCTCTCGAAAGCGCGGCGGCCAAAGAAGGTCCCGGCTGGTGCCCGAGAATGACCGATGGCGACGATGAAATTGTCGATCTTGAAGTGCTCGGTGAAAGACTTCGCTCACGAAACGTGATGACACGCTCCGCGGCACAGGCGCTCACCTGGATTCAGTCGAATGCTCTGAATGAGGGCCTGCTCGATTTATCTTCTCGCAAAATTGTTGTGTTGGGGGCCAATGCTGAAATGGCACCGACGGAACTTTATCTCGCCGCTGGTGCAGATGTGCTTTGGCTGGATATAGTGCCACCTTTGAACACACTGATTCAGGCTAAATCTCGCGCAGGAAAATTAAGTTGGTCTCCGGCAGGTGCGGACATTCTGAATCAGCCCGGGGAAGTGTGCTCGACGATCACTCAGTTCGCCGATGGGTGTCCCATTGATATTTGCCTCTACGCTTATGCCCCGGGACAGGCACGGGAGTTGAGGCTAACGGGTGCAATGAATGCCATAGTGAATGCACTACCCGCGGAGCTCATTGCAAGCGTGACTTTGCTCGTGTCTCCAACCACCGCAACGCCCCTGTCTCCCTCCGATATTGTTGATCTTGAACAGCGTTTGCTGAATCGGCCGCGCTGGGAAGCGGTGCTGGATGTTATGGGGATGCTGGGTTCAGGTGG
>JBLIIB010000307.1:0-5065 GCA_047634795.1 Candidatus Azotimanducaceae bacterium | reverse complement strand
GATGCCTACGCTTTTCTGTCACATCTGCCCCTGCCATCACTTTCAGGCGAACGATCATCGCCGGCGCAAACTCCTTGGGATAATCCTTAAATTGCCAGAGCACGCCATCCCGCCGGAAACGCACCCGAAGAACCGTGCTTGTGGACTCCATATGGATGTCACTCGCACCATTCTTGACGGCGGCGTCAAGCAACTCATCAACATTACGGACAGCATTGGATTCGCCATCGGGCTGTGACTTACTGCTTTTATCGGAATCACTGAATTTGTATTTACTGATCGCCTCTTTCAGCCCGTGCTGGGTTGTGATTGACAAAATAACGTCGCAACCCGTATTGCGGGTAAGCACGGCATGGAGTTCTTCATCGTTGGGATCTGAGCACGCAACGTGAAGCGTGTTATCAACTTTTCTAACGGGGATGCAATGAAGCTTTTCGCACCATCCCGCCGGCAACAGGTCGAGAACTGCGGGATCAATTTGAGTGAAGTCCGGCTCGATGTGGGGATAACCCAATTTATTCGAGAGCACATCCAGTAGTCTGGATTCTCTGATCAATCTCTGATCAAGCAGGATCTCACCAAATTTCATACCCACTAATTCGGTACGCTGTAGCCGCAGCACGTTCTGCAATTCAGCTTCGGTAATGTCGCCCAATTCGACTAACAGGTCACCCATCCGAATACCCGCCGTGCTGTCTTTCAGCACGATATTGAGCTGTTCCTGCGTGAAGAACCCCAACTCGATCATCGTGTTCAACAGGGTTTTGTGGCTTGCCAGTTTTTCCTGAACGCGCAGTGCATCTCCCAGTTGCTGCCGGTCAATAAGGTTCTTCTCCACTAGAAGACTCGCAACTTTCAGGCCTGTACTTTGCGGCACATCTGACTGCTCATTAGCCTGCCCATTAGAGGACGAATCCGACAATCCTTGATCAGGTTGCGCTGAATCCGGGCTAGCGGCCGAGTTAAACTCAGGCTCATGCTCTTTCCCGGGCGGGGCCTCGGTGCCGGGGTTTTCTGGCAAGGATATCCCTGCTTCATTCTGGTTGGCACCTGCGGCGTCCAGGGCTTCGAAAGTTGCGGTCATAACTGTCTCATTCGCGTTCACATTTTTGAAACCTGCCTGCAGTAATTCCGGGATAGGACGTCGCGCAAGAAGTTCAGGCTTGTGAATGTTTTGTCGGTTGAATCAAAGAAAACTTTAGAGGAATCGGGGCCGCTAGGGGAGCGGTGAGGCAGGCAAAGTAAATTTGAAGGTTGCACCTTCGCAATAAATTGACTCTACCCAAATTCGACAGCCATGACACAAGACAAATTTTTTACAAATAGAAAGTCCAATGCCGTTTCCTGAGCACTCATCCCGATGATGCAATCGTTGGAAGAGCGTGAAAATTCGGTCAAAGAACACCGGTAGAATACCAATACCGTTATCTTGAATTTCGAAAGTGAAGTCTTTGCCCGAGCGATAGGCTCGAACAGAAATAACTAGAGATGCCTTGGACGCGGAAAATTCGATGCCATTTTCAATCAAGTTCTGGAACAACTGCAGTAATTGCGTCTGATCGCCAACCGCTTCTGGCAGCTATTCCACTGTAATCACGGCACCGGAATCTGCTATCGATCCTGTAAACTTATCCATTGTCCCTTCAACCCCGGGCACAAAATTGACCTGCTCAGTTGAGCCTAAACGCGAGTATGCGAGTAGTTCATGCAACATCTCTGCATTCGGGTAACCCCTTCGAAGGCCAAATTGATGGACATGTCGGCGGTCTCGTCTCGTTGTGACGGATAACGATTCTGGAGAAGTTGCACAAAAGTACCCACCATCCTCAGGGGCTCCTGCCGATCGTAAGACGCCATGCGCGCGGACTGTTCCAGTCCTTATTTGAGCGCTGCGGCCTAACTTTTTCACAAAAAAAGCTGCTCGGTGGCAGCATCTGCAAAACTCAAGGCCCGACGATTCACACGGGTCAGCGCCAGGAACAATGTCAGCAACAAAGTCAGCAACAAAGTCAGCAACAAAGTCAGCAACAAAGTCAGCAACAAAGCATCAAGCGGGATACCTCCAATAGGAATGATGTAAGACCGGCTGTCTTCAAACGTTTCACTAAATGATTCGTTGACATGAATTTCGATATGCCAGTTACGTCCATATAATGCCAGAGTTACTCCGTTCACCAGCACCGGACTAGGGTCGAACCCTGCCAGAGGACCATTGAGTTCATCATAAATAACCCCATTTTCGTCGCTCAATCTGAGATTAACGTAACGTCTTTACGCTGCCAGCGTACCCGCCGTTGACTTAACCACGACAAAGGGAGCATCAACTAATCCGACAAACTCTTCGGGATTAATACCACTCCCCGGCGTACATGGAAGGCTGTAATAAGGGGATAAAACAAAGAGCCCGGGTATGACTTTGATCCTGCACTGAAACGTTAGGTCCTGTGAGATGGACGTCGCCTGAGTCGCGAGCGCGGGGGCAGCGCGATATCTGTTTTCTTCGTGCGCAATATCAAGCTCAATGGCGTTGTTCTTCGATGCCACTGGCTCGAGATAGGTTACCGGCAAACACTCGATTTTTTCGCGCAAGGGGTGAACATTAAAATCGGGACGACTCAACCGTTGCTCGGCTAAAAAACTATCCAGCTCATCCGGCGCGACGAATAGCCCGACGCCAATATCATTGATACCCGGAGACTTATTTGCCAGCACAAGGGAGTCGGGGAATAATTTCCATTCGCTTTGAGCAACCGTCCCGCTAGCAACATGGATTGCGCCAACACCAGCCCAAAGCGCATCCTCAAATTTCCCTATGCGCTCTTCGAGTAATGTCATTACCAGGTGGTTTTATCGATCGAACCTACCAAGAATCTTCGCCTCAAATTCCCTTAAATTAATGCTGAACACCATGTTTTGATCGCTCCACACCAGTTTCAGCTCGACCGTACCGGCTCTTGTGAAACGCACCGCTTTTTCCAGCAGCGCGTTCATCACAAACCGAAGCTTAGTATGGTTCATGATAAATCCATCTAGCTCACTGCGGGTCACGTTCAACACAATTTTTTTGCTTCACAATACGGTTTGAACCGCATCGATCAGCCTTGGTATTTCATAGGAAACCTGGACCACATCTTCGGAAAGACTGACCTATTCCATTTCAACACGCGCCGCTTCAATAGTATTGGCAATCACACCCTGAAGATTTCGATTGGCGTCCAATACGTTGCTTGCCATCAACCCGCCCGCGTCGCTCAATACATCAGTGCCCGACAGAATTTACAGGTCACCCATCTTTGTTGTGAGTGGGGTGCTCAGTTCACGGGATACGTTCAACAAGAATCGACTTTTGGTTTTCGCAATCTTCGCTAGTTTTACACGCGCCTGCTCCAGTTCCTGTCGAATCAATTCGTATGTGAATCGCCGCGTCGCATAAAGCATGGTTTTCTCAAGGATATCTCCTGAGACAAAAACTTTTACAAAGAGATCCTGAGCGCCACCCTGCACTGCCCCAACACCACTACCCTGACGTTGAGAGCCGGTGAATACGACGATCGGGGTTGAATCAACTTCTTTGGTCATCCGACTCAATGTTTCAATGCCAAGACAACCAGGGAAACCGAGATCAAGTAAAATGACGTCGAACTCGACTTTCTTCGCGAGTTCTATAGCACCTGCCAAGTCATAGGCGACCAAAAACGTGACGCCAATGCCCTTGATGTCGCAAACCGTTTCCCGAAAGAACATAACATCAGCCTCGTTGTCGTCAACAAGGAGTACATTTTGTGTTTTCGTCGGCGATCGTAGTTCTAAATATTCCGTATCGGCAAGGAAGAGCCCACCTTTAGCGCTAAATCTGGGTGGTTATGTAAGTTCCCGCTAAAGAAAGAACGACGACGGTTCGATACTGGTTACCATGCGAGTCGTATCACATTTTTCTAAGCAATTAGTCGGCGCTGCGCTGATCATAAGTGTTGCCTGCTTTTCTCAAGAAACCGGGGCTACCGACTTCCTTAGCGTGAAACTTTCTAAAAAGAATCAGCTTCGAACCAGCATGTTCTGGATACAACACAAGTCCCGGTTGTTATTGGGATCATCACTACTCAAAGCGTCGAAACCCAACCTTAGAGAGCAACGGAGGATATTTGACGCCGGGCGAAGCGCCACCATACTGTCTGAGGAGGATGTCGGCAAAGACAGGCCCTTTTCTGCTGTCGGAAAATTATTTTTTACCGGAGAAGACGGGGGAATCAGAAGCTGCACCGCGTCTTTTACCAGCGATAGTAATGTCATATTGACTGCAGCACATTGTGTCATGACAGAACGAGGTGATTGGCACAACGACTTTTTGTTTGTCCGATCATTCGGCACTGGCATGCAGGAAATATACGCTGTTTCATGTGTGGCGGTGACAAGCATGTGGGGTGAATACAGCGGCGATGAGGCATCCATATACGATTACGCGGCCCTTAAGACCAGCCGTGTGCATGACGGCGCAATGTTAAACATCTCTAAGGATCAACCGCCACCAAAACTCCAGATCGTGGGCTACTCTGATAATCACAAGGGCGGCATGTCTTTACTCAAACTCGAAATACAGACTTTTTTTCAAGAACAGAAAATTGGCTCGAGAAAAAACCCGTTCGGCTCTGGCAACAGCGGCGCGCCCTGGATCGCTGGTGATCAGGTCTACAGCATCAGCTCGTACTATAGCGCTGACGAAAAGGGCATCGTTTGGGGCCCCCAAATGTCGGGCCAAGTTAGCGGATTGTTAAAGTACGCTAGCGCTCGATGCGGATAGGTGCGGATTGTAATATCCGGACCGTGGATTGCTGCGACGAGCCTACGCCAGGGAACCTGGAAATTAATGTCTGTTTGGGCGGGGACTCTTGTTCTTAAGCAATGCTTAAACCGTGCTCGAAACAAAAGCTTCCGAATCAACCAACCGTTGGATCCCGACTGGTCCCCAGAAAAGGCTAAGTTAGATCAACAGGAGTTGATCTTCTGCGACACGTACCTCGCCGAAAAGCGCGACCCATTTATCATAATCCGGGCTATCTTTTTCAAG
>JBLIIB010000306.1:0-5073 GCA_047634795.1 Candidatus Azotimanducaceae bacterium | reverse complement strand
TGTCTCACTCAGCCCTAAGCCGGTGCAAAAACCTGTATGGGTTAATAATAATAATGAGAAGGGGAATCTATGGATTTCAAGAACATGAACTTCAAACAAAAGCCGATAATCCTAGTCACGACCTTGATTGCAACGGCGGGGATTACGATAGCAGCCAACACGGCCTACGCCGCTCAATCTTTGGAAGAAATCGTCGTTACAGCGACCCGTCGATCAGAAGATGTGCAATCGGTACCCATTCCTCTTACTGCTATCACCGGAGATATGCTGGAACGACGTTTTGCGCAGGACCTCCGCGATCTAAGTAACTCGTCTCCCAATGTTCAACTTGAGCCCGTCGGTATTTTCCAGAATTCGGCATCATTCAGCATACGTGGCCAGGGAAGTGGTGACATTGAATCGGCAGCCGATGGCAAAGTCGGGGTGTATACCGATGGTGTTGTTTCAGCAAGAGTTTCAACAGCACTCAGCGATATGGTTGATATCAGAGCAGTCGAAATAGTACGCGGACCTCAAGGAACATTATTTGGCCGAAATACGGTCGCCGGTGCGGTCTCAATCCTGCACAACGAACCTGAAATGAATAAATTCAACGGCAAAATAACCGCACAGCTAGGGGACTTCGGTCGTCAGGATGTTAAAGGCGTCGTCAACATCCCGCTCATTGATGACACCCTCGCCGGTCGAATCGCGTTTAAAAATACCCAGCACGACGGCTACTGGACGAACTCTTTCAATGGCAAGGATCGTGGCGCTACAGACCGCCTAACGATTCTTCCAAGTTTGAAGTGGTCGCCCAATGACAATCTCGACGTCGTTTTACGCGGCGAGTGGAACGAAACTCGCGACGACAGCTATATGAGCCAATCGGCTCACTACTGCCGGGACGATCCGTTCAATCTGTTTCTGGGCCTTCCGACTGACAATGATCTGGTTATCACAACACAAACCTTGTTTAACTTGATCGTGCTTAACCAGGACCCGGCAACGGCCGCAGCAGGGGCAGCGGCGATATGCGGTAAGCCCGCAGAGCGCCAGTCAGCTAACGAGGAATATACGGCACCGGCCACTGAAGATCGTGGTCAAAAATCCGAAGCCGATATCTGGGGTATTACCGCACAGGTGGACTACGACCTACCAGAGATTGGCACGATCACCTATATCGGGAACTATCGTGAGGTTGACGAAGATATTATCTTCGGCATCGATGCTTCTTTCCACGACCTGTTTGCAGGACAGCGCATTCAGGAACATGACCAGATGTCTCATGAGATTCGATTTGCCTCCAACTTTTCTGACACCTTCGATTTTGTTGTCGGAGCTTACTATTTCGAGCAAGAATATACGATGAAGCAGGAATCATGGGGGCTACTGTTTGCACCCAACGTCGTCCTCGGTTCTACACTCGGGTTCGCCGGAGATGTCTCTTTCACAAGTCCGGTGACCCAGGGACAGGCAGGTTTTTCTAATCAGACTAACGATGCCTGGGCAGTCTTTACCCAGGGCAACTGGCACGTCAATGATCAATGGACGCTAACCCTAGGCGGTCGCTACACATCTGAGACCAAGGCATTCAGCCACTGTGCTGTCGGTTCCGGCAACCCGCTAATGTCTGTTGGCGCGGGTACTGATGCTTGTAATAACGTGCCCGCGCATGTCATCGATGTCGGGGCCCCGCTGGTGGCAGGAACACCAACTCCCCTTTTCCCCTTGACACAGGCCATTGGCTTTGATTCCAGTGGTGGCGTGCAGGGCGGTTGTCGCCCGGTGCTCGACGCCGCAGGATCAGTGATTACCTGTAACAATAAGCTCGGAGAACTCGAAGAGACCTGGACGGATTTCACGCCCATGGCAGGCATTACCTATCAGTACAACGACGATATCATGGCCTTCATTACCTACTCGGAAGGATTTACCGCCGGTGGATTTAACGGTCGTGCTGGATCAATCACAACCATGGGACCGTTTGAACCCGAAAAAGCAGAGAATGTCGAAATCGGTATAAAGACTAGCTGGCTGGACGACACGCTACAGGTCAATATCAATGCTTTTTCAACAACCGTGGACGATTTTCAGACCGCATTTATTCGCCCTGCACCAAACGGTGGAGGCCAAGAAACAATTCAATCCAATCTGGGTAGTCTCAAAACAAAGGGATTTGAAATTGAGTTGCGGGCGCTGCCCACTGAACACTTCACCGTATGGGCGACGCTTAGCAACCTTGATACAGAACGCGAAGGTTTCTGTACGGATCCGGATGGACCAAGCGGCAGCGATCCACTGAACGCGCCAACCGAGGGCGGCCCGTTCTCTCAAGGGTTAGCGGTATGCGGACCTCCTGAACGTATCGATGATGCTGTCGGTAACTTTGTCGGCTGGCTTGTCCCGAATGATGTTGGCGGCTTGAACCCAACTTCTCGTTCACCTGACTGGACCTATTCTATCGGCGCCGCTTACGAGTTTAACTTGAACCGTTGGGGCAGTCTGACGGTAGCGGGAGATTGGTTCTATCAAGACGGGCAACTCATTGCGGGTTCACGTGTCAGCGAACTGGATGGCGTTCAGCAGTTTAACGGCGACTTTATCAGCCACTTTCGGGATTCATCGGATATCTTCAATGCCAGTGTCGCTTGGCGTAGCCCGACCAATCGCTATCAGGCTTCTTTTTTCATGAAGAACATTACTGACGAATTGTATCCGCAGGCTTATACCAATGTCGGCGGCCTGACAGAAATCCGAGTGCCCAATATTCGTAAGCACTGGGGCTTCGAAATGAGCGCGCGACTCGGCGATTAATGCAGAAAACTAAAAGAAAACAAACGGGGACTTCGGTCCCCGTTTTTCGTACTGTTCAACCATAATACTGTCCACCATAAAAAGACCAGCCATGAAAAAGCGTGATCAGCGGCGCGCTAAACAGCAGGCCGCACGCAAAGAAAAAATCCGAAAGCAGAAGGCTCAGCAGAAGACACATCCAGCTGCAGCCCGAACTGCTCCGACGATCAACGTAACCCCGGAAACTGTTGGCCAGTCCATGACTGAGGCCGTCCGGCTCCACCATGCAGAGGATTTCGGAGCAGCCTCGCAAATCTATCTAGAAGTACTGCACCTCTTCCCGGATCATCCTGATGCGTTGAGCAGTCTTGCCATGATCGAATCTCAAAAGAATCGGCCCGCGAAGGCTATTAAACTTCTTCGACGAGCGATATCCCTGGTCGATGATAACGCTGGCTACTACATGAACTTAGGTTCAGCGCTGTCTCAAACTGGCGAGATGGACGATGCTGAGTCCGCCTACACTCAAGCCATAGCCCTCGCCCCGACCTATCCTGACCCTTACTACAACCTGGGTGATCTCTATCTAAGTACAGGGCGCGCCGATGACGCTATTGCAGTCTTTGATGCCTGCATCAAAGCGAGGGGCCGGGACTTTCACGCGCTGGCCTACAAAGCCCATGCACTACGCGATGCGAACAAGGCCGACGAAGCGGCGCTTCTGCTTGACCGGAGCTTGTTTATAAAGCGCTATAAGTTCGATGTACCAGAGGGTTACGACAATCTGGCAGACCTGAACGCAACCCTGGCCCGTCACATCAGCACCCATCAATCAATGCAGGCGAATGTTCGTTCGACGGTTAACGGTGATCACACGGGAGAACTACTGAGCCCTCCTTTGGGTCCGATGACAGACATGGAAAACGTGATCAACGAAGCGATAAGCTGGTACGTACAACAGCTACCCAATCTGGCTGAACATCCTTTTATCCAGCACTGTCCCTCGGCTTGGCATCTCACTGCCTGGGGAGTCGTACTGAAAAATAAAGGTCATGAGCGGTCGCACATCCATCCGAACGGTTGGTTGAGTGGTGTCTTCTATGTGCAACTACCAGAGGTCATTGAGGATGCACAGTTCAAACCCCAGGGCTGGTTGGAATTCGGTCGACCGACAGCAGACCTTCATATCCAAACCCCACAGGAAACCGAGGCTTATAAGCCGGAATACGGAAGCATCATATTGTTTCCATCATACTTCTATCACGGCACTATCCCCTTCAAGAGCAAAGAGAAACGGATTTGTATTTCGTTTGACGCTGAACCCATCTACCAATAGAGACGCGCCTTGTCTCCAAGTGACGCACACTGATTCGGGATTCGATATCTGTCAGAATGTAGTGGTTCAATGAAACCGGACACCAACCTAGGTGATATTCTCACCGCCAGTGAGGTGTTCAATGAAGAGAAGAGAACGACGAGATTATACACCCGAGTTCAAACGTGAAGCTGCATGCTTGGTTATCGATCAAGGCTATACCTATCGCCAGGCATGCGAATCCTTGGATCTAACAGCAACCGCACTGCGAAATTGGGTGAATCAGCTTAAAGAGGAAAGAGGCGGGTCTACCCCCAAGTCACCGGCGCTGACGCAAGAGCAGCAGAAGATCCAGGAACTTGAAGCGAAGGTGAACCGGCTTGAAAGAGAGAAATCGATACTAAAAAAGGCGACAGCGCTCTTAATGTCGGACGAGTTCAATCGTACACTTTGATTGATCAATTGAGAGCGCATGAAGATCTTAATTTTATCTGCACAGTCTTTGATGTACCTCGATCAAGCTACTACGATTATGTGCTCCGGAAGCAAACCATTGATGTTGAAAGGGTTAAGCAGAAAGCTAAAGTGGCTGAACTGTTTGCGAACTCACGTAATTCGCTCGGTAGTCGTACCATCAGCATTTTAATGCGAGAAGATGGGCGGGATGTCGGGCGGTTCAAGGCGAGGAGTCTGATGAAAGAGATGGGACTGGTTAGCAAGCAACCGGGTTCTCACAAGTACAAGAAAGCAACGGTTGAGCGCGTTGATATCCTTAATGTACTGGCCAGGGCGTTTGTTGTCACAACGCCTAACAAGGTCTGGTGCGGTGATATCACTTACGTTTGGGCTGGGGGTCAATGGCGTTATGTTGCAGCAGTGATTGACCTCTATGCGCGAAAAGTTATTGGTTGGGCAATCTCTGATCATCCTGACGCAAATCTCGTCATCAAGGCATTGGATAATGCCTGGGAAAGCAGAGGTCA
>JBLIIB010000305.1:0-5073 GCA_047634795.1 Candidatus Azotimanducaceae bacterium | reverse complement strand
TACAACTGCAACGACAACGCAAGTTGCGCCGATCAACCCCAGTGGTATCCCTGCTAACTTCGCGATGAGCGCTCGCGTGAATCCAATCGTGACCTCACCGAGGTTTTCTGCCTGGGATGGAAATGACGCAAGCGTGGCGCGAGAACGACTCGTTGATCGTGCATTGATTCACATGACGCCAATGACGCGAGCGATATTCCATGCAAATCCGTGAACAACAAATGACCCCCGCCATGGCAAACAGGTAATTAGGAGACAAAGCGAAAGGTAGGAGACCTTCGGCTCCAAGGACACAGGCAGCGAGATAGTGATATGTCAGCGGGTGCTCGTTGTTCAAACGGTTTTCTATTGCGTGGAGTGCTACCGCAGCGGCGCCGAGTGTGATGAGTCCCAGCAACGTGAGTCAGACAATAGGGTTAGGGAACAGGGGTAGTCCCAATTCCGTCAATCGCTTGGCAAATAACTTTGAGAACACCTCGTCAGCACCATTGATTAAGAAGGTAACCAAGAGGATGACAAGAATGGTCCTGTCTGAGCGAGCGTAACGAATACCTTCGCTCAATGTTTTAACAAAGGCGCGGAGGCGCTTACCGCTTGAGGGTACAAAGTTAATTTTCCTGAACGAAACGGCAACGTAAATTCCAAGAAAAAGCATCAAGATACCTGCTGTGATCATCGCGATGGAAAGTGTGGTCATCCAGGCCAGCGACCCCAGGATGATCAAACCAAGCGCGGCGCCTATTTGGCCCCAACGTGCACCATTGGTGAGAACTTTGCTGACGGTTTCTGATGGTTCCAGTTCATCCGTCAACCAGGCTGCATCTGCGCCGGAGAGAAAGGTCCACGAGAGCCCCTATAACATTTGCGTCATGACCAGGAGCGGAAAAGAAGTGACGAGTCCGGTTAAGAGCATGGCCGACCCCATAAGCCCATGCGCGATGATGATGGGTCTTTTTCAGCTGTAATTGTCCTCGATGACACCCGTCGGTATTTCGAATGCGATCACCGTGACGCCCTTAGTGGTTCCCGGGAATACAAGTTGTAGAGGTCTTGGGCCCGCGTCTATGACCAGATAGAGGCTCGTTACAAGCCACCAGCCTCGGTGAAGAATGGCACTGGTAAAACGCCAAGGTATGTAAGTGGTCGCCGGATGCGGTAGGTGTGATGGTGATTTACCATCAGGTCTTTGGTTCGATGACATGCTTGCTCGAATTCCGGACACAGACAGGAGCTGAAAACTCAGATCGCCGTAAAAACGTTGTGTGGAATTAGTGACGCATGGATCAGGCTTTAGCGTAATCTGACGAAACTTTAAATCTGGTGGTGGCGATTGTCTTGATCATTGATGCGGCTTGATTTTTTATTATGACCTGGCGAGAGATAAGCCGTTTTTCAGACGAAATGATGTTTGCAGATGAATACCTTACTCTTTGATATTCTTGATCTGGCTTTGGTTCGGCTTTTTTTCGTTTGGGTATTGATACCGAAAAAAGGCAATGCGAGCCGGGCTATTCCGTCAGCATGCGCCACAATTTTTCAGTTTGTTCAGGGCTTGTCTGCCGAGAGGCGACCCAAATGACATGCGCATCTTTTGGCTGGTCGGGTTGGATATCGATTCCCCAGAGTGCATTAATTTCGTTGGGAACAACGGAGTATCGGACATCAATAATTCGGTTCGGTTCGTTCGGGTCCAACCCTAGATAGTTGTTGGAAAACCACCTGAACCGCTCAATATCAATCGCTTGCTGGCTCTCAGGATCAAGCCAGAGGAAGTGCTTATCCAGATTTAGTTTTGTTGCCTTTCCCCCAGGAAATACAACGGTATCAAAGCCTACTCTTATAGCATCGACATGATAGTTGGTCTCGGTTTCGTACACGGTTTTCCAGAGTAGCAAATTGGCGAAGCCGGGCTTGGCCTCTAATTTCAAGGGTTCGTGGCCGCGCTCTCTGGCTAATTCATAGCCTGCCGCTTCTGCTCTATCTCTTTGAAGGAGACCAAAACTCAAGTAGGTAACCGCCCAAATCACAGCCACCCGGCCAAACCAGGGTTCTTTTCTAAACACGCCTGTGATCACAAGCGCGAGGATCGGTAGCGTAAACAAGGGATCGATGATCGATACGTTGTTCCACGCATAACGTTCGTTGGTGATCGGCCAGAGGAGTTGGGTGCCATAGGTTGTGCAGGCGTCAAGCAGTCCGTGAGTGGCGTATCCCAATAGGCAGAACAGATAGGTTTGTTTGAATCGCAATCCTTTACCAAACAGCCAGTGAGTGGCTGCGGCTACTATCAGTGCGCCAAAGGGTATAAACAGCAGCGAATGGGTGAACTGCCGGTGAAATTCCAGAAAGAGCAGGGGATCTGTCGTTGAAAAGATCAGAATATCAAGATCGGGCGCAAGTCCGCCAAAGCAGCCAAATAATACCGCTTTCTTTATCGTGTCGCGGTTGCTGCCGCTTTGGGCGAGTGCGGCTCCCAGTGAGCCCTGGCTGAGTGGATCCATGCGTTTTGGTGTATTCCTACGGTTGGTCTATCAACTGGTTCATCAGTCGGTTTATCAAATGATGGTTGTAAACTAAGTTACCACCCTGGATATTTCACTCTCTCTGCGCCCTCGTTAAATGCATATGTTCATTTCGGCAGGGGTGATGCTCGATGCTCGTGGGTTCTACACGATGACTAGCAGGCCTGCGCGGAGTTAAAGTTGCGGGATGTTGCGCGCCGTTTTTAGCTTTTCCGATAATCTACTTGAATTGGACCTCGCCAGCTTAATGCATATCAATATGCGCATCACAAATCATTGCGTTGTTCATGGAAAGATCAATCTGTTTGACCTTCAGCAGGTCAGTCGATAAGTTTGGACGCTGGATTTAGGAGAGCACTATGGGAATACTTGAGAACAAAAAAGCGACAAGTGCGGGTCTGGGCATTGGCATTGATCGGGTCGAACCGAGGTATTCATAGATTTAGATGGGAACACCTAATTTGAAAGTCTATATCGATTACAAAAGTCCCTATGCATTCATCGCTAAAGATCCAACCTATCAGCTAGAAACACAGTTTGGTATTGAGATTGACTGGTATCCGTTAACACTAAATATTGGTAGTTATCTCGGTACTGCAAAGAAAGATAACAGCGGCAAAGTGGTTGAAAACAATCGCTCGCCGAAACAGTGGCTAGCGGTGAAATACGCGTATAAAGATGCCAGGCGTTATGCGGAGTTGCGTGGTCTCACGCTCAAAGGTACTCAAAAAATCTGGGATAGTTCGCTCGCAGCGATTGGTATGTTGTGGGCAAAGCAACACAATCGCGACGGGCTAAAGCGCTACAGCGATAACACCTTTGATAAATTCTGGCGGCGGGATTTGGATATTGAAGATCCTGACGTGATTGCCAATGAGTTAGCTCTGGCAGGTTGCGAGACGCAGGGCTTTATGGACTTTCTAAGCGGCGAAGGTCGCTCACGCCACGATGAGTTACAAGAAGAAATCCTGGACTCAGGTTACTACGGGGTTCCTACTTACGTCATTGACGGGGAAGTCTATTTTGGCCGTCAACATCTACCCCGGATTCGTTGGCACTTATCGGGTAAAAAAGGTCCACTTCCCGATGTCGCTTATGATTCGAGGGTCCTTGAATGATCAAAGTTTATTTGACGTTTGGTGAGCTTTCATCCTGGTTGGCTATCAGCGGACTGAAGTCGTTAATTGAAGCAACCAATGTGCGAATTGAATGGCGTCCCTTGTTAGGCTCATTGGGCAATGTGGTATCGACCAATCTTGAATCCGGTGAGGCCGACCCGCTTGCGGAACTAAAAGCTCGCCGAGCCAGAGGCAGAACCATGGCGTCTGAGCGTGAATTCTCACGGCAGTGCGAAATGCTTGGTGTCACGGAAGAAATTGGACGTCGATCTGTCGATCCGATGATGCTTTCCGTCGGGCTCAATTGGCTTCGCCAACGAAAAGAGAGTCAGGAAGTTCTGATTCGTTTTGTCGAAGCTGCCTTCATTGCGCTGTTTCGGGATGGTGAACCAAACCTTGAGTCCCTAGAGGGGGTCGCTGAATTGCTCGAGGAACTGGGCTGTCCGGCGGACCGATTTCACGAATTTGCGATACCTGAAGCGGGAAATCTCGAAGATCAGCAGGACGAATTATTGGAGCAAGGCATATTGAATGCGCCGGCGTTTGTGGTGGAGGACCAGCTATTTCACGGTCGTGAACACCTGCCGTTGATCACCTGGATGCTGAGCGGCAGAATTGGATTGCCGCCAGTTTGATCGCAAGTGCTGTTGTTCAGGGCTATAGATGCTATTTTCGACATCACGAATCACCGCTATGAATCAAAAAAAAGGATAGAACATGCCTGACAAGCCTCTCATTTTAGGCGCTGTGCTCTACGAAGGGTTTGAGTTGCTGGATATGTTCGGGCCACTGGAGATGTTTACGGCGTTGCCTCCCGAAATGTTGCAGGTGGTGATGATCGCTGAAAATAAGGGACTTGTGAAGGCAGGTTCCATGTCGAATGCGCCCATGCCTTCGTTTCATGCGGATTTTGGTTTTGACGATGCACCGGCACTGGATTTGATCCTGCTGCCAGGTGGCTTTGGCACATTTGCCGAATTGGAAAACGAAAAGATGCTGGCGTTTTTAAAAGCGCGCGCTACGAGCGCCCAGATTACTGCTTCGGTATGTTCCGGTTCAGCTATTCTGGCAAAGGCTGGTTTGCTGGACGGGAAAAAGGCGACATCCAATAAGATGTTTTTCAATCTTGCCGTCATACAATCTGATCAGGTGGATTGGAAAACTGAGGCACGCTGGGTTGATGATGGCGACGTTGTTACTTCAAGTGGTGTCTCGGCGGGTATAGACATGTCCCTTGCGATTATCGAACGCCTGTTTGGAGAAGGTGCGGCGTTAACGATAGCGAACGGCGCGGAGTACACGTGGCATCGGGATGCGGATGTGGATCCTTTTGCTCAATATCTAAATGACGGCGGCGATTAGCGGCTTTGCTCGAGCGCGCGCGGCGGGATTAGACAGAAAAAAGAAAAAAATATAATTACTTTCACTTTGAT
>JBLIIB010000304.1:0-5089 GCA_047634795.1 Candidatus Azotimanducaceae bacterium | reverse complement strand
TTTACCGACTCCTGAGAGCGCCCTAACCCTAAGCGCGAATTACCCGTCCGGGTCTCGCGCCCGTATCCTGATCATTCTCTCGGGTTTTTACACCCGCGACGAAGGTGTTGAGATATCCCTCGGCTGACTGAAGGATTCGGGAGCCGCCTGCGGGCAGGTCGTGATGAACTTCAAGTTTGCCAAGGCCAAGACGATCGAGATCAAACAAGTTCATATCAGCTCGTTTACCCACCTCAAGACTGCCACGGTCGTTCAAACCATATAGCATCGCATTCGTGTGAGTCTGCTTCTGCACCATCAGTTCAATCGGAAAGCGCTGGCCTCTCGTTCGGTCTCGCACCCAGTGTGTGAGTTGGTAGGTCGGACCCACCGCATCAAAAATCAGGTTAACGTGAGCACCGGCATCTGAGAGTCCAATGGTGGTATTGGGATGCGGAATCATTTCTTCCATCACACTAAAGCTACCATCCACAAAATTAGCACCGAGCAAAATGGCAAACTGATCACCTGCACCTGCGGTCAAATAATCATAGACATAATCGACCACGTCTTTGCCTGCCGCTGCGGCAAGCGAACTCATGTTTTGTGACGCTTCCGGCTCATAATTTATGGGTAGTTCGATAGGGAACATGTTGGGCGCTGCCATTGCCATCAGGCCATAGACACCGGCCATCACACCGGGCTGATCTGGTTTTATATCATTGTCCGCAAGGATTGCAGCCTTAACCTCGGGCTTTCTCATTTCAGCCAGCATTTGATCGAACGGTAACTTTTCAAGCTTGAGATAAGTCTCACGTCGCATAAACATATGGTAGGACTTAAGGCTTGTGACAAACCCGATGGGCCGCGTTGCTATTTGCGGTGTCATGACGAGACCGTCCGCATTAGCTTTCTCTACGATCTTTAGACAATTGCGCCATTGGTCCGGGCGATTCGCATTCTGCACCAACGTAAACGAGCACGGCCTGCCACTGATTTTGGAAATTTCTGCAAAAAGCTCAACCTCCTGCTCTGTGGTCCAGTGTTCAGGACCTGCCATATCCCCAACCACCCCCGCGGGAACCGCCTGAAATACACCTTTACCAGCTTCTTTCATGGCTTCACCTATTGCAAAGAGTTCTGCTTTTTCTGCAAAGGTACCCGGTATCGGCTCCCCCGAAACAGAGCGATGGCCAATGGTTCGTGAGGTAGAGAATCCAAGCGCACCCGCGTTCAATCCATCCCGAACAATGGCTCGCATGGCGTCGAGATCTGCTGCGGTAGCGTCTTCGTGATTCAGGGCACGCTCGCCCATAACATAGTTGCGCACGGCGCTGTGTGGAATTTGAGTGCCCACATCCAACGTGAATTCACGGGTACCAATATAGTCAATATACTCTGGGAAGGTTTCCCATCGGCCCCACTCAATACCCTCATAGAGAGCTGTGCCGGGAATATCCTCAACGCCCTCCATCAATTCGATCATGCGTTTCTCTCCACCCGGCGGGCACGGCGCAAATCCAACCCCGCAGTTTCCCATGACCACACTGGTGACGCCGTGGCTAAATGAGGGGTCCAACTTATCGTCCCAGCTCACCTGACCATCAAAATGCGTGTGTACATCTACCCAACCCGGCGTGGCATAAGCGCCACCTGCGTTGATGGTCTCCTTTGCTGTGCCATCGGCTTCACCGACGGCGGCAATCGTTCCATCCTTAATCGCTATATCACCTTGATAGGGCTTACCACCGAGTCCGTCAACAATCGTTGCGTCTTTAATCAGATAATCGTACATAGTTTCGCTCAAGCCCTATTTTTTATTGATGCAATGATAATACGTGAATTTCACAATGGATGTCATTCCACTAAATTGCCGGGTACGCTGAAGGCAACATTCCCACAACTCCTGATGCTGGGGAAATGCTCAAACACGCAGCTGAGGATCTCAAAGCTTTTTACAACGAATCAGCGACCAGTCAACCCGGCAAAACCACAGCCCGCGAACTCGAAGACTGGCACTGGCAGGAGTCCAGCGCGGGAGAACTGGTGAAGGCCGCAAGGGAAATGGGCGCCACCAGCGACAACGGTTCAGACAAACTTAGGGCAAATTTCTTACAAGTACCGGAATCACAACTTCATTCCTGAGCGCCCCAACTGTTGTCGACATTCAACCCGCCGAAAAGGTGGATTCAGATAGTCGTTGATTAAAATCAAAAGACCGAACACTGGAAATACGACGTGAATGTAGCGCCGGCGGTTACCAATAGCAGGGTCCGGTGTTAGGGTTAGTGCGTTGATCAAACTGGACTTTAACGACCGATGAATTATCGCGCTATCACGCTATGCCTGCTGCTCACGACGACATTTGCTCATGCTGACGAGCAAGCAGTAATAAAGCGAACCTTAAATAACGGGAATCTCATCCTTGAAGATATCCCCGATATCCCTCGCTCCATCATTACGAGCCTTGAGCAGTACCAAAACGTTCGATCCGCGTCTTTCCAATCCTGGGATGAAACGGGTACTTCCATCTACATCAGAACGCGTTTTGGCGATGTGACGCAACTCCACCGCGTGGATTCGCCCGGCGGCATGCGAACGCAACTCACCTTTTTCGAAGAGCCGATTGGCGGCGTCAGTCGACAGCCCGGCGGCTCAGATCTCGTCTTCACCATGGACGCAGGTGGCAGCGAAGTCTCACAAATTTTTGTGTTAGATCCTGCGGCCGGCACCTCACGAATGATTAGCGACGGGGAATCCCGCAATAACAATGTGACGTGGCGCAATGATGGCGGTGCGGTGGCTTACACCAGCACGGCCAGAAACGGGCGTTCCAATGACGTTTGGATGGTTGAACCCAAATCGCCGGAGTCACGGCAATTGGTCCATGAATCAAATGACGGTACATTGTGGGCCGCTACTGATTTTTCAGACAACGGCGAACACATCATGCTGCTGAACTATGTTTCAGCCGTGAATTCCAGCATCCATGTTAAAAACATGAAGAACGGCGACGTTATTCAACTCGCAGGTGGCGGAGAAAAATCGAGCGTCAACTACCCTGTGGGTTTTGACGCTGATAACCAGGGCGCGTTCCTCATCACCGATCGGGGAGGGGAATTTCGCCAACTCGTATGGGTACCGCTAGATGAACCCACAAAGGTCAAGACCATCACTACGGGTATCAACTGGGACGTCGTTGACGTAGAACTGAGCGAAGACGGCAAGCGCGGTGCCTTTGTGACCAATACCGGCGGCATTAGCGCACTGTACCTTCTGGATACCAGAACTCACCGTTACAAGCGGGTCGATAATATTCCCAC
This sequence comes from Candidatus Azotimanducaceae bacterium, assembly GCA_047634795.1. Taxonomy (GTDB): domain Bacteria; phylum Pseudomonadota; class Gammaproteobacteria; order Pseudomonadales; family Azotimanducaceae; genus UBA9659. Next base: position 1,787 of record JBLIIB010000304.1, on the reverse strand, counting down.
CGGCGTGATCGGACGCATCAGCTTCTCACCCGACTCACGCAAGCTTGCTCTCACCATCAATACACCCAAAACACCTTCGGACACGTTTGTCTTGTCTCTGGGCAGAAGCGCACTGGCTTCCAGTGATCTAACTCGCTGGACTTACAGCGAGGTCGGCGGGTTGGATACTACAAAGTTTATCGAGCCCGAACTCATCGAGTTCAAGACATTTGACGACCGCACGATTCCAGCTTTCTACTACAAACCTGCGGGTGAAGGCCCCTTCCCTGTGGTGATCTCGATTCACGGCGGGCCTGAAGGACAGGCTCGACCATTGTTCAGCTCAACCTACCAAATGTGGCTCGCCACGCTCGGCGTCGCCGTATTGGTACCCAATGTGCGGGGATCATCGGGTTATGGCCGCGAATACATCCAACTCGACAACGGTTTCAAGCGGGAAGATTCTGTCAAAGACGTTGGTGCCCTTCTGGATTGGATTGAAGGCAATGAGGCGCTCGATTCGAATCGTGTGGCTGTTTTCGGCGGCAGCTATGGCGGTTACATGGTGCTCGCGTCGGCAGTACACTATAGCGACCGTTTAAAAGCCGGTGTAAATATTGTCGGCGTCAGCAATTTTGTAACATTTCTGGAAAACACCCAGAGCTATCGCCGTGACTTGCGCCGCGTCGAGTACGGGGATGAAAGAAACCCCGCCATGCGCGCTTTCCTGAGCAAAATATCACCACTCAGCAGCACCGACAAAATTAAAATTCCGTTGTTCGTCGTCCAAGGTGAAAATGACCCTCGCGTACCGGTGACTGAAGCCGAACAAATCGTGCAGGCACTTCGTTCGAAAGACCAAAAAGTATGGTATATGAATGCCTTAAACGAGGGCCACGGCTACGCAAGAAAAGAAAACCGTGACGTTTATCGACAAGCCACCGTCATGTTTCTCAAGCAGTTCCTCATCAAGGAGGAGTGACCCAACCCGCCTTTCGTGAAGGGGTCGCGCGGCAAAGACCACAAATTTTCGCGACTCTTTGGGGCCTATCTCGTCTCCTGTTTCGGTCGTGCGATGGCACCCATTGCCATTACGTTTGATGTTTTGAATCTCACCGGATCAACCCGCGATTAGGCCATTGTTATAGCGGCCTCAACGGTCGGTCAAATGATGATGCTGCTAATAGGCGGCACTCGGGCCGACAGAACATCTTGCCACCTCATGATGATCTGCGCGGATCTCATTGCGCTCGTCAGTCAACTATCCATCGCCTTTCTGATGATCAGCGGTGAAGCGACGGTCTAAAACTTGGCCGCTCTCATGCTGATCACGGGGTTAGCGTTCGCGCTTCACCCTTCTGCCATTGTCGGGTTTATTCCACCAATGGTAGAACGAAAAGATTTACAGGCAGCCCATGCGTTACTCGGAGCGGCCCGTACCGTTTCACTTATGTTGGGTGCGGCATTCGCCGGGATTTTAGTCGCCACGGTTGGCGCGGGACCGACACTTGCGATTGATGGGTTGTCCATTTGGGCTCTCTGCAATTTTAATTTTTGCACTCCGCCCCAAGAAACAAACAACCACTGAGGAAGTAACTTTTTAGAAAGATCTACAGGAAGGATGGACTGAAGTTATATCCCACGGGTGGCTTTGGACGATTGTTATTCAATTTTCATTATTGATTGCCGCATTAGATGCTGTTTTTCGGTTGCTCGGGCCCGCTGTCGCGAGGTTACACCTCGGCGGCCCCACGGCCTGGGGTATCATTTCTGCCGGCGCTGGTTTTGGCACTTTAATTGGGACTTGT
>JBLIIB010000303.1:0-5169 GCA_047634795.1 Candidatus Azotimanducaceae bacterium | reverse complement strand
AGCCGTCAAAGAAGGCAGCATGTTCGACAATGAGGGATGGTCGCACAATGATTCATCGAACCTGGTCGGATGGGTTAAACACTACCGAAACAGCCCCGTGACCTATTTGCAGGGAGGCGATGACCCAGAAGCCTATACCTGCCCTGAATATCGGCAGCTCCTTGAAAACGCAATTCGTTGGGCTAGCAGCGAGGAAGCGCTCGATTGGGCAAGGACACAATAACAAGGCGCTCGACCTGCGGTCAGTTCAGAAAGCATGGGATCAGGAAAGGCCAGGTCCCTTGAGTGCTTAAGCGTTTGTGGGTCAACAATGCTCTGAGCGAACGCAACGCTGAAATATCTGTTCACCGCGCGTGAATGGATCAGGAAACGAGTCCCGCAAAGCTTTAGAACGAATTTCCAGACTAATGTCCTTGCCGCTCCTGCAGGCGAGTTCAAGATCAGCACGCAGCGCTTCTCCCTCACCAAGACAGGCTCGGTCATCCACTGCTGCGACGATATAGTCCATCCCTGTCATCTCACCTGACGCCTGCCAGAAATCACACGCTTGTACATAGGGATATCGAGAGGAATTCAACCGTTCAGGGCTGGGTCTTGGATCGCCCGCACGATTCAGATGCATAAGGTCAATCAGAATACCGGCCGTGGGATGATCAACCTGATCAATGAATGTATTGGCTGCCTTCAGCGATTTCACACTCGTAAACTCGCCAAATTCGAGGCAGATCCGAATATCTTTGCCCGCGAGTTCACAAATTGAACGAAACTGATCGACAGACGCAGCATGATTGTCGTGTCGTGAAACCACCAGAACGTTACGTGCGCCCAATTCAAGCCCGACGTCTACGATCAATTTATGGGTATCGCTCGCTGCCGCATCACCGTCGAGCCAGATCACCTCAACATCAACTAGCGTGATACCGGTGTCATTGAGGCTTTGCCTTGTCTTCGCAAGCGTGCCGGATAGCCATGTGGTCTCTGGGTCTACCCACATGCCAGAGGACAAAAAGCCTGCTTGATGAGCGATTCTCGGGATATCTTCCGGGGCAGCATCGGGTACGCAACCCGCCGCCAGCGCCCACAACGGTTCCTGTTGATTCATGCCCTACCCCTTCATTTTGACCTATTGTGCCAGACCTCCCTTCAACAGTCTCAATAACAGTCTTGACTGACGGTTTTCGCTTCCCTAATCTTGTCCCGTTTAAAACAAGGCTTGGCCCGTCTCATAAAAGTCTTGTCCGCTCTGTCAAAGACACATCTAACAATGTGAAAAGATGACGCTGAGCGCCACAACAACAAACCAACCAATTTTAAAAAGGGAAATACAAATGGATCTACAACTCTCAGGAAAAACTGCACTCGTAACCGGTGCCACCAAAGGGATTGGCCGTGCAACCATCGAAGCACTGTCTGACGAAGGCTGTAACATTGCATTTTGTGCTCGAAACGCAGAAGAAGTCGCAGCTACCGTCGAAGCTATTTCAGCCAAGGGCGTTAAGGTTTGCGGCAGGGTTGTTGACGTTCTTGATGGTGATGCGTTCAAAGCTTTTATTGATGAAGCAGCAGCAGAACTCGGCGGATTGAACATCTTTGTTTCAAACGTCTCTGGCGGCAACGCACCTGGCGACGAAGGCTGGATCAGCCAGTTCAACGGCAACATACTCGCAGCAGTTCACGGCGTCGAAGCTTGTACGCCTCACATGGAAAAATCTGGCGGTGGCAGCATCATCATGATCTCCACCACAGCAGCTGTTGAGCAGTTCATGAGCGCTGGTCCGTACAACGCAATGAAAGCCGGACTACTCAACTACTCAGGTGCTCTGGCACATGAGCTTGCGCCTAAAGGCATTCGTGTTAACGCAGTGAGCCCTGGTCCAATCATGATCGAAGGCGGCGCCTGGGACATGATCCAGAAGAATATGGCAGCACTTTATGACTCAACCGTTGCTCAGATTCCACTGGGCCGAATGGGTACAGCCGACGAAGTTGCAGCACAGATCACGCTGCTTGCTAGCCCCCGCGCCGGATTCACTAGCGGTACCAACGTCGTCATCGACGGTTCATTTACCAAGCGTATCCAGTACTAAGGAGAGCGGCACATGCCTGATAAGAAAATCAACGTCTATATGGTCGCAGCCGGGATGTATCACGACATCGACTATGCCCGTCTGGAATTGCTCAAGCTACTAGCCGAGCATGAGAACATTCGCACCACAGTTGCCTGCGATTTTCATGATATTGAAGGCATTAAGGCCAGCGACTGTCTCATCACCTACACCTGTAACCTGATGCCTTCGGAAGAAGAGCAAAAGGGTCTTAGGGAATACATCTCCGGCGGTGGTAAATGGTTTGCACTTCATGGAACCAACTCGATACTTGAGTTCACTGCCGATGGTGTTGATGCACCGGAAATTGCACCAGACATTATGGACCTCATGGGTTCACAGTTTATGGCGCACCCGCCGATTGCACCCTTTACCGTCAAGACAGAGGCAAAGGATCACGCTCTGGTGAAGGATGTTGGCGAATTTGATACAGACGACGAGCAGTACCTTTGTAAGATGCACGGCGAGCATGAACTGCTAATGTATTCTGACTACACAGGTACCTGTGATGGCTGGATCAATGCCGACTTCAACAATGATGACAAGCGCGCAATCTACTACATCAAGAAGACCGGTGACGGTGAAGTGTTGTATTTGAATCTTGGCCATTGCCGAGGTCACTATGATATGGCGCCCGTTGCAGACTACTATCCGGAAATCGAACGAGGCTCTTGGGAAAAACCACAGTATTACGAATTGCTGCGCCGCGGCATTCGTTATTGCGCAGGTCTCTGATCAGCAATCGTTCACCGAAAGATAGCGTGAAATTGATCGTTCATGGAACGATAGTGTGAACTTAAAAGGGGCTGCCATTGCAGCCCCTTTTTTTCGTCTAATTGTTATCATCAAGTAGTGTTTAGCGCTAATTGGCATTACATTCAGGACAATATTTAGCACTATTTACCACTACGCCATTGAGTTCAGTCTTCACTTCTCACCCAGAACAGGTAACCGGTGAGTCTTAACCCATATCCAGTTACTAAAAACCATTAAGTAAAACAGGAATCAGATCATGAGCAACACTGATATCGTCATTGAATTTATCAACGCTTGGAACACAATGAACTGGGATGCAGCAGCAGACCTGCTCACAGAGGATGTTGTCTGGCACAATATCCCCATGGACAAAATAGAAGGCAAAACAGGAGTGGATGCGGCCATCCGCGGTATGGGGGCTGAAGCTGTTGACTGGGAACTCATTTCTATCGCTGAGAACGGCGACAAAGTGCTTACCGAGCGGGTCGACCGTTTCGACATGCCCGGCGATAAGAAAATCGATTTACCTGTGATGGGTACGTTTGAGATTACAAACGGGAAAATCAGCGCGTGGCGAGATTACTTCGACCTCAACACTTTTATGTCGCAAATGGCCTAAAACGCCACGGAAGACCCCGCTAAGACTAGCGCGCCAGCCAAAAAAATCACTATTGACGGTTTTTTTTGGCAGGTGCTACCCTGTCCCATCAGAGTCTGTCTCATCAAAGTTGAATAACAATTGACCAAAGGAAGAGGTGCGACCGCAAGCGTCTACAAATAGCGAGACGGCAAGATCATTGATGACCCTAAAATCTATCCCCTAAAACCTGTGCTTATGAAACGTATGCCCATAAAAATTATGACCCGATTACAGGACAATCCCGAATGACTGCACCCCCCCCCAATGTAAGCCTCGTGAAAGAGGACGTTGCCTAAATCATGTCAGACTCAACTCACCTACTACTCGTAAGACACGGCGAAACCGTTGGAAATCTGGAAAAGATAGCCCACGGTCAAACCGAGTCTCCTTTAAATGATCGTGGCATAGAACAGGCAAAACACACCGCCGAGATGCTTCGTGAATGGGAACGGGTTTACCACCGCGTCTATACCAGCCCTATGTCCCGTGCGAATCAAACTGGCAGACACATCGCCGATGCACTGCAGTTGCCCATTGATACCCATGAACATCTAAAGGAAGGGAACCTCGGCGACTGGGAGGAAGTCACATACCAGGAACTGGAAGAGTTTGGTTTCGCTAAACATTCCATTCGCGATGATGATTTCCGTGGTCATAACGGCGAATCGCCGAATCAACTCGGGACACGAGTCGCGGGCGCAGTGTCAGAACTGCGGGGACGCCATCCAACCGAAAACCTGATTGTCGTGAGTCACGGCGCCGCGATCGCACACTTAATTGCGCGGCTTCTCGGCACGCAACCAGCGTTTGGGCATCAATACCTCATGCACAATGCTGCCGTGACAGAACTCAGTTTTTCCGCCGACAGTACGCCGGAATTGGTCACGCTTAATTTTCACAAACACTTACCCGATCATCTGATTGTCCATCCGGTCAGGAGAGACAAAAATGTCCGGAAATGACCTGCCTTTGACGGCAGACGCTCTGACCGTCGACTGGCTAAAGTCAGCACTTAGCGAGCAAATCGGTGATGCCACATTGTCAGATTTCTGCCACACAATTATTGGCGTGGGCGAAGGATTTATGGGCCAACTCGCCAGAGTTGCATTGAGCTACACCGGGGATTCGGGAAAAGCACCTACCAGCGTCATCGCCAAGTTTGCCGCCGAGCGACAAGACACGCGAGATATGGCCGCAGAAAGAAGCCTCTACCAACGAGAGATCGGGTTTTACCGGGATATCGGCAGCAACGTCGGCATACCGATCGCCGATTGCTACTTCATGGAATACCTGGAAGCGACGAACCAATTTGTACTGTTGCTTGAAGATCTTGCTCCCGGAGAGCCGAGCGATCAGGTGGCTGGCACAGACCGCCAAACCTCAAGAGAAGTAATCGAGCAATTTGCCAAGCTCCATGCCAAATGGTGGAACGATGGAAGCCTGGAGGCGCTACCCTGGGCAAAATGGCAGGTCTCGGAGATGTCGATGGACAAAGCCATGGACATGTACAATCAGAGCGTCAAAGAGGTAGAAGAAACCGGTAAGTTCGACGCGTATCCAGAACTCAAACGATTGATGCAATACCTGCCGCCACTCTTCAAGTTCGACCCTGCGCCGCCCTACCCGTTTTCGCTGACACATGGAGACTTGCGCTCCGATAACATTATC
>JBLIIB010000302.1:0-5169 GCA_047634795.1 Candidatus Azotimanducaceae bacterium | reverse complement strand
CCCAGTGTTTTACCGCTGATTTCGACAATAGGATGATCAAGCATTGTGAATACCGGGCTTTGTTGCCAGAGGCCTTCTTTTACGTCACGTAGATAACGGTGCAGGTTCGTCGATAACGTCAGTATGAGTGACAGGGTGTGCTGCACTACTGAGGGGGTGCCATAAGCGACCGCGTTGCTTACGGTGATGTTGTGATCGCGTGCGGCCTGAAGGTCAACGTTGTTTGTGCCCGTCGCCATCACGCTAATGAGTCGAATCGAACTTTGGTTGAGGGTGGTGCGGATTAGTTGAATTTTATTGCTGAGAACAATATCTGCGTTTGAAACCCGACTCGCGACATCATCAGATGAGGTGTAGGGGTACACCTGCCATTCGTCTAACAACGAAGTGACAGGTGTGAGATCAATCCCCTGGCCGAGGCTGTCTGCGTCTAAAATAACACCGCGCATATGAGAGTCCCGGCTTGGATTCGTCCTTTGGATTAATCCGGCGTGGCTTTGTTCCACTCTTCAATCCGCGCAGCATGATCACTCAGCAGAGATTCGGTATCGCCGCTAATCGTGAGAATCACGATCTTGTCGCCCTGGGCAATTGAGTCGACAATGGCTTGATCGTCAGCGCTGTTAACTTCACCAAAAATGCTGTGGGCATCATTGAGATGTGGCGTTGGAACATGGGTGATAAAAAACTGACTGCCGTTTGTGCCAGGACCGGCGTTAGCCATTGAGAGTTTGCCGGGCGCATCGTGTCTCAGGCTCGCGTCAAATTCGTCTTCGAAGCGATATCCCGGGCCGCCAGTGCCGGTTCCCAACGGGCAACCGCCCTGAACCATAAACTCGGAAATAACGCGGTGAAAGCTTAGTCCGTCATAGTATTTTTTGTTCGCCAAATTGACGAAATTTGCGACCGTTACGGGCGCCTTCTCAGGGAAAAGATTGATGTTGATGGTACCTTTGCTGGTTTCCATAGCTGCTGTGATGCTCAATGGTCTATCCTTTTTTAGTCGTGTTAGATGTGTGCTTTAACGGCGCGATGAGTGACGTTTTCAGTTTGCGTTATCGACTTGCAATATCAACATAATCGCGTTTGTGTTCGCCGAGATACAATTGGCGAGGACGGGCGATTTTGAAGGGCGCGCCAATCATTTCATCCCAGTGAGTGATCCAGCCGGGCATTCTGCCCAAAGTGAATATCACGGTAAATAGGCTTGTGGGAATGCCGATGGCCTGGAACGTAATACCCGAGTAGAAATCGATGTTGGGGTAGAGCTTTCGGTCCACAAAGTAGTCCTGTTCGCGTGCGATCTGCTCTAGCTGCTGAGCAATTTGCAGCAGAGGATCTTTTTCTCCGCCTTTCTCTGCCATGACAGCGTGACAGCTGCTTTGCATCACCGTCGCGCGCGGATCAAAATTCTTGTAAACCCGGTGACCAAATCCCATGAGCTTGAAAGGGTCATCTTTGTCTTTGGCTTTTTCAACGTACTCTTCGATTTTTGATGCGTCGCCGATTTCGTTCAGCATATCGAGAACGGCTTCGTTGGCGCCGCCGTGTGATGGTCCCCAAAGTGCGGCTGTCCCTGCTGCGATGGCGGCGAACGGATTACATTCGGTGGAGCCCGCCATGCGGACGGTCGATGTTGATGCGTTCTGCTCATGATCAGCGTGCAGGATAAAGATGCGATCCATTGCGGCGGCAATCGTAGGGCTCACGTTAGGTGCTTCACCCTGCTTGCCAAAGCACATGTGCAGGAAGTTTTCTGCGTAGCTTAAGCTCGGATCGGGTTCGATGAACGCCTCGCCAATCGACTTCTTGTAAGCCATTGCAGCGAGCGTTGGAATCTTCGCAATCAACTGCATAGCAGACTCTCGTCGGTAAACCGGGTCCCTGATATCCATGTTTTCGTAGTTCAGTGAAGCCAGGCCTGCAAGAGCAGCGCAAATCATCGACATCGGATGGGCATCTTGTGTGAAACCGTCGAAGATCCGCTTGAAGTGATCGTCTATAGGCATACGATCGTTAATGCCTTGAGTGAATTCGGCAAGCTGATCGGCAGTGGGTAGCTCGCTGTTCAATAAAAGATAGCTCACCTCTAGGTGGCTTGAATTTTCTGCAAGTTGTTCGATCGGATAACCACGGTAGGTCAGAATGCCTTTGTCGCCATCGATATAGGTGACTTCAGAATCGCAACTGGCGGTAGACAGGAAGCCAGGATCATAGGTAAACATACCTTCTTTGATGAGACCGCGGACGTCGATGACGTTGAGCCCTTCGCTGGCCTCCAGCACGGGTAAGTCTAAGGATTTTCCGTCTATAACAATTTCTACTTTTTGTGGCATTTAATGCTCCTGCTCGTGTCACGGCTCAAGTTTTCAAGCGGCTATGATCGACTGATTCGCCGGCCATCGTGATTAGTAATTCTAATCTTTCCATTATGTCCGCTGATGCGTGCACGGGGGCGCGCGTTTATCGTGTCGCATGGACTGTTTTGATGCGACCACCTATGTTTTTTTTGCGCTTTCAGGCCCCTGTCTGGGCCCTTTCGCCCGAATAATAGGGGGCCGTATGAAAGCAAAATGGTAACTGCTTGTAAACCCTTGTACAAAAAGGGATTGCGCGATCCGCGGTTTGTTTTTTTTTCGTAGAATCACTATGATGAGCGCGCTTCAAGGAATGGATGTGTTGGACTGTTCCTTAATTAAATCAATCAAGTGAGTAACTACCGGTGAAAGATAACTCCCGCCCAATCAATGTCGGCATTGGCGACCTAATGTCGTTCCGCTGGCCTATTACTGCCATCACCTCTATTGCCCACCGAGTTAGCGGTGTGGTGTTGTTTGTCGGTGTCGGCTTTCTTCTGTTCGCGCTTCAAATGTCGGTTTCGAGTAACACGGGCTTCGAGTCTTTGGTTGCTATGATAGCGTCTCCGTTGGGTAAGTTCATTACCTGGGGCTTGCTGTCGGCGCTCGCTTACCACTTCGTCGCTGGGATTAAGCACCTGCTGATGGACAGGGGTTGGGGTGAGACGCTTGAAGGTGCCACTTTAGCCGCGCGGCTTACGGTTTTCTTTTCCGCCATTCTCATTGCGCTTGCAGCGCTCTGGGTTATTTAGGAGCACACGATGGTTACTCAAGTTACCGGCATGAGCAGAAACGGTGTGTCCGATTGGATTATCCAACGGGTTACCGCCATGGTGCTCGCCGCTTACACAGTATGTATTCTTGGCTTTATCGTGATTAGTCCTGTTTTGGACTATGCCACGTGGTCAGAATTTATTGGGCGCACCAGTATGCAGGTGTTTACCATGCTGACGCTTGTTTCCATTTGTGCACACGCCTGGATTGGCATGTGGACGGTGGGTTCGGACTATCTCAGGGAACACACACTGGGCCCTAAAGGGAACACCCTTCGAACAATATTTCAGATAGGTTGCATCCTGATTATTGCTGCTTACTTTCTCTGGGGTGTTGAGATCCTCTGGGGCAATCACACATTGGGACAATAGGCATGACTGATTTACCTGTACTTGAATTTGACGCCATTATTATAGGTGGCGGCGGCGCTGGCATGAGAGCAGCACTGCAACTCGCTGAATCTGGTCGAAAGACAGCGGTAATTTCCAAAGTGTTCCCGACTCGCTCGCATACTGTGTCAGCGCAGGGTGGTATTACTTGTGCGATAGCCAGCGACGACCCGAACGATGATTGGCGTTGGCACATGTATGACACTGTCAAGGGCAGCGACTACATTGGTGACCAAGACGCGATCGAATATATGTGTAGCGTTGGTCCGAAAGCCGTGTACGAACTTGAACACATGGGCTTGCCGTTCTCGCGTACCGAAAATGGTCGAATATACCAGCGTCCTTTTGGCGGTCAGTCCAAGGACTTTGGTAAAGGCGGGCAGGCTGCACGCACGTGCGCTGCGGCTGACCGAACGGGCCACGCGCTGCTGCACACGCTCTATCAGGGGAACCTGAGAGCGGGTTCCGTTTTCTTTAGCGAGTGGTTTGCGGTCGATCTCGTGAAGAATGCCAATGGCGCGGTGGTTGGTGTGACCGCGATTTGCATGGAAACGGGCGAAACGCATTACATCAAAGCACGTGCCACAGTCCTTGCGACCGGCGGTGCAGGCCGTATTTACCAGTCCACAACTAACGCGCTGATGAATACCGGCGACGGGACGGGCATGACGCTTAGAGCCGGATACCCCGTTCAGGATATGGAAATGTGGCAGTTTCACCCCACGGGCATTGCCGGTGCCGGTGTGCTGGTGACGGAAGGCTGCCGCGGAGAAGGTGGTTACCTGATTAATAAAGACGGCGAACGTTTTATGGAACGTTATGCTCCGAATGCCAAAGATCTAGCGGGTCGGGACGTCGTAGCACGGTCCATGGTGCTTGAGATTTTGGAAGGCCGCGGCGCAGGCGAAAATGGCGATCACGTGTTCTTGAAACTCGACCATCTTGGCGAAGAGACCTTGCATTCAAAGCTCCCCGGGATTGTTGAATTGTCGAAGACCTTTGCTCACGTTGATCCGGTCAAAGAACCGATCCCGGTAGTACCGACTTGTCATTACATGATGGGCGGATTGCCGACTAACGTGCATGGCCAGGCGATCACTCAACATGCAGACGGCACGGATCAAATCATCGACGGCCTTTACGCCGTAGGCGAAGCCGCTAATGTCTCTGTGCACGGCGCGAATCGCTTGGGCGGTAATTCTCTGTTGGATCTTGTGGTATTTGGCCGATCTGCAGGGCTTCATATTACTGATGCTCTTGCCTCAGGTATGGATTCCGGTGAAGCATCCGATTCAGATCTTGAAGCCGCGCTAACAAGGCTCAATCATTGGGACAACTCTAAGGGTGATGGCGAGTCGCCCGCTGTCTTGAAGAGAGAATTACAAGCATGTATGCAGCTAAATTTCGGTGTGTTCCGGAAAGAAGCGCCTATGCAAGAAGGCCTCAAAAAACTAGCAGATCTTCGTGAGCGAATTTCCAGAGCGTCGATGAACGACACATCCAAGGCGTTTAACACGGCTCGCCTTGAAGCGCTTGAATTGGATAATCTGCTCGAAATCGCGGAAGCAACAGCATTCAGTGCCGAGGGTCGTAAAGAAAGCCGCGGGGCTCACGCACGTGATGACTATCAGGTACGTGATGACGAGAAC
>JBLIIB010000301.1:0-5193 GCA_047634795.1 Candidatus Azotimanducaceae bacterium | reverse complement strand
ACGCCGGATGACCCTGATCTGAAAAACTTTGATGCTTATCCTGTTTCAAGGGCCAGCTTACAGCGGAAAGTTGCACGAGATCTCAGCGGCCAACTTGGATGGCGACGGGTGAAGTCAATCGGCAGGTCCCTAGGCAGACTTACCGATCTGAAAACGACCACCAAAGAAACCTTGATACGCGGCGTTGGTTGCAACGTTTTGATGCTCGTTATCATGACGTTGGTTGGCGCACCCTGGCTTTATGCCCTGTGGGTCATCTCCTTTATGACCTCGCACATGCTCATCACAAGAATTAGACAAATAGCTGAGCACGCCGCGGTACCAGATCATTTTGAACCCGACTCTCGGCTAAATACTCGGACAATCTATATCAATTGGTTGGAGAGCCTATTGGTAGCACCCCATGATCTGAATTATCACCTAGAACACCATCTCATTGCCTCCGTACCCATCTACCGGCTAAAAGAGTTCCATCAGTTGTTGCTTGAAAAGGGCTATTACGAGGGCGTGGAATTCCCAAGGGGATACTTCAACCTAATGAGAAAGGTGACTTTTTCAGGGTAGGCGGCAGCCTGGGTTTGAAAAACAGGTTTGAAAAACAGGTTTGAAAAACAGGTTTGAAAAACAGGTTTGAAAAACGGATATGTGAGCCGGACTGCCAGGGCGAGTTAAGCAGGTCTACTCAGGCTCGATTGGCTTGTTGAGCTGGTTTTCTTTATCCGTACCGCCTTCTTCCTCCGCCTGAATGCGCTGGAATATTTCTTCTCGATGCACCGCGACTTCTTTAGGCGCGTTAACACCAATGCGAACCTGATTGCCTTTGACTCCCAGTACCGTCACGGAGACGTTATCGCCGATCATCAGCGTTTCGCCAGCCCTACGGGTCAAAATAAGCACGATGTCACTCCTTCAATTGTCGCTTTTTAAAACGATAACTCAACCAACACTACCTACAAATTACTGCACCTCAGTAGAGGGACAGCAGCAGTACTAGCTTTCCATGTCCTGTTCTTCGGACAGCTCAAATGCCGAATGCAGCGCCCGCGCAGCCAATTCAAGATACTTTTCGGCTATAACCACTGAAACCTTGATTTCCGAAGTCGAGATCATTTGAATGTTGATCGATTCTTTAGCAAGAACCTCAAACATTTTACTGGCTACACCAGCGTGGGATCTCATTCCAACACCGACCAAGGACAGCTTTGCGATTTTATTGTCGCCCGACACCTCTCTCGCATCAACGTTTTTCGCGATATTTTCAAGGATTTTCTTAGCTTGACCATAATCTTCGCGACGAACAGTAAAGGTAAAATCAGTACTCATATCAGCAGAAACGTTTTGGACTATCATGTCTACTTCGATATTTGCGTCGCTTATAGGTCCAAGGATCGCAAAGGCAATTCCCGGCACGTCTTTTACACCCAGTATCGTTAACTTGGCTTCATCACGGGTAAAAGTAATACCTGAGATTATTGGTTGTTCCATTGATTTATCCTCTTTCGTAATCAACGTGCCCTTACATTCTTCGAAACTGGACAGTACCCGTATAGGAACCTGATATTTGCTCGCAAACTCTACGGCGCGCGTATGCAGTACTCTTGATCCAAGACTAGCGAGCTCAAGCATTTCCTCAAAAGTTAATTGATCAAGGCATCTCGCGCCTTCCACTACCCTCGGGTCAGTGGTGTACACCCCTTTAACATCCGTATAAATCTGACACTCATCGGCATTCAGCACTGCAGCAAGCGCGACCGCTGTTGTATCCGAACCACCGCGGCCCAGGGTCGTGACGTTGTTGGCTTCGTCTACTCCCTGAAAACCCGCCACAACTGGAACAATGCCCGCCTCAATGCGGTTCTTCAGCAAGGTAGTATCAATGCTTAATATTCGCGCCCGTGAATACTCAGCGTCTGTCAGCATGCCAGCTTGGCGCCCAAGAAAAGACTCAGCTTTACATCCCATCTTCATGAGCATCATAGACAGCAGAGAAATGGTGACCTGCTCGCCAGTAGAGAGCAGCACATCCATTTCTCTTCTCGCTGCAATATCGTGAAAAGCCACTTCTTCTGCAAGCGACACGAGACGATCCGTTTCGTTGCCCATCGCTGAAACAACGACCACAACATCGTGCCCAGCTTCCCGGGCACGAATGATGCGCGAAGCCACGTGGGTGATTCGTTCAATGGAGGCGACAGATGTCCCGCCAAACTTTTGAACAAACAACGACATTCGATGTTCACCTGCGTCTAAAAGGGCGACATTAAAGCTAAATCTGCGCCAAATAACTACACTGGAAAGCTCTTATTAATGTCTATTTTTGCCATCGCTGCGTTCAGGCATGCATAAACACGTGCGCCCAGCCTTGTTCTGGACTGGACGGCCCGACCTGCGCGGCCCGACCTGCGCGGCCCGACCTGCGCGGCCCGACCTGCGCGGCGCGACCTGCGCGGCCCGAAACAACTACCTTATTAATCAGAGCTTCCCTAGATTTTTTACAAAGGCTTCGACACTGGCCAGCGCTTCGGGCAGCGAATCCGGCTCTGATCCACCTGCGCGCGCCATATCCGGACGCCCACCGCCCTTACCGCCGACTTGAGTCGCCACATGATTGACGATCGCACCAGCGTTGAATCGACCCACAAGGTCTTTGGTGACACCGACAATCAATCCAACCTTACCTTCGCTCACTGTACCCAGCACGACGATTCCGGAGCCAATTTTATTTTTGAGCTGATCGAGCGCATCGGGTAGCGATTTGGTGTCAGCGCCATCGAGCTGGCTTACCAGCAATTTGAAGCCGTCGATTTCAATCGCGCTTCCCACAATATCCGAGGCCCCACCGCTAGCGAGTTTTCGATTTAAATCTGCAATGCTCTTCTCGAGTTTTTTGTTCTGCTCTAACAATGCGCTCACTTTCTCGGAGAGGTTCGATCTGTCACCACGAACCAACATCGACGTCTGGGAGATAATATCCTCGGAGGATTCCACATATTCCAGAGCGCCGCCGCCGGTAACCCCTTCGATTCGTCGAATGCCCGAGGCAATGCCCTGCTCTGATGTAATTCTGAATAGACCAATATCTCCAGTTCTTGCCGCGTGAGTACCGCCGCATAATTCGACCGAAAACCCTTTGCCCATTGTTAACACGCGAACCTCTTCTGAATATTTTTCACCGAACAACGCCATCGCGCCTTTTCCCCGTGCGGCTTCAAGCCCCATGACTTCCGTTTCAATATTCGAATTTTTTCGGATTTCATCATTAACCATCCGCTCAATTTCTCGGATTTGATCTTTTGACACTGGTTCGAAATGCGAGAAATCAAAACGCAAACGCCCGGCGTTGACCAACGACCCCCTCTGATTAACGTGCTCACCCAGAACTGATCGGAGTGCGGCATGCATCAAATGAGTCGCTGAGTGATTCAAGCGCGTTGCATCGCGAACGTGCCTGTCCACCGAGGCATCGAGCTGCTGGCCTACAGAAACAGCACCCTCCCTAATCACACATCGATGCAAAAAGGTGTTGTTGCTTTTAACCGTATCCAGTACATGGATCACCAGACCTTCAGCCGTCAGAATACCTGTATCACCGGCCTGACCTCCGGATTCAGCGTAAAACGGCGTTTTATCAAGAACAAGGAGCGCCTCATGTCCTGAAAGAATCTCATCTACCCGTTCACCGTTAACAATGATCGCCTCGATCTGAGAGAAGTCCTGCAACGAATCGTAGCCTACAAAGGCAGTGACGAAATCCAATTCCAAATTGCCGGTCTCGGCCGACGTAAACTGGCTGGCCGCCCGGGCTCGCGCACGCTGAGCATCCATTGCCTGATCGAACCCGGGCATATCAAGTGTGAGCTTTTTTTCTCTGGCAATATCAGCCGTAAGGTCTGTGGGAAAGCCAAAGGTATCGTAAAGTTTGAACACCACTTCGCCGGATATCTCAGTACCATCCATGTCTGCGATGGCATCATTAAGTATTCGCATACCCTGATCGAGAGTAAGTTCAAATTGCTCTTCTTCTTTCAAGAGCACTCGCTCAATCTGCGCCTGCGTCTGCTTGATGAGAGGATAAGCATCACCCATTTGCGCAACCACTTCCGAGACTAACCTGTAAAAAAATGGCCCGTTGGATTGAAGGTTATGCCCATGACGCAGCGCACGACGAATGATTCTCCGATTCACGTAGCCCCGCCCTTCATTGGAAGGCACAACACCATCTGCAATCAAAAAGACCGCGCAACGAATATGGTCGGCAATCACTTTCAAAGACGGGTTGCCGAGATCAGTGACACCTAATTCAGACGCTGCTTTTTTAATCAAAGCCTGAAACAGGTCGATGTCGTAATTACTATTAACATGTTGTAGCACAGCCGCGAGACGCTCCAACCCCATGCCTGTGTCGACACATTGTTTAGGCAGAGGCGTCAGGGTGCCATCTGCTGAACGATCATACTGCGTGAACACTAGGTTCCAGATTTCGATATAGCGGTCCAGTTCACCGTCTTCACTACCCGGTGGTCCACCTGGGACATCGGCTCCATGATCGTAAAATATTTCAGAAGAAGGACCGCAAGGTCCTGTGTCACCCATGGTCCAGAAATTATCGTCATCACCCAAGCGCGTAATACGTTTCGGGTCAAAGCCTACTTTTTCTATCCAGATTTTTTCTGCTTCATCATCGCTATCGTGGACGGTGACCCACAATCGATCGGCAGGCAGACCAACGATTTCTGTCAGGAACTCCCAGGCAAAGACAATAGCATCTTCCTTAAAGTAGTCGCCGAAGCTGAAATTGCCCAGCATTTCAAAAAAGGTATGGTGACGCGCCGTGTATCCAACGTTATCAAGATCATTGTGCTTCCCACCCGCTCTGACACAACGCTGGCAGCTTACAGCCCTCGTGTAGCCTCGAATTTCCCGAAACGCGAAAGCATCTTTAAACTGCACCATCCCTGCGTTGGTAAATAGCAGCGTAGGATCGTTGTCTGGCACCAGTGATGCCGAATCAACAATAGTGTGGCCTTTAGAAGTGAAAAAATCCAAAAATGCGCTGCGTAGCTCGCGGCTATCCATGATGTAGAACGCTCAGAAAAACAAGACGGGTAAGATACAGAAATTTGAGAGAAACCTGAAGCAGGCGATCAGTTGATTAGGACAAGTAAACCTAATAAATGCTTGAAATATGGTCAA